>CAXUCF010000146.1:301-12646 GCA_964249275.1 uncultured Lichenihabitans sp.
GTGAAGCCGGCTACCATTTCAGCACCGTCACGCCATCGACCCAGGCAAGGGTCAACCGACGACCTGGCAACGAGTGGGCCAAGGACTACGCGGGTGTATTCGGCTGGAGCCGTCCCTTCGCAGAGGATCTGCTCCCGCGGCCGCTGTTGGCCCGCATGGAAGAAGCCGGCGTCCTCGTGGCCTGCGAAGATGGCTGGCGGAGCACGGTGCGGCTGTCGACCCTCGGGCAGCAGCTCTTCTTCCACTCGGCCTATCCCACCCTTTCGCCCGACTCCGTGTTTTTCGGCCCCGATACGGTGCGGTTCGCCATTGCCATACAGGCTCATCTTGGGGTGAGCCGGGCCGGCGTCACGCGGGCCGTCGACGTCGGGTGTGGGGCGGGCCCCGGTGGCCTCTTGATCGCCGCGGCCGCGCCGGACGCGCAGGTCCTCATGGTCGACATCAATGCTGCAGCGCTGCGCTTGGCGCGGATCAACGCGGCGCTCAACCGGACACCGAACGCCGAGGTGCGACACAGCGACATCCTGAAGGACACGGAAGGCACCTTCGATCTGATCGTGTCCAATCCACCCTACCTCCTCGACCCCGGCGGGCGTGCATACCGTCACGGCGGAGGACATTTGGGAGAGGGTCTATCGCTTGCCATTCTCGAAGCTGCCATCGCCCGCCTGTCGCCCGGGGGAACGCTGCTCCTCTATACGGGATCTGCGGTCGTGGACGGTGTCGATGGGTTCCGAACTGCGGCGGAGCAGCGCCTGGCCGGAACCACGCACCGATGGTCCTACTTCGAGATGGACCCCGACGTTTTCGGTGAAGAACTCGAAGCGGGAATGTATGCCGAGGCCGACCGTATCGCGGCCGTCGTTCTGACAGTGACCAGAGAAGACTGAATCATGGATACTTCACCGAATCAGCAGGATGCGCTCTCGGACCTGCAGTTGCAAAGGTCGCTGACCACCTTCAATGCTCGAAGGTTCAGCCCGGCCCTGCCGGACGGCGATTGGCGCCAGGATCTGCTCGCATACGTCGACATGGCACGCCTCGAAGGCGAATACCTCGACAGGGAACGGGAGGGTGTGCGCCAGCGCGCCGCCGAGGCGCCGCAGGAGGCCCGCGCCTTCGGTCGGTGGTTCGAGGATCTCAAGCAGACCGGACCCGGTCAGAACGACGTCCTGTTTCCCTGGCTCGCAGAAACGGCCAGCATGGACGAGATGAAATGGTTTCTGACCCAGGAGGTTGCGGGAGAGGCCGGGTTCGAGGACTTGACCGCACTGACCCAGGTGAAGCTGCCCCTGCGACCGAAGCTCGAACTCGCGCGAAACTACTGGGACGAGATGGGGCGCGGCAAACCCAAGGGCATGCATGGGCCCTTGCTCGAGAACCTCGCCGACCGCCTCGGCCTCAAGCCCGATGTGGAGACCACGGTCTGGGAGGCGCTCGCGCTCGCCAACACCATGGCGGGCCTCGCGGCCAACCGCCGTTACGCCTACCATTCCGTGGGAGCGCTCGGCGTCATCGAAATGACGGCTCCGGATCGTGCGGCTGCCGTCGCGGCCGGCCTGAAGCGCCTCGGCGTGCCGCCGGGCGACCGGCACTATTTCGATCTCCACTCGATCCTGGATGTGAAGCACTCGCTGGCCTGGAACGCCGAAGCCATCTACCCGCTCGTTGAGGGTGAGCCGTGCGTCGCGACCGCCATCGCCGAAGGAGCCCTCATGCGGCTCGAGGCCGGTCGGCGCTGCTTCGAACGGTACCGCAAGGAGCTGCGGCCTTTCGACAAGGCTCTCGCGGCTTGAGGTGACGCGGTGGGTTCGACCTCCCCGTCCGTGGGGAAAGGACGAACCCAGGCGAGAAAGCCTCTTACCGCCTGGACCTGCGGGTCAGGATCGCCGCCGTGATGCCAAGGCCGGCCAACATGGCGCCCGTCAGCGCGGGGTTCAGGGACGCGCGGGTGTAGAGGCTCCTCATGACATGGTGCGGCGAGGACCCGCGCACCGCCCCGTCGCGGCCCGCGGCGTAGAGTGCTCCCTCGTGCTCCCGAGCGGGACCGTCCGTTTCCTGCATCCTGGACATGACATGTGCGCCCATCCAGTCGGTCGCCAGCGGCAGACGCTTGCGCAGCGAACTCATGAGCTTGCCGCCACCGCCGACGTAGATGTCGCGAGACCCGCGCTCCGCCGCATGCAGGATGGCATCCGCGACATCGCGCGGATCATAGACCGGCGGCGGCAGCTTGGGATTCCGGTCCATGTAGTTCTTGGCGTGTTCCGGAAAAGGTGTGTCGATCGAGGCCGGCTTGATCAGCGTGACCGAGACGGGCGCGCCCTCTTCCTCCAGCTCCATCCTCAATGCGTCCGTGAAGCCCTTGATGGCGTGTTTCGAGGCGCAGTACATGCCCTGGATGGGGAAAGCCACGTCGGAGGCCACCGAGCCGAGGTTGATCAGCGCCCCGCCGCCGGTCTTCAAATGCCGGAGCGCCACCGTCGAACCGTAGACGATCCCCCAGAAGTTCACCTCGAAGAGGCGCCGGTGGTCCTCGTCCGACACGTCCTCGATGCGGCCGAAGATCGACAGACCCGCGTTGTTGACCCAGGTGTCGAAGCCGCCGTAGGCGCGGATCGTCTCGGCCGCGAGCGTTTCGAGGTCTTCGCGGCTGGAGACATCCGTCACGACGTAGCGGGCCTCGCCGCCCCGCTCCTGGATGTCGTGCGCCACATCGGCCAGGATCTTCTCGTTACGCGAGGCCAGCATGACCCTGGCGCCCCGCTCGGCGGCCGCCAGCGCGGTCGCCAGGCCGATGCCGCTCGACGCGCCGGTGATGACGATGACCTGACGGGACAGGGGCTTGTGCTGGGGACGCATCCTGAGATCCGGAAGCAGTTTGAAGGAGGTCGGTCCCGGCCGCTCGTAGGCGGAGCCATCTTCGGCCTTGGCCGGGAAATCGACGTAGCGGCCGCGCTCGGGTCGGGCGACGCGGTCGAAGGTCTTGGCCAGCGTGCCGAGCGCGTCCGTCATGGCCTCGCCCTGCATGGCACGGCCGTGTCCGGTGACGACCAGGCGAGGGTGCAGCGTCGCGAGCGTTTCGACCGAGGCCCGAGCCTTGCTCCAGTCGATCGTGAAATAGCGGGGCGGCCCATGCATCACCGGGCTCTGGACCGCGACCGCATAGGCGGACTCCTGGGTGGTGGTGACGAAGGCGTCGCCGACGATCATGGCCCGGTCCGCTTCCCGCCACAGCGAGATGTGGCCGGGCGCGTGGCCCGGCGTGTGCAGCCATTTCCAGCCGGGCATACCCGGCACGGTGCCGTCCGCCGGCAGCGTTCGCAGGCGCGACGCGACATTGACGGGCCGCGTCGGGTAGAAGCCCGACAGGCCCGCCATGAGGCCGCCGCCCACCGTCGGATCGCCCGGCGGGTAGGCGGCCGAGCCATCGAGATAGGGGTGCTCCAGGGCGTGGGCGTAAACCGGCACGTCCCAGGTCTCCGCCAGGCTTTCCAGCGCGCCGACATGGTCGAAATGACCGTGCGTCAGAACGATCGCGGAAGGCCGTGCGCCTGCCCCGAAACGGGCCTCGGCAGCACCGGTGATGAGAGACTTGGTTCCCCAAAGACCGGCGTCGACGAGAACCCAATTGCGATCGCCGGCGTCGGGGGGTCCGACGAACACGACGTTCACCAGCAGCAAGCGTTTGTAAGCGAGGTCGGGCGCGACCTCGTGCAAGCCCTGGTCCCGGTCGTGTTCGGGAGCACGGGCGCTGGTCTCGAGGGGGATCTGCTGGGCCATCCACGGTCTCCGTTGAAGATGAGGGCGATGTTGGGACATGGGTCGTCGCGGGCGCCAGCATCGACCGGCGCGAGTGGGCCAGCCGCCGCGCGGGTCGATGTGGAACGGCCTGGACCCGTGCCTTGCGGCCTCGACGTGCCCGACCGCCCGAAGTGCGCGGCCTATGCCGACGTGCCGACCGAACGCTGGCCGGCCGTCCACGGCCGAAGCGGGCCGGGGATGCGGAAGTCGGCCGGCACCGGGAAGCCCGCAGCCGCGCCGCGCATGGTGGCGGCCGGGCGCGGGAAACCGCTGCGGCCCCGGTAGTCGAAGCGTCCCGGACGTGCAAGGCGCTTGTCGGCCGTCAAACCTTGAGCGCAGATGGCATCGAGAACCGTCACGCCCAGGACCGCGGCGGTCGCCACCGCCAAGCTGGCCGTCTTCGGATTGTCGTCCCGGAACCCTGTCGCCAGTGTCGCGATGTCGATGGCGTCGCCGCCGACCCGGCCCCAGATCCAGGGCGTCGGGTCGTGGCTCATCAGGATGGCGATGCCGGTGGCGACTTCGCGGGCACCATAGGCCTGGACCAGCGTCTCCCGCCCGTCCAAGCCCAGTGCGCGGCAAAAGTCGCGAGGTGCCACGAGTTCGGCCAGGCCGAGCCCGATAGAGAACCAGCCGAGGCCCCTCGCCAGGGCTTCGTGGCCTGAGTGCGCGCCCCGGCCGGTCGCGCCGCGCATCGCCGGGCTCGAAGGAAAGCTGCTCATGGCTTGATCACCACCTTGATGCACCCGTCCTGCTTGTCGCGGAACGTGCGGTACATCTCGGGTCCGTCCTCCAGACCGACCGTGTGGGTGATGACGAAGGAGGGGTCGATCTGTCCTTCCTCGATCCGCCGCAGGAGATCGTCCGACCAGCGATTGACGTGCGTCTGACCGGTGCGGACCGTCAAACCCTTGTTCATCAGGGCGCCGAACGGGATCTTGTCGAGCAGGCCACCGTAGACCCCGGGGATCGAGAGCACGCCGGCCGGCCGGCACGCCATGATCATCTGCCGGAGCACGTGCGGGCGATCCGTCTCGAGCATCATGGCCTGCTTGGCGCGGTCGTAGATGGCGTCGATCGAACCGGTCGCATGCGCTTCGAGCCCGACCGAATCGATGCATTTCTCCGGGCCCTTGCCGTTCGTCATGTCGTTGAGGCGGCCGACGACGTTGCTCACCTCCTCGAAATCGATCGTCTCGGCGCCGCCGGCTTCGGCCATCGACAGGCGCTCGGGGACCCGATCGATGGCGATCACGCGCTTCGCCCCGAGCAGGATGGCGGAGCGGATCGCCATCTGACCGACCGGGCCGCAGCCCCAGATCGCCACCGTGTCGTCGGGCTGGATATCGCACTGGACCGCACCCTGCCACCCGGTGGGGAAGATGTCGGACAGAAAGAGGAGCTTCTCGTCCGAGAGGCCGCTCGGCACCTTGATGTGGGTCGCGTCGGCAAAGGGAACGCGCAGGTATTCGGCCTGCCCGCCCGAGTAGCCCCCGGTGAGATGCGTGTAGCCGAACAGGCCCGCCGTGGTGTGGCCGAAGGCAGTGTCGCCCAGCGCCTTGTTGCGGTTCGAGCGCTCGCAGACCGAGAAGTTGCCGCGCCGGCACTGCTCGCATTCGCCGCAGATGATCGTGAACGGGACCACGATGCGGTCGCCGACCTTCAGCGCCTTGTTGTCCTGGCCGACCTCGACGACCTCGCCCATGGTCTCGTGGCCCATGATGTCGCCCGACTTCATGCCGGGCATGAAATGGTCGTAGAGGTGAAGGTCGGAGCCGCAGATCGCGCAACTCGACACTTTGATGATCGCGTCGCGCCCGTGTTCGATTTCAGGATCGGGAACGCTGTCGCAACGAATATCCTCGGTGCCGTGCCAAACAAGAGCTTTCATGAGATTTCCTTCGAGATGCCGCGACGTTGGCGGTCTGCCCACAGTTAACTCACAGCACCGGATGGCTGTTCATCGGCGCTCGCGAAGCTTGCATCGTCGAGCCTGCAAGGGCTCTCGCCTCGAGAGCAGTCGGACGGAGGATCGTCAGGCCGCCGACCGACGATCCTCGTCGAGCGCGTAGGCCCGGCAGTGCTCCAGATAGGCCGCCTCGTGCACGGCCATAAGCTGGACGACGCTGGACCAGAGCCATGAGGGCGCGTCGAGCCCGTCGACGTGGCGGCTGCGGCCGAGTTCACGCCCCCACGCGCCTCGGGCAGCCGGGTCCATCTGGCTCGCATGCGCCTGACCGACCACGGAGGCGAGATAGCGGGCCGCCTCGACGGCCTCCTTGCGCGAGAGTTGGTCGATCTCGAGCTTGAGGTCCTGCGGCAGGAGTTCGCGCAGGACCACCGGCCTGCCCAGCAGGCGACTGGCCAGCATGCGCTCGCCCAGGAACGGCGCGAGGCGGCGTGCGCCCTCGACGACGCGCACGGCATCGTCGCTCGGCATCGTGGCACCCGAGGCACGTGGCGCGGCGGCCTGCACGGCCTCCTTGATGTCGACGAGGCAAAGCCTCTCGTCACGGCCCCGACCGACCCCGAGCAGGACAGCGTAGCGCAGCCGCCCCAGCGAACTGCATCCCTTCACCCAGTAGGCGACATCATGCACCGCGAGATGCTCGCCGTGGCCGGGATGCAGCGTCGCCATGAAGGCCCGCAACTGGTCGCTGTCGAACAGCGCCGCGATCTCGTGCCGCTCCTGGTCCGAGAGCGCCCAGAACTTGTCGCCGAGCGGGATGGACGGTTTGATGTTCTTGATCCGCTCGCGCGCCAAGTGCTTCCACTTGCGTCCGAGCGCCTGCCCGATCAACGTCCGGACCACCTCCGGCGTCGATTCCACGTCGTCCTTCGGCCCATCCCCGGAACCGGACAGCGCACGCCCGTAGCCCTGCGTCATCTCCTCGATCATGTGGGCGGTGGTCACGCCCGGCAGGTCGGAGCCGCGCGCAGCCGTCGCGAGCGACAGTCCGAGGCGGATCAGATCATGCGCCGGATTGCCCACCACGGTCTGGTCGAGATCCCTGATCTGGACCGCGATGTGGCCCTGGGCATCCGCCAGCGGCCCGAGGTTGCCGAGATGGCAGTCGCCGCAGATCCACACCGGAGGCCCCGCCGGCAAGGTCCGTTCTCCGCTTGTCTGCAGCCACTCGTAGAAGCTGCGCGTGCTGCCGCGAACGAAGGCGTGCGCCGAACGGGCCATCTTCATGTCGCGCCGGGCCGTGAGGATCGGCATACGTTGGGTCGCGTCGGGCGAGAGGTGATGCGGCACGGCTGTATCGAGGCTCCGGTCCCATGATGATTGGCATTCGATGCGCTCGCGGCAGCCGGAAAGCCGCCGAGGGCCGGACGATCTGCGATTCGCGGCACGGCGGGTTTTGGTGCCGCAGCGCGGCGTCCGACAGCATATCCCTGCCCGGTGTCGTTCAGCCGCGCCCCTCGAACTCTCGCAGCGTCGCCGGCACCTCGCCGGAAAGGTCACGGGCCAGGAACCCCAAGGGTCCATCCTGGTCCGCAAGCCGACGGCCCGCTTCACCATGCAGGTAAACACCCCATAGGACTGCCCGCATGGGGTCGGCTCCACGAGCCAGCAGCCCGACGATAAGGCCGGCCAGGACATCGCCAGAGCCCGACGTGGCAAGGCCGACACTGCCGCCCTCGTACAACCAGGCTGTGCCGTCCGGGCCGACGATCCAGCTCGCGGCTCCCTTCATGACCACGACCGTCCGCAGCGATTCCGCAGCCGCACGGGCGGCGCCTAGCGGATCGGCTTCGATCTCGTCGCGGCTTCTCTCCAGCAGTTGTGCCATCTCTCCCGCATGCGGGGTGATCACCGACCGTCCTTCGCAGGACCGGACAGCGCCGGCATGACGCCGGAGGCCACACAGCGCCGCTGCATCGAGCACGAACGAGGACTCCGCCACTCCCGCGCAAAGCGACGCCGTCAAGGCCGTCGTGGCGCGGCCTTCGGTCATGCCGGGGCCGATGAGGACGGCGCGGGCCTTGCCGGCCATCGCCAGAAGGCGAGGTTCGGCGGCGGCATCGTCGATCCCGCCGTCGGCCGTCTCGGCCAGCCCGATCACCATAGCCTCGGGAACCACCAATCCCAGGCCGCCAGCCGCGCTCTTCACCGTGGCGATCTGAAGCTTGCCGGCACCGGCCCGCAAGCTTGCGGTTCCCGCCAGCACTGCCGCCCCGGGGACTTCCACCGAACCGGCGATCACCAGCACCTGTCCGCGCTCGTCCTTGCTGCCTTCGCGGGGCCGCGGGAGCGGCATGGTGCGGAGCAGGTCGGCCGTGATGGTCCTGGGATTCATCGTGCTGCCACGTTCGCGTCAGGCTCTGACGTCACCGCTTCCCCTCCCTGTTCGACCGGAGCCACGAAATTGTAGCGCAGGAGATCGAGCTTTCCGCCCGCGCCTCCGTTCGGATCGAACCTATATTCCGTGACCGAGCAGTTGGCGACGTCGCCCTCCGCATCGATGTCGAGGATCTGCCGTTCGGTCAGGTTCTCGATCAGGTAGCGCAGGCACAGCACCACGACCTGATGCCCGACCAGCAGGACCCGCTTGCCGCCATAGTGGAGCGAAATCGTGTCGAGCGCGCTGCGCAAGCGCAAGATGACGTCGCACCAACTCTCACCGGCCGGCGGCCGATGGTAGAATTTGCCGAGCAGGCGTCGGAATTCGGCCTGATCCGGGTAGAGTTCCTTGACCCCGGCCTGAGTGAGACGGTCGAGAACGCCGAGTTCCTTCTCTCGCAGACGCTCGTCGACCGTCGTCGGACACGCATCGTGGCTGAGGCCGCCCGAGGCTCCGATAAGCATTGCCGTGCTCTGCGCCCGGCGGTAGGGCGACGTCAGGACGATCTCGGGGCGATCACCGGCCGGCATCGCGGCGAACCAGCGCCCTAGCGCTTGAGCTTGACGTTCCCCGAGCGCGCTCAGGGGAACGTCGACGTCCCGTTCTGCGATGTCGATGTGGGTCGATCCCGCATTCATCGCAGCGTCCCTGGCGACGTTGCCGGCGCTCTCCCCGTGACGAACGATCCAGATCCGACTCGGCCAGCGTTGCGACATTCGACACCTTCGGGAGCACGCTGCGGCAACGCGCCACTTCGGCGAAGAGTTCGGAGTCAGCACGTCATCGAAATGACGCACGCCCGGCGAGCCATACCTTGAGCCGGGACGTCGCCCTTCAGAAGCGGCGGCCCACCATCGTAAAATCGTCCGGGTATGCGTCCGCCCCAGGAACTCGAGAGTTGATGGGGAGCGGGGCCGGCTGAACCGCCCTGGCGTCGCAAGATCTCGCGGTGGAGCCCGTCCTATGAACGATCCGAAAATCCAGGGGCAGACGCGCCCGACCGAAACCCCCTCCGCTCGCCCCAGCAAGGGGAAGCCCGGGCCGGCGGAACAGACGCGGGAAGACGAGGCCAACGACGTCGAGAAAATGCCGACGATTGGAAGCCCCGATCACGCATCCAAGCCGATCAGGGCGCCATCCAAGCCGCGGGGCAAGTAGGAGCGCACCGCCCCCACCACTGAGGATTTCTCGGGCTCGGCTCATGTTCGGCCACCACAGGCCACGGCGCGAAGCTGATAAAGGGTATTGTTGGCCGGGGGGATCCGCCGCGAACGGGCGAGATCGTCAGATGAGGCGCTTGGGATTATATCGTCGACCGGCGGACAGCCGGCCAACAACATTAGGATGTTGCCTGCTCTTTCTCCCTTCACTTCGATGCTGTCGGTAGATTCATCATGGCCAGGGGATTTGCCGCGCCTCCGAACACGGTCGACGGCATCTGGCCGTTCCAGCGATGTGCGGTCTCGTAGTAGACGACGCTCGGGTTGCTGGTGACGGCGCTGCCGACCTCCTGGATGACACGGGCTTGGGCGTCACCGAGCAGGGTGGTGGCCTGTGCATCGCCCTCCGCTCGCAGAATGGCAGCCTCCCGCTGCGAGCGCGCCTGCGCGATGGTGGCCTGAGCCTCCCCACTGGCCTGGGCGATCCGCACCGCCGCTTGTGCGTCGGCCTGGACCTTCTGCTGCTCGCCCTCGTAACGCACCTTCACGACCGTGTTCTCGGCGCGGATCGCGTCGTTCTTGGCCTGGACTGCAGCCTCGACCGAAGCCTGGAAGCTGGGGCTGTAAGTGATGCTGCTGAGCTGCAGGTCGGTGATCTCGAGACCGAAGATGGTCTGCAGCGCCGTGCCTACTTCCTTGCGAATGGCGCCCGCGATCTGCTCTCGGTTGGCCGAGATCCCGACGGTGTTCTGGGTGGAGAACACCCGCAGCACGCGGTCGGCGAGCACGGGGCGGATATTCTCGACGATATCGACGTTGCCGCTTCGGCCGACGCCGTAGAGCAGCTTCAGGACTGCTGTTTCAGGAACCCGGTACGACAGTCCGACGCCGACCGTCACGGCCTGGTTGTCGATGGTGTAGACGGTGAGATTGTTGAGCTGAAAGGTGTCGAGACTCGTCTGGATCGTGTCGACCGTATCGATGAACGGCATCTTCAGGTGAAGACCTGGGCCGATCGGCTGCTGCGAAACGACTGTTCCCAGGCGTCGGACGCCGGCCATCTCGGTCGGCTGCACCGTGTAGAAACTGCCCATCAACGTCGCGATCGCGCCCATGAACAGCACGACCCCGGCTACGGTTCCGTAGGGCAGGGGATAGTGCGGCCGCGATGGACCAGGCGCGGTCGGACCGTTCCACGGCGTCTGATGGTCGGTCGGCAGCATGTTCATCGCGGGCGTTCTCTAGGACACGGTTCATCCGGCCGGCCTCGAATGTAGGAGAGAGCGCATGGGGATCCCATGCTGCAGCGGGTGAGCTTTCATCAAGAACTCGTGGGTATAGACCCAGCTCTCTCGCGCATTGCGACGTCGGTCCGCTCGTCGACGCTGGTCGGCCCAACAGGCGATCTTTATGGAATCTTTATATGGGGAGTGTGGCGCCTCTCTCGCATTCCTATGCGGGCTCTGCAATGTAAGAGGGTGCTGACATCGCTGGCCGCTATCGGTCGGCGATGATCTGTAATCGCGATCTCGGTCGGATGCCGGCAACATCGTCTGGAGAGAGACTGCCATGTGGGACATCATCTTCATCGTCGGCGGTCTCGCGTTCTTCGCGATCTCGGTCGGCTACACCGTCATCTGCGACCGGCTTTAGGAGCGAGCGATGCTGTTCGATTATGTGCTCGGCGGGCTCGTGACCATCGGCCTGCTCATCTACTTGACCTACGCCCTCGTCCGCCCCGAGCGGTTCTGAAAGTTCTCGCCATGTCCGCCAACGGCTGGATCCAGATCGCACTTTATTGCGCAGTTATCATCGCGATCGTAAAGCCGTTCGGGCTTTACATGACACGCGTCTTCACAGGGGAGCGAACCTTCCTCTCGCCCGTGCTCCGGCCGGTGGAGCGCGGCCTTTACGCCCTGGCCGGTGTCGACGAGAACCACGAGCAGAGCTGGATCGCCTATCTGTTCGGGATGCTGATGTTCCATCTCGGCGGATTTCTGATCCTCTACATCCTCCTCCGCGTCCAGGGCATGCTGCCGTACAATCCGGCCGGCGAGGGAGCCGTGGCGCCGGACCTTGCCTTCAATACTTCCGCGAGCTTTATCACCAACACGAACTGGCAGAACTACGGGGGCGAAAGTACGCTCTCGTATCTCACGCAGATGTTGGGGTTAACGCACCAGAATTATCTCTCCGCCGCAACCGGTGTCGCGCTTGCCGTGGCGATGATCCGCGGCTTCGCCCGCGCGTCGGCCAAAACGCTCGGCTCTTTCTGGGTCGACGTTACACGCTGCACCCTCTACATCCTCCTGCCGATCTGCATTCCCTATGCCCTGTTCCTCGTGTGGACCGGAATGCCGCAGACGCTCGGCGGCTATGTCGATACCACCACGCTCGAAGGCGCCAAGCAGACGATCGCGCTGGGGCCGGTGGCGAGCCAAGTGGCGATCAAGATGCTCGGGACGAACGGTGGCGGCTTCTTCAACGCCAATGCCGCGCACCCGTTCGAGAACCCTACCGCGTTCGGCAACTTCCTCCAGATGGTTTCCATCTTCTCGATCGGCGCGGCCCTGACCAACGTTTTCGGGCGCATGGTGGGCGACCAGCGCCAGGGCTGGGCCATCTTCGCCGTTATGGGCCTGCTCTTCCTGGCTGGCGTGTTCGTAGTCTATCCCGCAGAGGCGGCCGGCAACCCGCTCCTCCACGCGCTGGGGCTCGAGGGCGGTAACATGGAGGGCAAGGAGGTCCGTTTCGGCGTTCTCGCCTCTTCGCTGTTCGCCGTCATCACCACCGACGCCTCGTGCGGCGCCGTCAACGCCATGCACGACTCGCTCACGGCGCTCGGTGGGATGATCCCGCTCATCAACATCCAGCTCGGCGAGATCATCTTTGGCGGCGTGGGTTCGGGCCTCTACGGCATGCTGATCTTCGTGGTGGTGGCGATCTTCGTGGCCGGGCTGATGGTCGGGCGCACCCCTGAATATCTCGGCAAGAAGATCGAGTCCAAGGAGGTCAAGAAGGCCATGCTGGGA
>CAXUCF010000147.1:0-12568 GCA_964249275.1 uncultured Lichenihabitans sp.
GTATCAGGAAGCGGCCGGCCACCGGCCCACGGGCAGCAGACAGGGCGTCAGATGCAAACCGCAAGCAAAGCCGAAGCCGCACAGGACCGCAGCGAGCGCCTCGCCGAGGTGCGTCCTGCCTATCTCGAATCGTTGACGCTGGTGGAGCGCCTGCACCGCCGGCTCCTCGATGTCATCAAGGACGAGTTCGACCGTCGCGGTCGCGGCGACGTCAACGCCGTCCAGGCTCTGCTGCTCTACAATATCGGCGACAAGGAACTGACGGCGGGCGAACTGCGCACCCGCGGCTATTATCTCGGCTCCAACGTGTCCTACAACGTCAAGAAACTCGTCGAGACCGGCTACCTTCACCACGCCCGCTCGCGCATCGACCGCCGTTCGGTCCGTATCAGCCTTACCGAGAAGGGCAAAGAGGTCCATACCATCGTCTCGGCCCTTTATGAGAAGCACGTGCTCACGGTGGAACAGATCGGCGGCATTTCCACCGACGAGTTCAACCGCGTCAATCAAGCGCTCGTCCGCCTTGAGCGTTTCTGGACCGACCAGATCAAGTATCGGTTGTGAGTTCCGGCGCGCGCCGGGCGGCGGGACGCCTTGTGTTTACGGGGGGCCGCGCATAGGTTCCACCCAGCGAGAGCGCGGGCGCCTTCGAGGCTGTACCGTCGTGGAGGTTCGTCATGGGTGGAATGAGCATCTGGCACTGGATCATCGTGGGCGGCGTCCTGCTGCTCCTGTTCGGTGGCAAGGGAAAGGTGTCCGACCTGATGGGCGACTTCGCCAAGGGCATCAAGTCATTCAAGAAGGGCATGGCGGACGACGAGGCCGCCGAAACCAAGCCGACCGTGGTGGCCGAACCGGTCCGGCCGGTCGGCGATCCCCTGCGCACGATCGACCACCGGGCCGCCGGTACGGTCGAGACGACCACGGAAACCCGCCGGGTCGGCTGATCGGCACCGCTGGTCCGAGCGGTTTCGCAGGATATGTGGGTCCCGAGCTCGGTGGCTCGGGCGTTGCGTTGCGCTTGGGTCCTTGTCGCCCACCAGGGTCCTCGGCCCGCATGACCCCTCACGACCATGCTTGATTTCGATGCCAGCAAGCTCCTGATCATCGGCGTGGTCGCGCTCGTGGTCATCGGCCCGAAGGACCTACCCCGCGTCCTGCGGCAAGTCGGGCAGATGGTCGGCAAGCTGCGCCGTATGGCGGGCGAGTTCCAGGGCCAGTTCATGGATGCCATGAAGGAAGCCGACCTGCAGGATCTGCGCAATGAAGTCGCAAAGCTGAAGGATACGGCTTCGCTCGACGTGGCTTTTGACCCGGTGCACGACATCAGGACGGAACTGACGAAGGCCGTCGAAGCGAAACCTACGACGCACGATCCGACTCCCGCGGCCGACGAGATCGCGTCCCACGGCTCCGATCCCAAGGCAGCCCTGGCCGACGCCCCGGCCCCTCCGGCTTTGCCCGACATGTTCGGTGGTTTGGCTCTGGCCGAACCGGCCCACCATACGGCCGCGGCGGCGGCCGGGGCCGTGGATGCAGTGTCGGCGCCGGACCCTGGCGCGCCCGATCACGTCAGGCGGCGCAAGATCGTGGTGCCCAAACGCCGCGCTCCGGGCGACCGGCTGAGCCCTGGAAGCGGCGGCACGGCGGTGGCGGGCCGCACCCGTGCCTATCTCGCTCCCCGGCGCGATCCCCGTCCATGAACCAGCATGTCGATGACATCGAAGCTTCCAAGGCGCCGCTGATCGAGCACCTGATCGAACTCCGTGCCCGATTGATCAAGGCCTTGGCGGCCTTCCTCGTGGCCTTCCTGTTCTGCTTCTACTTCTCCCACGCGATCTACAACATCCTCGTCGAGCCCTACGTCGGCGTCGTCGGGGCCGACAAGGCCACGCTGATCGCCACGCATTTCCTCGAGCAGTTCTATACCAATCTCAAGCTGTCGATGTTCGGTGCCGCGTTTCTCGCCTTTCCGATCATCGCCACCCAGCTCTACATGTTCGTGGCGCCGGGCCTTTACAGGGCGGAACGCAACGCCTTCCTGCCCTATCTCGTGGCAACGCCCGTGTTCTTCTTCCTCGGGGACTGCTGGTCTATTTCGTCGTCATGCCGCTGCTGATCCAGTTCTCGGTGCATCAGTTGCAGCCGCCATCGCGCGGGCAGGCCACCATCGAATTGTTGCCCAAGGTCAGCGAGTACCTTTCGCTCATCACCACGCTGATCTTCGCGTTCGGCATCGCGTTCCAACTGCCCGTGATCCTGACCCTGCTGGGGCAGGTCGGCATCATCGACTCCGAGTTCCTGCGCACCAAACGCCGCTACGCCATCGTGGTGGTGGTGGTGGCGGCCGCCATCCTCACCCCGCCCGACGTCATCTCGATGTGCTCGCTTGCGCTGCCCATGCTGCTTCTCTACGAAGGCGCGGTCCTCACCGTGCGGGCGATGGAAAAGAAACGCGCCCGCGCGAGCGCCGGCTCCTCGACCTGATGCGGGCTTTCGGGAGCGGCACCCACGCCGGCTCCCGCGAAAGCGTGGCGGAGCCGTAGATGTTCGACATCAGGTGGATACGGGACAATCCGGAGGCTTTCGATCGAGGTCGGCGTGCCCGTGGCCTCGCGCCCCTCAGTGGTGCGCTTTGCGATCTCGACGATCGGCGCAAAGCTGCCATCCTGCGTCTTCAGGCCGTGCAGGAGCGTCGCAACATCATCGCCAGGGAGGTCGGCCAGGCGTTGGCCCGGAAGGACGGCGAAACCGCAGAGCGGCTCAAGGCCGAGGTTGCGAGCCTGAAGGCCGAAGGTCCGGCCCTGGAGGCCGAAGAGCGCGACAGCAGCGCGGTCCTGAATGCTGCGCTCTCCGAGATCCCCAACATTCCGCAGGACGACGTGCCGGTGGGGGCCGACGAGCACGGCAACCAGGAGGTGAAACGCTCGGGCCAGCGTCCGGCGTTTTCGGACGGGGTCGAACCAAAAGAGCATTTCGCGCTCGGCGAGGCCCTGGGCCTCATGGATTTCGACGCGGCCGCCAAGATGTCGGGCGCGCGCTTCGTCGTGCTGCGCGGCGGGCTTGCGCGGCTGCACCGCGCCCTCGGCCAGTACATGATCGACCTTCACGTCGACCGGCACGGTTACGAGGAGGTCGACCCTCCCGTGCTGGTGCGCGACGCCGCCATGTACGGCACCGCGCAGCTGCCGAAGTCCCGCGACGACATGTTCCGGGCGGGCAGCGAACACTGGCTCATCCCCACCGCCGAGGTGCCGCTGACCAACCTGGCGCGCGAGCGCGTGATCGACGAGCGCGACCTGCCGCTGCGGTTCACCGCACTGACGCAGAGCTTCCGGGCCGAGGCGGGCGCTGCCGGGCGCGACACGCGCGGCATGATCCGCCAGCATCAGTTCACCAAGGTCGAACTCGTCTCCATCACCACGCCCGAAGCCTCGACCGAGGAGCACGAGCGGATGACCCGCGCCGCCGAAGCCGTGCTGGAGGGCCTGGGGCTGCACTATCGCCGCATGCTGCTGTGCACCGGCGACATGGGTTTCGCGGCGCGCAAGACCTACGACCTCGAAGTCTGGCTGCCGGGCCAGAACGCCTTCCGCGAGATCTCGTCCTGCTCGGTCTGCGGCGACTTCCAGGCCCGCCGCATGGAGGCCCGCTACCGGCCGGCTGGGGCCAAATCGAACCGCTTCGTTCACACGCTCAATGGTTCGGGGGTTGCGGTCGGCCGCGCCCTCGTGGCCGTGATGGAGACCTACCAGGAACGCGATGGAGGCATTCGGGTACCGGACGTCCTGATCCCTTACATGCGGGGGCTCAAACGGATCGAGCCCCCGGGGAAAGCTCCTGCTCCGACCCGAGGGACCGACGCCCTCACGGGGCCGGACTGACATGCGGATCCTCATCACCAACGACGACGGCATCCACGCGCCCGGTCTGGCGGTGCTCGAGCGGGTCGCGGCCAACCTCGGGGTCGAGGTCACCGTGGTGGCGCCCGAGACGGATCAGTCCGGAGTCGGACACTCGCTGTCGCTCAACGATCCCTTGCGCCTGCGCGAGGTGTCGCCAGGCCGTTACGCCGTGAAGGGAACGCCGACCGATTGCATCATCCTGGGCGTCCGCACCATCCTGGCCGAACGGCGGCCCGACCTCGTGCTGTCGGGCATCAACCGCGGCCAGAACGTCGCCGAGGACGTGACCTATTCGGGAACGGTGGCGGGCGCCATGGAGGGCACGCTGATGGGCATCCCATCGATCGCCCTGAGCCAGGCCTACGGGGCCGGCGCGGGACGCCACGACCTCCTTTGGGATTGCGCGGAGTGCCACGCCGCGACCGTCATTCGCCGCGTGCTCGAGGCCGGCATCCCGCGCGACGTCCTGGTCAACGTGAACTTCCCCAGTTGCCCGGCCGACGACATCGCCGGCATCGCCGTGACCCGCCAGGGCAAGCGGGACACCACCCTGATGCAGGTCCACGCGCGGGAGGACGGCCGCGGCAATCCTTATTTCTGGATCGGCTACGCGCGCGGTCGGTTCACGCCCACCGCGGGGTCGGACCTCGAAGCCCTGCAGCATCGCAGGATCTCCGTCACGCCGTTGCGCCTCGACCTGACCGACGACGAGACGCGCGAGCGCTACGCCGGCGTTTTCGGCTGACCGGGCGCCATGTCGCTCCCGTCTCCTTCGCAACCGCAAGTGCCGGGCCTGCAGGCCAAGGCGGAGTTCCTGCTGCGCCTGCGCGCCCGCGGCATCCGGGATCTCGCCGTGCTGCGCGCCATGGAAGCGGTGCCGCGCGACGTCTTCGGGCCGCACCGCTACGCCGACCTCGCCGGCAAGGATGTGGCTTTGCCCTTGCCCTGTGGCCAGACCATGGCCGAGCCCTTCGTGGTGGCCCGCATGATGGAGGCGCTCGGACCCACCCCGTCCTGCCGCATCCTCGAGGTCGGGGCGGGTTCCGGCTATGTCACGGCGTTGCTGGCCCGGCTTGGGGGCGAGGTGCTGGGAGTGGAGCGGTTCCGCAGCCTGGTGGTCTACGCCAAGACCCGGCTGGCCGCGCTCGGCATCGCCAATGCCGCCGTGGTCTGGGGCGATGGCCTGGCGGTGCCCCCCGACGCCGGGCCGTTCGACCGCATCCTCGTCCATGCCGAACTGCCCGAGATCCCGGACTGTCTCGCGGCGCTGCTGGGGGAAGGCGGCGCGATCGTCTTCGCCCGCCCCGGGGGACCCGGGGAAGGTCGCCGGCAGTCTCTCGTCCGCGCCACCCGCATCCCCGTCGGCGGCTGGACGGAAGTTCCGGTTGCGCCGTCGCGACTGCGCCCGTTGATCGACGGCCCCTCCCGCGGGCTGTGACGGGGCCGGCAGCGCCCGAGACTTAAGTTTCGACCAAATCTGCTCTGGCGGGATTCATCTTAAACCGTCCCTTAACCGGCATGCCTTTACATGGTCTCTATTGAGGCCCGCGTGTTGTGGATGGTCCGCTGATGAGTAAGCTGTTGTCGCCCGGACAGTACCGGATCGCGATCCAGATCTGCGCCATGAGCGCCGTGGCTGCCCTGATGAGCGGTTGCTCGTCCGACTCGACCCGCTTCGGGGATGCCTTCGGCAATCCCTTCGCCACGGGCTCGACCGCGAAGCCGCAGAAAACCTCTTCCTTGAAGCGGCCTGTCGGCACCGGTCGCACACCCCCGGTGGTGGCCTCGGCACTGCCGCCGCACGGAACCGCCGTGGCCAGCGCCGCGCCGGTCAGGTCGGCTCCGGTCGCGATGTCCCATGAGACGACCGGCTCCATCGGGTCCGCCCGAAATGTCCCGGGCTCGTCGTTCGGCGGCTGGAGCGGGCAGGGCGGTGCCTCGGTCCAGGTGGCCCAGGGCGACACGGCCGCAGTGTTGGCCCAACGTTACGGCGTTCCCGAAAACGTGCTGCTCCAGGTCAACGGCCTGCATGCCGCGGGCGAGATCCAGCCCGGCGCGACCATCGTGGTGCCGGTCTACAACGCGGTCGCCAGCGCTTCCGGTGCGGCGCCCCGCATGGCCCAGGCGGCCCCGGCGCCGCTGGTTCACCCCGTCTCGCGGCACGTCGCCGCGATCGAGTCGCCCGCTCCGCGCGTGGCCGCGGTCGAGCCCGCCCGCCAGGCGGCCGTCAAAGCGGTTCCGGTCCACCTGGCCAAGGGGGAGCGGTCGCCCGCCAGGGTTGCCGGCACCGAGCCGGTGTCGCCCGCCCACAAGGGCAAGGTGGTCACGATGGCTCCGGTCAAGGCAGCGGCCGTCCAGGTCCACGTATCGAAGGTCGCCGCGGTGGCCGTAGCCGCTCCGCATCCGGCACCGAAGCTCAAGCCCGTCGCCGTGGCCGTCGTGACGAAGCCCGTCGCGGCACCGGTGAAAACCGCGCCCGTCAAGGTCGCGGCATCGCCGGCTCCCGCCAAGGTGGCGGTGGCGACCCCGGCCGCCAAGCCAGTCCCCGCCAAAGTGGCGGCGTCCGCGGCCAAGCCCGAGCAGGTGGCAGCCGTCGAGACCAAGAAAGCCGTCGACGACACCCCGACCGCCAGCGTGCCGCCGGCCGCAACGGCGGCCGCCGCGACCCCCGCCACCGACGGACCGGAATTCCGCTGGCCCGCCCGGGGCCGGATCATCCAGGGCTTCAAGGGCGGCGCCGGCGGCAATGATGGCATCAACATCGCGGTGCCAGAGGGCACGCAGGTCAAGGCGGCCGAGGGTGGCGTGGTGGCCTACGCCGGCAGCGAACTCAAGGGCTACGGCAACCTGGTGCTGATCCGCCATCCAAACGGCTACGTCACGGCCTATGCCAACAACGGCGAGATCGACGTGAAGCGCGGCGAAACCGTGAAGCGGGGGCAGATGATCGCCAAGTCGGGCCAGAGCGGCAACGTGTCCTCTCCGCAGCTCCACTTCGAGCTTCGCAAGGGCGCGCAACCCGTCGATCCGACGAGCTACCTCGCAGGTCTTTAAGGCGCCTTGCGACACCTCTCGGCTACTGGCATCCGCCAGACAAGCATCCGAAGATCCGTGGCGAGTCGATGCCGCCACAGTCGATGCCGCCATAAGAGAGATTGGGTCCGAACCCAGCCATAAGGCTCGGCCCGCGCACCCCGAATACGGCCGCCAGCGCCATGCGCTCCGGCCAGAAAAGCCGCCCCGCCGCGAGACACTGTTGGGCGTGCGATCGGAGACGGCGGGTCCAAAGACAGGCCCGCCGTCTTTCGTCATCCGAAGGTCACGCGACCGGCCCACCACGTCCGGCGCCCGACCTCGGCACGGGCGTCGCCCGGTGTCAGAACACGTAGCCGACCCGAGCCCCGATGGCCGTGATGCCCTCGTTGTGCGAACAGAACCCGGCGTTGGAGGCATGCTCGGCGATTGCCATCACGTTCCAATGGTCGTCGAGGTGATAACCCAGCGACGCCGACTCCCGGAACATGACGGTGCAGCCGACGCGGATGTCGGTGGTGTTGGTGATGACCCGGTGAGTGTTGCCGTCGTTGGCATCGCCGCCGAAGGTCACTTCGCCGAAGAACCGCCGATAGATCGGGAACTGCCAGGTCACACCGCCATAGACGTCGCTCGTGCCCCCGGCGGTGTTGAGGTTGCCGCCGAGGTGGAAGCGCGGGATCAGGTAATCCCAGGCGCCGTCGAGGCGATAGGGCTTGACGGTCAGAACTTCGCCGTTGACGTCGACCGAGCCGAACTCGTGCTCGTAGACGCCGTGGGCCAGCAGGCCGAAACGCGCTTCGGACAGGATGCCGTAGGGGTTCGTCACGGGCGCCGCGACCGGGGCCGCGAAAATGGGCAGGGCAGGCGTCGGCAGGTCCGCCGCGAAGGCCGGCATCGCGGCTCCTGCGAACAGTGCTCCGGCCGTCAGAGCCCGTCCCAAACGAAGTCGCATCATGTGAAAGTCCTGCTCCAGCGACCCCGGATTCGGTCGGATTCGTGGTCGGCGCGAGCTTAGGTTTGGGTCAACCGCTTGTCCAGGCGACCCGCCAGGTCCTGGATGAACTGCCAAGCCGTGCGGCCCGACCGGCTGGCCCGCGTCGTCGCCCATTCGAGCGCCTCCGGCGCGACCTCCCCGCGCGTCATCCCGAGCCCGAAATGATCGGCATAGGCCGTCACCATGTCGAGATAGTCGTCCTGCGAGCATTTGTGGAACCCGAGCCACAGCCCGAAGCGGTCGGACAAAGACACCTTCTCCTCAACGGCTTCGCCGGGATTGATGGCGGTCGCGCGCTCGTTGTCCATCATGTCGCGCGGCAGCAGATGCCGGCGGTTCGAGGTCGCGTAGAACAGCACGTTGGCGGGGCGGCCCTCGATGCCGCCCTCGAGCACCGCCTTCAGCGATTTGTAGCTCGTGTCGTCGGCATCGAAAGACAGGTCGTCGCAGAACAGCAGAAACGGATGCCGACTGTTGCGCAGAAGACTCATCAGGGCGGGGAGCCCGCCGATGTCCTCGCGGTGGATCTCGACGAGCTTCAGCCGCTCCGCGCCGTGCAGGGTCTCGGCCTGCACGGCCGCATGGGCCGCCTTCACCAGGGAGGATTTGCCCATGCCCCGCGCGCCCCACAGCAGCGCGTTGTTGGCCGGCAGCCCGGAGGCGAAGCGACGCGTATTGTCGAGCAGCTGGTCGCGCACGCGGTCGATGCCCTTCAGCAGCCCGATGTCGACGCGGTTGACCCGGGGCACGGGTGTGAGCGTGCCGTTCGGTGACCAGACGAAGGCATCGGCAGCGTCGAAATCGGGACTGGGCGGGGCCTCGGGCGCCAGACGCTCCAGCGCGAGCGCGATGCGTTGGAGCAGCGCCGGCGTGAGAGTGGCGGGAGGGTTTGAGGGCAAAGGCCGGCTCCGATCGCGGTTGGGCGCCCGGCCTTATCCCGGTCCCGTGAGAAGGCTGTCAAGCCATCCGGCCAACCGGCTCGGCGGCTCGCCATTGCGTCGCCCTGCCGGCCCCTATATGAGGCTCGCAGCCGTGGGCGGGCCCGCCGGACACGGCGCCGGAGCTTTGGCGTGTTCACCCCTGCATTCGCACAGACGGTCGGCGGCTTCGGCGCCGGGTCCGACATCTTCATGCAGGTGGCTCCGTTCGCGGCCATCCTGGTCATCATGTATTTTCTGCTGTTGCGCCCGCAACAGCGCAAGGCCAAGGCGCATCAGGAGCTGGTCGGCAACGTGCGGCGCGGCGACACCGTGGTGACGACCGGCGGGATCATCGGCAAGGTCACCAAGGCGACCGATCCGGCCGAGGTCGAACTCGAGATCTCGCCCAACGTCCGCGTCAGGCTGGCGCGCCCCATGATCTCGGAAGTGCGGGCCAAGGGCGAGCCCGTGAAGGATGCCGTGCCGGCCGCCAAGAATTGAGGCGGGCCGACGGCGGGCGAGGCCTTTCATTCCCCGATCCCGGGGCCAGGCCGTCGGCGAGAAAGCCGGGCCGACGTAGCACCGAAGTTTTGAAGCCATGATGCGATTTGCGACCTGGAAAGTCGTCGGGATCATCCTGGGCACGCTCATCGCGGCCCTGACGGTGGTGCCGAGTCTGCTGTCGCCCGACACCCGTGCGGCGCTCGACCGCGTGCTCCCTGTCCAGGCCAAGACCATCGTGCTCGGGCTCGACCTCCAGGGGGGCGCGCATCTGTTGCTCGAGGTCGATGCGGCCTCGCTGGCCAAGACCCAGGTCGACAATCTGCGCGACGACGCCCGCCGTCTGCTGCGCGAGAACAATGTCAGGCTGTCGGGCGGCATCGGCGTGCAGAACCGCGGCATCCAGTTCCGCGTCGCGGATGCGGCAGAGCGTGCCAGGATCGTGCAGAGCTTGAACGGCCAGGCCAGCTCGTTCGGCTCGACCCTCACCGGCTCCGTACAGGAATATACCGTGAACCAGACCGGCGAGGGCCTGGTTCAGGTGCAATTGACCGATGCGGGCATCAACAACCGGATCCACCGCGCCGTCGATCAGTCGATCGAGGTGCTGCGCCGCCGCATCGACGCCTCGGGAACCCGGGAGCCGACCATTCAGCGTGAGGGCAACGACCGCATCGTGGTCGAGGTGCCGGGCCTGCAGGATACGCAGCGGCTGAAGGACCTGCTCGGCACGACCGCCAAGCTCGAGTTCAGGCTCGTGGCGCAGCCGGGCGCCAATCCGGCCGACGTCGAGCAACTGCCCTTCTACAAGAACAATCGCGAGGGCACCGAGGCGGTGGAAAAGCGCGTCATGGTGCAGGGCGAGGACCTGACGGACGCGCAGGCGAGCTTCGACCAGCGATCGGGCGAGCCGGACGTCGATTTCCGCTTCAATCTGCGTGGCGGCCAGCAATTCGCCGAGGCGACCTCGCAGAACGTCGGCAAGCCTTTCGCCGTGGTGCTCGACAACCAGATCGTGACCGATCCCGTGATCCAGACCGCGATCACGGGCGGCTCGGGCGTGATCACCGGGCGCTACACGGTGCAGCAGGCCAACGACCTCGCGGTGCTGCTGCGCGCCGGCGCCCTGCCGGCCAAGCTTACGGTGATCGAGGAGCGCACGGTCGGTCCGGGGCTCGGCCAGGATTCGATCGATGCCGGGAAACGGGCCTCGCTCGTGGCGGCCGTGCTGGTGGTGGGCTACATGCTGCTCACCTACGGCACCTTCGGGCTCTTCGCCGATATCGCGCTCGGTGTGCACATCCTGCTCATCTTCGCTTCGATGGTGCTGCTCGGCGCCACGCTGACGCTCCCGGGCATCGCCGGCATCGTGCTCACGATCGGCATGGCGGTCGACGCCAACGTGCTGATCTACGAGCGCATCCGCGAGGAGAACCACAACGGCCGCAGCGTCATCGCGTCGCTCGATTCGGGGTTCAAGCGAGCCTTCGCCACCATCGTGGACTCCAACGTAACCCTGTTCGTGGCGGCGCTGATCCTTTACCTGTTCGGCTCGGGCCCCGTCCGCGGCTTCGCGGTGTCGCTCGGCCTGGGGATCCTCACCTCCATCGTTACGGCCGTCACCATGACCCGGATGATGATCGCCCTGTGGTATCGCGCCAGGCGGCCGCAGCACCTGCCGATCTGAGCGAAGGAGAACAGTCCCATGCCGCTGCTTCGCCTCGCGCCTGAGAACACCCAGTTCGGGTTCATGCGCTTCCGGCGCTACAGCTATCCGTTCTCGGCCGTGCTCTCGATCGTGTCGGTGCTGATGTTCGTCCTGATCGGGATGAATTTCGGTATCGACTTCGCGGGCGGAACCCTGATGGAGCTGCGCGCGAAAGCGGGCTCCGCCGACCTCGCCGAATTGCGCGACCTCGGCGAAAAGGCCGGGCTCGGCCACATCGAGGTCCAGGGCTTCGGCAACGCGACCGACGCGATCCTGCGCTTCGGCGTGCAGCCCGGCGGCGACCAGGCGCAGGAAGCCGCCGTGAAACGGGTCGAATCGGCCCTCGGCGACCGTTACGATTTCCGCCGGGTCGAAGTGGTGGGCCCGCGCGTGTCGGGCGAACTGGTGCAGTCCGGCACACTCGGGGTCGTAGTATCGATCTTCGCGGTTCTACTCTACCTTTGGTTCCGCTTCGAATGGCAGTTCGCGGTGGGTGCCGTCATCGCCACGATGCACGACCTGCTGCTGACCGTCGGGTTCTTCTCGGTGACCCAGCTCGAGTTCAACACGACCTCGATCGCGGCCATCCTGACCATCGTGGGCTACTCGCTCAACGAGGCCGTCATCGTTCTCGATCGCATCCGCGAGGTGATGCGCAAGTACAAGCGCATCTCGACCGCCGAGATGATCGACATGTCGATCAACGCGGTCCTGCCCCGCACCATCATGACGGCCACCACCGTCTTCCTGGCGCTCCTCGCCCTCGTGCTGTTCGGCGGCGAGGTCATCAAGAGCTTCTCGCTCGCCATGATGTGGGGCATCTTCGTCGGCACCTACTCGTCGATCTTCATCTGCTCGCCGATCCTGATCTATCTCGGGGTGCGGACCGAGCAGCGCGCCGAGCTCCGGGCCGGAACGCCGGGAGCCGGCGGCGCCAAGGACGCTGCCGCCAAGGGTGGTGGCAAGCCGGAGCCCAAGGTCGCGGCCGAATGAGCGAGCCGCCGCAGGGCAGCGGCTTTCTGGCCGGTCTCCACGCCATCGACGGCTACGGCGCCGGCGGCTTCAATTTCGGCGACATGTCGCACCGCGGCTCGATCCTGGCGGTGCCGACCGGTGTGCATGCCTGGCCCGTGGCAGTCGCGGGCGACATCACGGCCGCCTCGCTGGCCCCGGTTTTCGCGGCCGAGCAGGGCACCATCGAACTCCTGCTGCTCGGCACCGGCGTCGATCTCGTACCGGTGCCGGAGCCGCTCCGCCGGCAGCTCAAGTCGGCCGGCATCGTGGTCGACCCCATGGCGACCGGGGCCGCGGCCCGGACCTACAACATCCTGCTCGGCGAGCGTCGCCGCGTCGCGGTGGCACTGATCGCGGTCGGGTGATCGGGTGCCTGGCCGGGATGTGGTCTATCGACGGCTGAAGGTCTGGGATCCTCCCCCGAGAATCGGGGGAGGGGGACCGCGCGTAGCGCGGTGGAGGGGGCAACGGAGCCACGCCGGGCTATCGT
>CAXUCF010000148.1:0-3102 GCA_964249275.1 uncultured Lichenihabitans sp.
ATGTCGTGGCAACCGGCATCCTGCCCTACGCGGCGGATGTGTTCAGCGGCGCGCGCAAGTACCCGCTGGAGCTGCCCGTGGTGCCGGGCTGCGGGGCGGTCGGCCGCGTGCGCACCGCCGGGCCGGATGCGACGCGCCTTTCGCCCGGCGACTGGGTGTTCTGCGACCCCACCGTGCGGTCGCGCGATGGCGGCCTCGCCCCTGACATCACGCTGCAGGGCTGGAGTTCCCGCGGCGAAGGGGGCCTGCGGCTGCAGAAGCACTTCCACAACGGCCCGTTTGCCGAACGCATGATGGTGCCGACCGAGAACGCCATCCCGCTTGGCGTCATCGACGAGGCGGACGCCGGACGATGGTGCGCGGCGGGCGTGGCGCTCGTGCCGTACGGCGGCCTCCTCGCGGCCGGGCTGCAAGCCGGGGAAACGCTCCTGGTCAGCGGCGCCACCGGCAACTACGGCAGCGCCGCCGTGGCGACCGCGCTGGCGATGGGTGCGGGCTGCGTCGTGGCGCCCGGCCGCAACGAGCGGGTGCTTGCCGACTTAGTGCGCCGCTTCGATTCGCGTGTGCGGCCCGTGACCCTCGCCGGCAACGAGGATGCGGACCGCGCGCGGATGCAGGCCGCCGCACCAGGCCCGATCGACTGCGTGCTAGACATCTTGCCGCCGTTCGTCAGCGCGACAGTGGTGCGGGCGGCCGTTATGGCAGTGCGCCCATACGGCCGGGCCGTGCTGATGGGCGGCGTGGGGATGCTGGGCGGCGATGACCTGTCGCTGCCCTATCCCTGGATCATGCGGAACTGCGTCAGCATCCACGGCCAATGGATGTTCGAGCCCAGCGCTGTTCTTGGGATGATCGCGCTGGTCCGGGCCGGGTTGCTGGACCTCGGCCAGTTCGACGTTACCGAGTTCGCCCTAGACGATGCAAACGAGGCTGTTGCGCAGGCGGCTGCCCATGCCGGGCCGTTCCGGATCACCGTGATCCGGCCCTGAAGACGGCAGACCATCGCCGGCATGCTCGCCAGCGATCGCACCTGCAAGCTCATCGAGCAGCTGCGCGTCGCAGGCGTACCTGTATAAGCCGGAGAACCTTCTTCTCCTTCATTGGGCAACGATTGTGAGCACAGGCGGCTGTTGGTGAGCACGACGCGATGAGGGCGAGCGTGGTAGCAGATAATGTGAGCACGAGTGCCGCCCAGCCGTCATCTGATTCGAGCAGGTATCAGCTCTGTGTGCGAGCACGAGCCCCGATGATTGCGAGCGCCTACACCTAAGCGTTGCTCGCTGGTATGCCATCAAACCGTGCACGAGCCTCACGAATGTTGGAGTAGTTGCCCTCCGCCCAGCGCACCAGAATGGCCAGCGGCTCCAGCACAGACTGTCCGAGCGGGGATAGACGATATTCGACCCGGGGCGATTTGGTCGGAAAGACATGGCGGGTTGCCAGGCCGTCCCGCTCCAGGTCCCGCAGCGTCTGCGTCAGCATCCGCTTCGAGATGTCGGGCATGATCCGGTGCAGCTCGCTGAACCGGCGCGGTGTGGCTGCAAGCGCGGCCAAAGTCAGCATCGTCCACTTATCGCCGATACGGTCCAGCACGTTGCGAACCGGGCACGCAGCCGCGTCGAAGCCAGCGGCCTGCCAAGCTGTAAAGCCGCTCGCAAGAGGCATGTCGCTCATTCCTGGTGGCTCCCCATAGGTTACCTGGGCACGGAAAACTGCCTCCTTACACCAGATAGCGACGGTCCTTAAACAAGACTACGTCTGCAATCGAGACTAAGGATTTCAATCATGTCCCATGCTGATCACCCAGTGCTCGTCACCGGGGCCAGTGGCCAACTCGGTCGGCTTGTCGTGGACCAGCTGCTCGCGGAGATGCCCGCTGGCCAGGTTGTTGCCACCGTCCGCACGCGCGAGGCAGCCGCGGCGCTGGCTGCCCGAGGAATACAAGCCCGGATCGCCGACTACGACCAGCCGGACAGCCTCAACGCCGCCCTTGCTGGCATCGGCCGTGTCCTGCTGATCTCCTCCAGCGATCTCGGCCGGCGCGTAGCCCAGCATCGCAATGTTATAGAAGCAGCTCGGCGCGCTGGCGTCAGGCTGCTAGCCTATACCAGTGTCCTGCACGCGGACACGTCGCCTCTCGGCTTGGCGGGCGAGCACCGGGACACCGAAGCGCTGCTGCGAAATTCTGGCGTGCCTTTCGTGCTGCTGCGCAACGGATGGTACACGGAAAACTACACGGCCTCGCTCCCGGCGGCCCTGGCGCATCACGCCTTCATCGGCAGCGCCGGCGAAGGGCGGGTCGCTTCCGCGGCCCGGACGGACTATGCCGCCGCCGCTGTGGCTGTGCTGACGACGGCACAGGACCTGGGCGGGCGCACGCTCGAACTTGCTGGAGACGAGGCGTATAGCCTGCCGGAACTCGCGGCCGAGATCGCGCGCCAATCAGGCCGGTCCGTTGGCTACACAAATCTGCCCGAGGCAGACTACAAGGCCGCACTGGTCGGGGCTGGACTGCCGGAGGCGCTGGCGTCCCTGCTTGCCGACAGCGATACCGGTGCATCGAAGGGCGCCCTGTTCGACGACAGCCGCCAACTCAGCACTCTGATCGGTCGCCCGACGACGTCCATGGCGGCAACTGTGGCCCGGACCCTCTCCGAGCATTAAGGCCATCGCGAGCTGTCGCTCCGGCTCAACCGCCAGCACAGGTCCGCGTCAGTGTTCGTGCTGATAGCGGGTTGGTAGATGATCGGCAATTTCAGCGGTCCGCCGGGCGCCTAGCGATCGGCCACAACGGTAGGTATCAGCAGACTCACTCTTGACACCCCAGCTCTACCGCAACGCGCGCATTTCTGGACAAGAGTGAGCCCTTCCATTATGACCTATGGTCATCTATAATGACCGTAGGTCATATGGAGGTGGTCATGCAACGGTCTAAAATGTCGTGGGCGCTTGTCACAGGGGCATCGAGCGGCTTGGGAATGGAGCTTGCGAAAGCACTTGCTGCACGCCGCACAAACCTTGTGCTCACTGCTCGCACTGAAGCACCCATGCAGCGACTAGCCGACGAGATTCGTCTGCAGCACAATGTCGAGGTCGTTGTGG
>CAXUCF010000148.1:3112-5828 GCA_964249275.1 uncultured Lichenihabitans sp.
TGGAGTCGATTGATCTTTCATCGCCTGGAAGTGCGGACGCTCTGCGACAACGCCTGGACCGGCGTGAGATCGAACTAGGCATTCTTATCAACAATGCTGGCTTCGGACTTAGCAGCGCGTTCATCGACCATGACCCTGAACGCCTTCGTTCCATGCTTCAGCTGAACATCGTCAGCCTTACCGAACTCAGCCATGTTTTCGGCCGGCGCATGGCCGCGCGAGATGGCGGCCATATCCTGCTGGTCGCGAGCCTTGCCGCCTATCAGCCCGATCCGCTGCTGGCCGCCTACGGTGCCTCCAAAGCTTATGTCCTGTCATTGGGAGAGGCGCTGAACGTGGAGCTTGCTCCCAAGGTCGGCGTTACGGTTCTCTCGCCCGGGCTGATGGACACGGGTTTCAATGCCGTTTCCGGCTTTCAAACCCCATCCTCGCTGAAGCGCACGCAGCTGCTGCCTGCCACGGTCGCCCGGATCGGGTTGGAAGCCATGTTCGCGGGCAGATCAAGCGTTGTCGCCGGGCGCTTGAACAAGGTGATGGCGTTCAGCAGCCGCATGCTATCGCGGCACTTCGCCGCGCAAACGTCCTACAACATGGCAAGGTCAACACAGCAAAGTCATGGCTAAGCGCGCCTACGCCACCGCCGACAAGGATGCGCGAAGGCAAGCTATTCTGAAAGCTGCGGGTGAGCTGTTCGTCGCAGGACGGGGTGAATTGCCCTCCGTTTCGCACATTGCCGTCGCAGCCGGATTGGCAAAGGGCACCGTCTATCTTTACTTCAGCACCAAGGGTGCAATCTTCGCCTCCATCTTGCAAGATGGCTGGGGCGAGGTGATCGACGAGTTGGAACAAACATTCCGGCCTGCGGATGGAGCACGGGCCGACAAGGTGGCGGCTTTTCTGTCTAGCTATGTCAACTATGTCGAACGCCGTCCCGAACTTCTGCAGCTTGACTCCCTCGGACACGGCGTCCTTGAGCACAACCTGGAAATGGAAACGCTGATCGCTTTTAAGCGGTCTTTGCTCAATCGCCTCATGGGGGGTGGGGTGGTCCTTGAGGAAGCGCTCGGCCTGCCTCCTGGCCGCGGTCTCCAATTATTGACGCGCACCTATGCAATGACGCGAGGGTTGTGGCAGTCGTTCGACCACTCGCAGCAACCGGCAAGACAGTCACTAGACCCAGACTACAACGCCTTTGGCACAGAGCTGTTGGAGGCCCTATCAGAATACTGGCGGGGCGCATTAAATAATCCCCTATTACCGGATCGAATTTGACGCCGCAGTGCTCGGAAAATGAGCGTTTTCTTGTCGGACCGGCCTTGTTATACGAGATCCGGGACACTGATTCGCCGGGAGCGGATTCCCGTAGCGCCGAGATGGGTTTAGGCTTGCGGCCCTGCTGGAGGGCTGTGGCATGGGGCGCGTCGCGGATCACCTGGACATCCCGGAACTGGAGCGACGTTTCAGGACCTGCCCCGATCCGGTCGAGGCCCGCCACGTGCAGGTGATCTGGCTGTTGGCGCAGGGCCATACGGTCGGAGCGACGTCGAAGGTGACGGCCTTCGGGGCGCGCTGGATCGAGCTGTTGCTGGCACGCTACAACGCGTCCGGGCCCGACGCCCTGGCCAACGGGCGGCGGCGCAACGGCCTCAAGCCGAGCCTTCTGACCACGGAGGTGCTGGAAGCGGTGCGACTGCGGCTGGCCGAGCCGCCGCCCGACGGGGGCCTTTGGTCGAGCCGCAAGGTGGCCGACGTCATGGCGGCCCATCTCGGCCTCGAGCGCGTCCTGCCCCAACGTGGCTGGGAAGCCCTGAGGGCGCTCGGCTGGTCGTTGCAGCGGCCGCGGCCGAAGAACCCGAAATCCGCCACGGCCGAAGAGGCGACAGCGTTTAAAAAAGTTGTCGGACGTCGTCGCCGAGGAAGCGACAGCCCACCCCGGCGTCGCCGTCGAGGTGTTCTGCACCGACGAGCACCGCCTCGGCCTGAAGCCGGTGCTGCGCTCGGTGTGGGCCCCCAAGGGGCAGCGTCCGACAGCCCTCGGCCACCACCGCTTCCAGTGGCTCTATGTCACCGCCTTCGTGGGCCCGTCCACGGGCGAAACGGTGTGGTACCTGACCGACACCGTGTCCAAGCCGCTCTTCGCCGGCTTGCTCGCCGCCTTCGCCGAGGCGGTCGGCGCCGGGCCCAACAAGTGCGTCGTGCTGCTGCTCGACAATGCCGGCTGGCACACCCTGCCCAACCTCGGCGTGCCCGATGGGCTCAGGCTCGTCCACCTGCCGCCCTATAGCCCCGATCTGCAGCCCGCCGAGACGCTCTGGACGCTGGTGGACGAGCCCATCGTCAACAGCTTCGTCCCCAACCTGGACAAGCTCATCGACACCATCACCGAGCGGTGCAGCAACCTCACCACCCGCCAACCCGAGATCAGCTCCCGCACCAACTTCGCTTGGTGGCCCAAAAATCAGGCCCCGGTCTAATCTCGCGGATGTGGTATCAGTCGTGTCTTGCAAAAGTAGAATGGGCCCTTCGCTGGCCTTACACCGTGCGGCAGTCGCGGCGAAATGTCCGGCCAACATCCCGTGTTCCGTGACGCGAGGATTGTCGAAGAACCTGTACGCGGCTTTGGTGGCAGCCCAATTACCGCATGCGGCCGGCACCGGTTGACCCGGAGCAGAGGAAAACTGTTCAAACTACTTCTGCAGGCGTTGACGGAGACGTT
>CAXUCF010000148.1:5838-12511 GCA_964249275.1 uncultured Lichenihabitans sp.
CTCTCAGCCGGCATCGCCGGCAACCCCACCTCTGCCCATCCGCCACGCCTCTCTGTGTTGGCGCCGCAGATGGAATCACAGCTGATTCGCTCAAGGCAAACCGTCTCTCGCCGATGTGGGTAACTGTAAGCCTCATCGCATGCATACGACGAGCTGAACAGGCTCGGCGACCGTGCACGAGCGGCGTTTCTGCACGGCAGCGGCATGGGCGACCTTCTCCGTCCCGCACGACGGGTCCGATAGTCGCGATGCCGCTTTTATTGCCTCGATTGTATCGGCATCTCGGGGCTGACCTGTTTGAGCTATGTGACGGAAGCGGGGACCCGGTGCGATGTCAGCCAAGATGATCCTCTTGCCGCGGCAACGCACCGCCATTTCCGATCTGCCGGAGCTATCCTGAGCTACCTCTGCTCACGCCTGATGGAGATCCGCCCGGGGGTGGGCCGGCAACGCTCCTGTCCGTGGCCGATCAGAATGGCTTGAGCACGACGAGGGCCACGATGAGGCCTGCCGCCGTCACCACGATAGCGGGCGCGAACGCGTCGACGCCCGCGGCGCCAGACTTGCGCAGTCGTCCTGCTTGAACGCCGTGCCACCCCGACAGCAGGACGACGACCACCAGCTTGGCGATGAGCCAGCCTGAAGGTAACCAATGGCCCATCAGCGCCAGCGTGAAGCCGAGCGCCCAGGTCGTCAGCATGGCGGGCGTCGTTACCCGCCCGTCCCAGCGCCGCACCGCTGCAAGGATCGTTGCATCGCTTGCGGTGCCGGACCGCGCCCGGAGCGCGACGCTCGCCAATAGGATGCCCGAGACGAAAATCAGAACGGCAATGACATGCGCCGCCTTGACGACATCATAGAGGCCGAACGTCACGCCGCCCGTCCCTGCTTGATCTTGTGCTCGCGACGACGCAGCCAGGTCCCGTTGAGAAAACCCGCGAACGGGATGAACGCGACCAGCGCGAGTCGGGCGATCTCACCCCGCGTCCAGCGGCCGGCCGCGACCGTCTGCACGACGGTCCACCGGTAGAACAGGAACGCCAGTCCGTGGGCCGGGCCCATGATCCGGGCGAAGCCCGGCAATCCGGCGAGGTGCTTGAGCGGCGTCGCCACAGCGACGAGCAGCAGCAACGTCGTTGCCTCGACCATCGACGCCAGCTCGAGCCGACGGAGCTGCTCAATGTCGTCAGACCTCATCGGGAGCCCGCCTTCGAGGCCGTGCGGCGCGACTGCGCCCAGACCGACGGAGCCCCCAGCAGATACCAAACCGCGATGAACGGATCGCAGACAAAGCAGCCGAACGACGAGGATGGTGCGAAAGGGATGATCGGATTGCCGTACCAGTCGTGGGCGATGTCCCAGCCGCTATGGAGCAGCCAAGCGACGCCGATCGCGCGATAGTCCGCCAACCCTCGGTAAGCGAGCAAGGTGATGATCACGCAGAAAGCGAGCTCCCAAGAACCAAAACCTCCCGCGAAATAAGCCGCGCCCGCGCCGGCCACGAACACCGCACTGAACTTCTGTCGGGCAGGCTCCCGGATGAGCGAGCAGAGCGCCACGAAGATGCCGGCGACGATCACCGGCGAGATCACAGCAAGAGCGGTTACGGGGGTTGGCGTGGCGATCATGAACAGGGCCTTTCGCTTGGCGCAACGAACCGTTCGATCAGCGCGTCGAGCGCGTTGCGAGCGCGGCTATCGGCTGCGGGGTCGCGGATAAACCGCATGGACGCGTGATGGGTGAGGTAGATGCCGCACAACTCCCAGACGACCTGGGCGGCATCGGTGTCGGAGCGCAAATGACCAAGTTCGACCGCACGCCGGACCAGCGTCTGCAGCAGGCCACGCCAGCGTCGTTCCATCATGACGGCGTGGTCGCGCACCTCGCCGTCGAGATCGTCGAGTTCGAACAAAGCTGCTGCGACGGGACATCCGCCCCGCAGCCCGGCCCGCGTCGACCAGCCAAGCCAGTGCTCGATAAGCGCCCGGAGCCGCGGGAGACCATCCGCGACGGAAAGGGCGGGTATGACGACGTGCTCGTGGGCAACAGCCGCCATGCGATCGAGTAAGTCGAGCTGCAACTGCGTCTTCGACCGGAAATGAGCGAAAAGGCCGCTTTTCGACAAGCCGCTTGTCGTCGCGAGCACGCCGAGCGTCACGCCAGACAGACCCCTGACGCTTAGGATCTGCAGGCCGTTATCGAGAAGCCGATCGCGCGTTACACCAACCATCAGGTAATAGTACGACCGGTCGTGCTAAAGGGCAAGAGAGTTTGAGGATGCTAAGGAGCCGCCGCCGAAACCCGATACCAAATCAGCTGCCCTGTCTGCGGCTTAGGAGTACCTCCTGACGCTCCGTCACCAGCCTAGCGGCTCGCCCTTCCAGTCGAGATAGAGGTTCTCGCCCGATCCCCGGCGGCGCTCGATCACGTCGACGACGCCCCGCACGCTGGGCTCCAGCTCCATCTCCGGTTCAACCGTGCCGTCGAGCGTGCCCATAGCCGTGCGCACCCAGCCGGGATGAATCGAGAGCACGGTGAGGCCATTGGGGCCGCGGCCGCGGTTGGTCGCCCACATGCCCCGCGCCAGCATGTTCAGAGAGACTTTGCTGGCCCGGTAGAGCTCAAGTCCGCCTTCGAGGTTGATAGCGATGCTGCCCCGGTGCGACGACATGAAGGCGTAGGTGCCGGCCGCCTCGGTGAACCGGTCGAGCAGTCGATGGGCGAGGCGGATCGGCCCGAAGGTATTAGTCAGCATGATCTCGGCGAACTCCGCGTCAGTCGCCTGGGCCACGCTCTGGTGCAGCGGCCCGTAGATGCCGGCGTTGAAGAAGATCACGTCGAAGCGGCGGTCGCCCAGCGACGCCAGGAACGGCTCGATCCCGCCGGCGTCGGTCACGTCGATGGCGGCCAGCGACAGGCGCGAGGCGTCCGCACGCCCAACCGCTTCGAGCTCCGCCGTGTCCGATCCCGGACGCGCCGAGCCGGTGACGCTCCAGCCGCGGCGGAAGAACTCCCGGGCCAAGCCGAGGCCGAGGCCGCGCTCGGCGGCGACGATCAGAATTGATTTGTTCACGAGGCCAATCCTTTCAAAGCGCGGTATAGCCGCCGTCCGCCATCACCAGGGTGCCGGTCATGAAGCTGGAGGCGGGCGAAGCGAGGAAGGCGATCACCTCCGCGATTTCGCCTGGCTGGCCGACGCGGCCGATCGGGTGCGCATCGCCATAGCCGGCGAGTGTCGCACGGCTGTCTTCGACGCCGGTGCTCTACAGAATGTCGGTCTCGACTACGCCGGGCGCGACGGCGTTGGCCCGGATGCCGTGTGCGCCGTATTCGACGGCGATGACCTTCACAAGTTGGGTGATCGCGCCTTTGGAGGCGGCGTAGGCGGCCAGTTCCTTCATCGCCACCTGCGCGACGACCGACACCACCGAGACAATCGCGCCGCCGCCTGTCTCCATCATAGCCCGCACCGCCTCGCGCGAATGAACGAAGTTTCCGCACGCATTGGTCGCCAGCACCGCGTTCCAGTCCTCAACGCTGGTCTCCAGCAGCGGCTTATTGAGCGTGCGGCCGGCGTTGTTGACCAGGATGTCAAGCCGGCCGAAGCGCTCGCGGGCAAGAGCGACCGTGTTTCGCGCCACGTCCTCGTCGGCGACGTCGCCGGTCAGGGTGGCGAAACCCACGCCATCCAGCTCGTGCACGGCTTCGGAACGATCGCTGGCAACGACGCGGGCACCTCGCGCGTGCAGCAACTCGGCGGCTGCGCGACCGATACCGCGCGCCGCGCCGGTGACGATCGCGACCTTGCCGTCCAGCCTCCAGCTCTTTGAAGCCATGGCCGCGCTCCCTTCAAGCATGCCGACACAGCGCCCGCGTCAGCTACTCGCGCCGAGACCGGACAAGGAGCGCATCCGCGGACTGACTCGTAAGTAGGCCACGCGAGCTCAGCCGATAATTGCGAGTTTCTAAGCAGGCTAGTAAGCCCGGCTTATCAATTCCGGGAGCTGGCATGATCTCAACGAGTGATTTCGGCGCGCTCCGCGCCTTCCTCGCGGTGGCCGAGGCCCTCAGCTTCAGCCGGGCGGCCGAGTCCGTCGGCGTCTCCTCTTCCGCGCTGACTCAGGCGGTGCGCAAGCTGGAGGACCGGATGGGCGCGCGGCTGTTCAACCGCACGACGCGCAGCGTCTCGCTCACAGACGCTGGCAAAGCTCTTTTTGAGCGTATTCAGCCTGCAATCGCTGAGCTCAAGACCGTCATGGACATCAACCATGGCGATACGAATAGATTAACCGGGACCGTGAGAGTCCACAGCTTTCGGATCGCAGCCGATCTCTTCCTTACACCGATGCTCGCCAGCTTCTCGCGCGACCACCCGGGCGTTGTGCTGGACATAAGTGTGGATGACACGGTCGTCGACATCGTCGCCGCCGGCTATGACGCCGCAATCCGGCTGGGCGAGGTGATCGAGCGCGATATGGTCGCGCTACGGCTTGGTCCCGAACTGCGGCAAGTAGCTGTCGCCGCGCCCTCCTACCTTGCTGAACACGGCTCGCCGGCGACGCCGCAGGACCTGCTCGGGCACAATTGCATTCGCTGGCGCTGGCCAGGACATGAGCGGGCCTACGCCTGGGAGTTCTGCCAGGACGGCCGCTGGTTTGGCGTCGAAGTTTCGGGCTCGCTGATCGTCAGCAGCCGCGAGTTCGGCGTGCATGCGGCCGTGGAAGGTGTGGGGATCGCCTTCGCCGTCGAGGAGGTGGTCGCCTCCTTTGTCAAAGATGGGCGCTTGGTGCGTCTTCTGGAATCCTGGTCGGCTCCCTTTCCGGGCTTTTACCTCTGCTACCCCCAGCAGCGGAACATGGCGGCGGCTCTCCGCGCCTTCGTCGACACGTTGCAATCTCGGGCAGGCTTCTTTCTGGATCGCAAGGGCCTCGAACATCGGCCTGATAAATCCGCTCCGGGCCAGGGCTGATGAAGGTAGTCGGCCGCCACGCGCCACGTCACAGCGCCTTTTCTTGCTCATTCGACGCCAACGAGCTGAACTCGCGCTGTAAGGCGGTGACGAGAAGGTACGGGCGTTAGCGGGAAAAAATTGAGACAGGTGGTGGCATGCGCACTGAAGAAACGCTCGCCCTCATAGGATCATAGCGTAGACACATGTGCCAACTCCATCCTGCACGAGCCGCCGAGCGGCGTAAAAGCTTAGCTCGACTGAGCCACTTACAAAACTCCGGTCGATTTTGGGTTGGCTGGGCTCGCATTCACGCCCGACCCTTCGTTTCGGGCCAATGAAATTGCTGACGATGCGTTTCGAAGAGTTTATGCTGCTATCCGGTTTTGAGTGGGTCAGCGAGCTGACCGAAGCGCGTGACGCGGTGGAAGCGGGTCATCCTCCGCGGATCGGACGAGATCTCACCTTCGTTCTGGCCGGGGTCGTAGCCATGGCGGGCGGCGCCACGCTGCTGGTCGAGGCGGTGCAGCGTTTGAGCGGGATAGAGGCCACACAGACGCGGCTCGGCCTGACATTAGTCGGCTTCGCGACCGGGTTCGAACTTGTCGTGCTCGCATGGTCGGCGGCGCGCCGCGGCATCCCCGAGGCGGTCTGAGGTGGCTCAGGGAATCTGGACAGGGTTGCTGAGTGGATTTTCTGCCTGACGGCGGCCAGAGTGGCCGTGGATCGGGAGAGACGATGAGCAAGCGAACGCGCCGCAACCACGCTCCGGCCTTCAAGGCCAAGGTGGCCCTTGCGGCTGTGAAGGGAGAAAAGACGCTGGCCGAATTGGCTCAGCAGTTTGACGTCCACCCGAACCAGATCACGGCGTGGAAGGCCCAGCTCGTAGATGGCGCCGCCGAGGTCTTCGGATCGGAGCCGAAAGCAGGCCTGGCGGTGCCTGCCATCGATGTGAAGACGCTTCACGCCAAAATCGGGGAGCTGACGTTGACCAATGATTTTTTGTCCGGCGCGCTCGGCAAGGCCGGGCTTCTGAACGCAAAGCGATGATCGACGGCGACCATGGCCTGTCCATCACGAAGCAGGCCAAGGCGTTGGGGATCAGTCGTGGCAGTGTCTACTATCGACCTTGTCCGGTTTCTTTGGAAGATCTGACCGTCATGCGTCGGATCGACGAGCTGCACCTGGAGTTCCCATTTGCAGGAAGCCGGATGCTACGCGATCTCCTGAACCGTGAAGGGGTCGAGATCGGGCGTCGACACGTCGCCACGCTGATGAAGCGCATGCGGATTGAAGCCTTGTACCGGAAGCCGAACACCTCGAAACCAGCGCCGGGTCACAAAATCTATCCCTATCTGCTGCGCGGTGTGACGGTGAGCCGCCCCGACCAAGCATGGGCGATGGATATCACCTATGTGCCGATGGCGCGCGGCTTCGTCTACTTGGCTGCCGTGGTCGACTGGTACTCGCGCAGGGTCCTGTCCTGGCGACTGTCGATCACCATGGAAGCCGCGTTCTGCGTCGAGGCTTTGGAGGAAGCACTCGCCCGCCACGGCAAACCGGAGATCTTCAACACCGACCAGGGTTCACAATTCACCAGCCAGGAGTTCACCAGCGTTCTGTCGAAGGCCGGCATAGCCATCAGCATGGACGGAAAAGGAGCTTGGAGGGACAACGTTTTCGTCGAGCGGCTCTGGCGTTCGATCAAGTACGAGGAAGTCTACC
>CAXUCF010000149.1:0-460 GCA_964249275.1 uncultured Lichenihabitans sp.
GAGCGCGGCACCGTCCTGTTTACCGCCGCGATCGACGGACGGGTGTTCGCGCGCAACGGCACCACGACTGAGACCCGGCTCACCGTCATCGACCGCGTGCCCGCGCCCGAGCCGTCCTGCCTGCCCGCCTCGATCGGCCTCGCACCGGACGTGGCAACGCTGCTCACCTGGGTCGAGGCTCACGTTCCCGCGCGAGCCGTTTGCACGCCGACCCGCAGTGCCGCTTCGCCGGATCGGCGGGTCGCCGCTTCTGCGGTGTCCCGCCCACGCGCCCCGTCGCGCCCGCTCGCGCCCGTCGCGGCGGACGCCGTCGAGCTCACCTACGAGGCAATCGAGCCGACCGACGCCGACGACGGCCGGCTGGGCGAGGGGCTGTACGAGCCGTTCGCGTTGCAGAGCATGCGCGTGCCCGATGCGAAGCCGCATCCGACCCCGCTGGTCCAATCCGCCGCGATGGCGC
>CAXUCF010000149.1:470-10456 GCA_964249275.1 uncultured Lichenihabitans sp.
GCCGCCACGTCCCAGCTACCGCCCGCACGCACCGGCCAACCTCGTCGCGGGCGGCCTGCTCTCCGACGCCCAGCTCGAGACGCTGATCCTCGCGGGGGAGGCCCATGCTGGGCAACTCGCCGGGGCGTGGACCGTGGATGCGACCTACGACCTGGTCAGCGCCGCGCCGGACGATGCCGAAGCCGCCGTCCGGTTCCGGCGCGGGTTCATGCTCGGCGACGGAACGGGCGCGGGCAAGGGTCGGCAGGTCGCCGCGATCGTGCTCGACAATTGGCTCAAGGGTCGCCGCCGCGCGCTGTGGGTGTCCAAGTCGGACACGCTAATCGAGGACGCGCAGCGCGACTGGTCGGCGCTGGGGCAGGAGCGCCTGCTCGTCCAGCCGCTGTCGCGGTTCCGGCAGGGCACGCCCATCCGTCTCGACCAGGGCGTCCTGTTCGCGACCTACGCCACGCTGCGCTCGGATGCCCGAGACGAGCGTGTCAGCCGCGTCCAGCAGATCGTAGACTGGCTGGGGACCGACTTCGACGGAGTGATCGTCTTCGACGAGAGCCACGCCATGCAGAACGCCGCGGGCGGCAAGGGCGAGCGCGGCGACGGCGCGCCCTCGCAGCAGGGCCGCGCGGGGCTCAGGCTCCAGCACGCGCTGCCAAATGCGCGCGTCCTTTACGTCTCCGCGACCGGCGCCACCACCGTCCAGAACCTCGCTTATGCGCAGCGCCTGGGCTTGTGGGGCGGCGAGGATTTCCCGTTCGCCACCCGCGCGGAGTTCGTCGCGGCGATCGAGACCGGCGGCGTCGCGGCGATGGAGGTGCTCGCCCGCGACCTGAAGGCGCTCGGCCTCTACACCGCCCGCTCGCTGTCCTACGACGGCGTCGAGTACGAGCTGGTCGAGCACGCGCTCACGCCCGAGCAGACCCGCATCTACGACGCCTATGCGGGCGCGTTCCAGGTGATCCACCAGAACCTCGATGCGGCGCTGGAGGCGTCGGGCGTCACCGGCACGGGGCCGGCGGGCGGATCGAAGACGCTGAACCCGCAGGCCAAGTCGGCGGCGCGCTCGGCGTTCGAGAGCTCGAAGCAGCGCTTCTTCGGCCACCTCCTCACCTCGATGAAGACGCCGACGCTGATCGCCAAGGTCGACGAGGACCTCGCCGTCGGCCACGCCTGCGTCGTCCAGATCGTCTCGACCGGCGAGGCGCTGATGGAGCGGCGTATCGCCGAGATCCCGGCCGAAGAGTGGTCGGATGTGCAGGTCGACATCACCCCGCGCGAGTATGTCCTCGACTACCTCGCCCACGCCTTTCCGGTGCAGCTGTTCGAGCCGTTCACCGACGGCGAGGGCAACCTCACCTCCCGGCCAGTCGAGCGCGACGGCCAGCCGGTGCTCTGCCGCGACGCCGTGGAGCGGCGCGACCGCATGGTCGAGCGGCTCGCGAGCCTACCGCCGGTGCAGGGCGCGCTCGACCAGATCGTGCAGCGGTTCGGGACCGAGCTGGTCGCAGAGGTGACCGGGCGCTCGCGCCGGATCGTCAGGAAGCGCGGGGACGACGGCGTCGACCGGCTGGCGATCGAGAACCGTCCCGCCGGGGCCAACCTCGCCGAGACCTCCGCCTTCCAGGACGACGACAAGCGCATCCTCGTGTTCTCGGACGCGGGCGGCACGGGCCGAAGCTATCACGCGGACCTGAGCGTCAGGAACCAGCGTCTTCGCGTCCACTACTTGCTTGAGGCCGGCTGGAAGGCCGACGCCGCGATCCAGGGGCTCGGGCGCACCAACCGCACGCACCAGGCGCAGCCGCCCTTGTTCCGGCCGATCGCCACCGACGTGCGCGGCGAGAAGCGGTTCCTGTCGACGATTGCGCGGCGGCTCGACACGCTGGGCGCGATCACCCGCGGGCAGCGCCAGACCGGCGGCCAGGGCCTGTTCCGCGCTTCCGACAACCTCGAGAGCGAGTACGCCCGAGCGGCGCTGCGCCAGCTCTACATGCTGCTCCTGCTGGGCAAGGTGGAGGGTTGCTCGCTCGGGCGCTTCGAGGATGCGACCGGGCTGTCGCTCACCACGCGCGACGGCGCGGTCAAGGAGGAGCTGCCGCCGATCACGCAGTTCCTCAACCGCGTGCTGGCGTTGCCGATCGCGCTGCAGAACCTGCTGTTCGACGTGTTCGACGGCCTGCTCGCCGCCCGCGTCGAAGCGGCGGTCGCGGGGGGCACGTTCGATCGTGGCGTGGAGACGGTCAGCGCCGCGTCGCTCAGCATCGTCGACCGGCGCACCGTCTCCACCCATGCCACAGGTGCGGAGACCCGGGCCTTCGAGGTCGTGCGGCTCGATCGCACCGAGCCGATGAGCGTGGGCGAAGCCTGTGACCTCGCCGCCGACCGGCGCGGACGCTTGCTGGTCAACGCACGATCCGGCCACGCCGCCGTCCAGGTCGCGGCCGTCAGCCTCACCCTCGACGATGGCGAGGTCCAGAGGCGGATTCGCCTCGTTCGCCCGACCGAGCGCAAGAACATGGCCGCGAGCGCGCTCGACGGCTCGCATTGGGAGGAGGTGGACGCGGGCGCCTTCCGCGCCGCCTGGGATGCCGAACTCGCCGGCTTGCCCGAGTTCGTCGAGAGCCGGTTCTGGATCGTGACCGGGTTGCTCCTGCCGATCTGGCGTCGGCTGCCGCAGGACGGCTGCCGCGTCTACCGGCTTCAGACTAATGACGGAGAGCGCGTGCTCGGCCGCGTGGTCTCACCCGCCTGGATCGCCGACACGCTCGGGACCGAGGCGCCCGCAGTAGCGCCGGCAGAGGCCTGGGCTGCGGTGCTGGATCGCGGCGACGTGCTCCAGCTCGCCGACGGGCTGGCCGTGCGCCGCTCGCGCGTGATGGGGACGGAGCGCGTCGAGCTGACCGGCGCGACCGACGGCATGGTCGACCGGCTGAAATCGATGGGGCTCGTGTCCGAGATCATCAGCTGGCGGCTGCGGCTGTTCGTGCCCGTCGGCGCGAGCGGCCCGTCAATCCTTGCGGCCTTGCTCGCCCGTTACCCGCTTTCCCGCGACGTGGCGCGGTCGGCCGACCTCGCAAAGGCGGCCTGACATGGACAGCCACGCATCCGATCTGGCGCACCGTCTCGCGCGCGAGGCCGAGGCGGTGTGCCGCGAGTATCTCTCCACCGGTCGCCGCGAGGGTAACTATTGGCTGGTCGGCGACGTGACCAATACGCCGGGGCGCAGCCTGTATGTGCGTCTGCGCGGGCCCGAGTCGGGCAAGGGAGCAGCCGGCAAATGGACCGATGCCGCCACGGGCGACCATGGCGATCTCCTCGACATCGTGCGGCTCAGCCGCAACCTCTCGACCGTCGGCGAGGCGATGGACGAGGCGCGGCTGTTCCTGACGCTGCCACGGCAGGAACCGCCCAAGTCCCTCCCGGCGCGACGCGCATCGCCCGAGGCGGCACGGCGGCTCTACGCCATGGGCCAGCCGGTCCGGGGCACGCTCGCTTCGAAGTATCTGCGGGCGCGTGGCATCACCGCGGAGCTCAATGGACTGCCGCTCCGGTTCCACCCGTCCTGCTATCACCAGCCGCCAAGCGGACCTCGCCAAGCGCATCCCGCCCTGCTGGCGGCCGTCACCGACCTCACCGGCACGATCACCGGCGTGCATCGCACTTGGCTCGACCCGGCGCACGCGACGAAGGCGAGGCTGTCGACGCCGCGCAAGGCGATGGGCGACCTGCTCGGGCACGGCGTCCGGTTCGGCGTGGCGCGCGACGTGCTCGCCGCCGGCGAGGGCCTCGAGACCATGCTGTCGCTGCGGTCGGTCCTGCCCACGATGCCGATGGTGGCGGCGCTCTCCTCGGCACACCTTGCCGCCCTCCTGCTCCCGGCGGGGCTGCGGCGGCTCTATATCGCCATCGACTATGACCGCGCGGGCCAACACGCCGATGAACGACTGCGGGGCCGAGAGGATCTGGACGGGATCGAGCTGCGCGAGCTCCGGCCGGACCTGGGCGACTTCAACGAGGACCTGCGGCGCCGGGGGCCGGAAGCACTGGCTGAGGCGCTCGGGCCGCAACTCGCCCCGGAGGATGCGGCACGGTTCCTGGTCGACCGACGCCGGAAGGCGCTGGCGGGCTGACCGGGGAGGCGCGGTCGCGGGTGAGCAGCGCGGGCTCGCCGCGAACCGTCCCGCTCCAGTGAGAGGCCGCCGCCCACGGCCTTCTGAGAGGGCGATGTCGGCCGGACGCGGGCCGGGTCGGCAACGGCTGCGGTCGACTTTCTTCCCCTGGCGGCGAAGCCGCCATTCCTCGCGAGGCAAGAAAGCCGCCCTTCGCCGTCCTCCGCTGCGCTGCGGCCGCTCGCGTCTGCGACGCGGCGGTGCAGGCCCGTCCCCCGTCCGGCTTCGGATCGCCACGAAGGCCGCGATGGGCGCGGGCTTCGCCTAAGAGGACGATCCCGATGGCGACCGACAGCGACACCCACGACCACGAGCTCCCGCACGAGAGCAGCCCCACCGCCCACATCATCGACGAACTGGAACTCCACGGCTTCCACCCTGCCAAGGGGGAGCACGATCCGAGGCCCATGCCCGAACCGCTCACCGTCCAGGGCGCGCTCTCCGACGTCTTCGACGCCCTGGTCTCGACCTTCACCGACACGCCACTCGAACGCGACCTCGAACAGCTCCTCTGGGCGCAGGTCAACATCTTCCACCGCCAGGCCGAGAAGGCGCAGCGCGATCTCGACGACAACGAGGACGACCAGAAGCGCAGCCAGCGCGAGCAGGACGGCTCGGAGGTGAGGTCGGTCGAGCTGGAGCGCCTGCTCATCGACGGGCAGGATCTCATCGACCGCCGCGACACCTACGAGGCCATGCGCGACGAAGCCGGCGAGATGTTCCACGCGCACACCGGCTCGACCTGGAAGCCGCACTCGGGCTCGCTCGCCAATCGCAAGATGCTCACCGCGGCGATAATCGACAGCCGCGACTTCATCGCCGCCAAGCGGCGGGCCGAGACCGAGGTGCTGGTGCCCAAGGGCGTCAAGATCGCGTTCACCGGCGGGGCGGACTGCAACGACCACCGGCGCATCTGGGAGGCGCTCGACCGGGTGCACGGCAAGCACGCCGACATGGTGCTGCTGCACGGCGGCTCACCGAAGGGCGCCGAGCTGATCGCGGCGAAGTGGGCCGACGCCCGCAAGGTTCCGCAGGTCGCGTTCAAGCCTGACTGGTCCCGTCACGCCAAGGCGGCGCCGTTCAAGCGCAACGACCAGTTGCTCGACGTGCTGCCGACCGGGGTGATCGTGTTCCCAGGCACAGGCATCTCCGACAATCTCGCCGACAAGGCCCGCAAGCTCGGCATCCCGCTGTTCGACTTCAGGAAGGGAGGCGGCGCGTGAGCGCTGCCTCAAACGAAAGCGGACGACTGAATTCGACCCTTCTCCGACCCTGAGGAGGTCCGCTTCCGGCCAGTTCGGTGGAAGGTCGTTGACCAGCCGTCGCCGAAACGCGCAGGCGCGCTTCTAGTCTAGGCTATTATGGTTAGAGCTGTGAATTGCGCAGCACCCATCGCGAGGCGACGGCAGCTTTCCGGTATGTCCACTGGATGGACCGTAATTGCTCTAGGAACGTTAAAGATTATAGGCCGATATGTCGAACCGACCTAACAGGTGTTGAGGGTCGTTCAGGCCGCTGCATCGAGACAAGGGAACCAAGCATGTTGATGCATCCGGCATCTTGCGCAGTGACAAGGTTGGAATTGTTCTTCTACGAAACATCTTTGGGTCACGCGACGGGGTTTCTTTACACCAATGCGGGAGAGCTTTGCTTAATATCGAATTGGCATGTGTTCTCGGGCAAGCACGCTGTTACACTGAAGGTCATGAACAAGGATGGCATGACTCCGACGCGCGTGGAATTCCACTGGACGTGCGCCTCCTTGCGAGACACGGGGGTGGAATATCAGTTCGTTCCCGTGAAGGCCGATCTTATCAAGGACGGCGTCGGCCTGTGGTGGCAGCATGGAGGATACCTCGATGGCTTGGGTGTGCCTCGCATCGTTGATGTCGGCATCTTGCCTCTGGGGGCGTACTTAAACGGGATCGATCCCGAGAAAGTGCAAAGCTTTGAGAATCAGGTTCTGGTCCAGCAAGATCGTGTCCTCAGGCGTGGTGTAGCTCGAGGAGAGCCACCGAGATCGCCGGCTTGGGCCGGGACGGTCAGGCTGCCAAGTTCGGCAGTCCGACGATGGGATCATCGCCGATCGGCGCGATGCTTTCCAGCGTCATGTAGCGGGAGCGCTGGACGGTCCATTCGTCGCTCTGCTCCATGAGGATGGCGCCGACGAGCCTGCGAAGAGCATTTTCGTTCGGGAAGATGCCGACGACGTCGGTCCGCCGCTTGATCTCGCCGTTCAAGCGTTCGAGCGGATTCGTGGAGTGCAGCTTGGTCCGGTGAGCGATCGGGAACGTCATGTAGGCCAGCACGTCGGCCTCTGCCTGGTCCATCAAGGCGGCGAGCTTCGGCATTTTGGCCCTGAACTGATCGGCGACGCGCCGCCATTGCTGCCGAGCCGCCTCGGCATCGGCCTGAGCGAAGGCCGTCGCGATCAAGGCCGAGACGACTTGGCGCCCGCTTTTGCCCGCATGAGCCAACACGTTACGCATGAAGTGAACGCGGCAGCGCTGGGCGCTGGCGCCGAGCACCTTGGCGGCGGCGGCCTTGAGCCCCTCGTGCGCGTCGGAGATGACGAGCTTGACGCCGCGCAGACCGCGCCGCGTCAGCTTGCGCAGAAACGCCGTCCAGAACGTCTCCGCCTCCGAACAGCCGATATCCATGCCGAGCACTTCGCGACGGCCATCGGTGTTGACGCCGACCGCGATCGTGACGGCCACCGAGACGACGCGGCCGGCCTCGCGCACCTTCACGTAGGTTGCGTCGAGCCATAGATACGGCCAATCGCCTTCGATCGGCCGATCGAGGAAGGCGTTCACGCGCTCGTCGATCTCGCCGCAGAGCCGGCTCACCTGGCTCTTCGAAATGCCGGCTCCTCCCATCGCCTGCACGAGATCGTCGACCGAGCGCGTCGAGACACCGTGGATATAGGCCTCCTGGATCACGGCTGTCAGCGCCTTCTCGGCCATGCGCCGCGGCTCGAGAAAGCCGGGGAAATACGAGCCCTTGCGCAGTTTCGGAATGCGCAGCTCGACCGTGCCGGCCCGAGTCTCCCAATCGCGCTCACGGTAGCCATTGCGCTGGGCGAGCCGCTCGGCGCTCTTCTCGCCGTAGCTGGCGCCGGTCAGGCTGCCGACCTCCAGTTCCATCAGGCGTTCGGCCGCAAAGCTGATCATCTCGCGCAACAGGTCCGCGTCCGCACTCTTCTCAAGCAGGCCGCGCAGGCTCATCATCTCGTCGGTCATCGGTCGGTCTTTCGGTTCGGGGTTGAGCTCGCAACCCGACCCTAACCGGCAACCGCCGATGGCCAACCCCTCCGCAAAGACGCCCGTCCGCTACGGCCCTCTATCATCAGAGCGCGGACGGCCGTCTCCGCTATCGCCGAGCTACACCACCCTCAGGGACACGACCGGAAGTTCGGTGGGCGTTTATCGATGGTGCGGTTCCAGTGATGTCGGGTTCCGCCTGTCGTACAGGGTTGGAAGCCGGTGAGGGTGCGACCGGCTCCTGAGCTGTCGGTCCGCCTCGGCGTGGTCTCCCGGGCGCTGTAACCGAGATGCGTCCCACGTGCCTCTTGATGGCCTGATCTGGCCGAAGGACGGCTGACGCCTCGATCGCCTTGCCGCAACGGCGGCCGGTCAACTTTCTTCCCCTGCGCGCGAGCGCGCATTCCTCGCGAGGCAAGAAAGCCGTCCGCCGGCCATCCTCCGCTGCGCTCCGGTCCGCGAGCGGATGCGTCGTCGATCGCCTTCGGCCTGTCGACAAGCCATCGAGGCCGCGATGGGCGCGGGCTCGAGAACACAGAAGGAGACCTACCATGGCGAACATCGGCAGTTTCAAGAAGTCCGGCAACGACTACACCGGCTCGATCACCACCCTCAGCGTCCAGGCCAAGAACGTCCGCATCGTCTTCGAGGAGAGCCGCACCAACGACAACGCCCCCAGCCACCGCGTCTTCGTCGGCAAGGTCGAGATCGGTGCCGCCTGGACCAAGCGCTCCAACGAGGGCCGCGATTACCTGGGCGTCAAGCTCGACGACCCGAGCTTCACCGCCCCGATCTATGCCAACCTTTTCGACGACGAAGGCGAAGACACCTTCAGCCTCATTTGGTCGCGCCCGAACAAGCGCAACGGCGACTGATGACGACCGCCGAGCCCCGCTCCACACGGAGCGGGGCGAAGGCGCGCGTGTTGGCCGAGGATCAGCCGACCGTGACGACCCCGCACAGCACGCCACCAGCGGAGCCGTCCTCGTTCGCCAGCGGTAGGTAGAGACGGGCGACGCGGCGACAGCGACCGTCGACCCGCAGTTCATCCTCGATGACGAAGGGTCGCGCGGTTTCGATCGCCGATAAGGCTTCCTGAGCAGCGTCGCCTCGCCCCGGCGCCAGCCGCTCGATGGGAGCGCCGGCGAGGCGCTCGCCATAGAGCGCGTCCACCTCGCTACCACTCTCGGAGATAGTCAGCCGGTTGGCCCCGTCCGCAGACCGGGTCACCAAGACCGTGGCCGGCGCGAGGTCGTCCAGCGCGGGCCCGACCACCGCGCTGGCACACGGCAGCGCCCCACCTCGGTGTTGCGCGCGCCAGACGTCGATCAGGCGCCCGAGCCGAGGATGACGCTGTTCGACCAAGCTCATTCGCCGTCTCCCGATCCGGCTGTCAGCATAACCAGATTTTCCGATAACCTGAAACCGCACTTACGCGGTCTATCGGCTTCAACAAATCCCGACACGGGCGGATGCCCAAGACCCTGCGTTCGCCCCGACACGTCCGCCTGATCGATCTGCTCGTCGAGCAGCGTAGGCGGGTGGGACTGAGCCAGAGCGACCTCGCCGAACGACTCGGACGCTACCAATCCGTCATCTCCTCGATGGAGAGCGGTGGCCGTCGTGTCGACGTTGTCGAGCTCCTCGACATCGCCGAGGTGATCGGGCTCGACGTCCACGCACTTATTAACGATCTGCTCTCCACAGCCAAGACTTCTGGCAGGGCGCGAGAACAACCGAAGTAGACCAGCAGGTTTCTCGTTTCGCCCTGGCCTTCCATGTGGAGAGTGGAACGCCCATGCGTTGAGGACGGCAAGGCTCCCGACCAGCGTCTCGGCGCAGGCGTGACCTTGCCACGCTAAACGGAGCCGATGTCATGCCCGTGTCAGGTCCGACCGCCGCCTATCTCTATATCCTCGGCCTCGACGCGCCGGGCCGCGCCTGGGAGTATCTGCGCCGCAACGCAGGCTATGAAGCCGACTGGCGCCGGCATGGTCGCCCTCAACGGGACGCCGCCGCGGCGCGCGCCGTCCGGCGCGCCGAGCCATGGGGGTTGCGATTTCCTGGAAGATCCCGCGCTCGACGCCCGCTCGGCCGAACCGAACTGGCTGCCTGATCCGGACCCGCTCGTCGCGCTCGCACCCGCGGTCGTCGACGAGGCTGCGGCGTTCAGCTTGTGGTCGATCCCGGGCCGCAAGACCCTGATGCACGACGGTCGGCGGCTGCTTCTCCGAACGACCTTCGGTCGGCGTGTGATCCGGCTCGCCATATCGCTTTCGCTCCGTGACGGAATGCCGTTCGCCTATGCCGTGCCGGCCGGGCCACGCGCGCGCAGAAGCCTGGAGGCGGCCGCCGCGCTCGACGCCGCGCTGGCCGGGGCGCCGCTGAAGACGCGCACCCCACCGGTCACCCGTAGCGACCTGGTCCACATGCGCGCGCTGCAGGCCCTCGATGCCGAACGCGACGGTGCGTCGGAACACGACATCGCCGTCCTCGTGTTCGGCCAGTTTGACGAGCCCGAGAGCTGGAACGACAGCGCCGTCCACGCCAACGTCCGCTA
>CAXUCF010000149.1:10466-12408 GCA_964249275.1 uncultured Lichenihabitans sp.
CCCCCCCCCCCCCCCCCCCCCCCCCCCCCCCCCCCCCCCCCCCCCCCCGACCCGGTCGGATGGAGGCGGACGCGAGGACCCAGCCTGCGCGCAGGCCCGATGCGCCCCGCGAGGCCGCGCCGAGCGCGGGCTCGCGCTACCTGTCCAACGACGAGGCGGCCGAGTTCCTGAAGCTGAGCCCGCGCACGCTCGAGAAGCAGCGCGTCGTCGGCGGCGGCCCGAAGTTCCGCAAGTTCGGCCGCCGGGTCGTCTACGCGATCGAGGACCTGGAGAGCTGGGCCAACGCCCGCTCCTGCGACACGACCTCCGACCCGGCCTACCGGGCCGCCACGCGCTGACGCCGCCGCGCCCCGTGTTCTCGCCCAGCCCTCGCCCCCACCGCTCAGAGCGCGAGCAGCTCGACCTGTTCCGCGCGCTGCCAGGCGACCTTGCGCCCCGCGACCACCAGGATCTCATGGCCTACCCGTTCTTCAGCCTCGCCAAGTCGCCGCGCACCCGCCCGATCGACTTCCGGATGGGCAAGATCGCCATCCGAGTTGAGGCCGTGCCCGAGCACGGCATGGCGACCATCTGGGACGCCGACGTGCTGATCTGGGCGGCCTCGCAGATCGTCGAGGCACGCGACCGGGGCTGCCGCCCGTCTCGGCTCATGGCAGCCACGCCATACGAGATCCTGACCTTTGTCGGCCGCGGCACCTCGGCCCGCGACTACGACCGGCTGAAGGCCGCGCTCGACCGCCTACAGTCGACCACGGTCGCGACCTCGATCCGGCAGCCGACCGAGCGGCGGATGCACCGCTTCTCCTGGATTAACGAATGGAAGGAGCGGGCCGACGGCCACGGCCGGCCGGTCGGGCTCGAGTTGATCCTCCCCGACTGGTTCTTCGCTGGCGTGCTCGATGAGGCGCTGATCCTCACCATCGACGCGGCCTATTTCGACCTGACCGGAGGGCTGGAACGCTGGCTTTACCGGCTCGTGCGCAAGCACGGCGGCCGGCAGGAGGGCGGCTGGAGCTTCGATCTCCAGCACCTGCACGCCAAGTCCGGATCGCTCTCGCCGCTCAAGCACTTCGCCTTCGACCTGCGCGAAATCGTCCGGCGCCAGGCGCTGCCCGGCTACCGGCTGACGCTCTCGGTCGAGCTCGGCCGCGAGAGGCTGAGCTTCGTGCCGCTGCCGGTCGATCCGCTCGAGCGCGCATCCCGTCGCGTCGACCTCACCCTCTAGCCTGGGGACAAGCTGTGAATAGCCTCGTGCTATCAGGGACCGGAGCTATCGTGCTTTCGGGGACCCGATCCTCGTGCTATCGGGGACCGAAAACGGACCTAAGTCGTTGTTCAGCGACGCCGATCCGGCCCTCTAACTATGCTAACTTAGAATCCTTCGGATTCTTTCTAACGCAAACCCGCGCCGGGAAGCGGGCGCAGGCGGGGCTTCGCGACCGCAGTGATCACCGGCCGGGAGTGCCGCGATGATCGTGGCGCTGCTCAACCAGAAGGGCGGCGTCGGCAAGACGACGCTGGCGCTCCACCTCGCAGGCGAGCTGGCTGGCCAGGGCGCGCGCGTGCTCGTGGTCGACGCCGACCCACAGGGCTCAGCGCTCGACTGGGCCGAGCAGCGGACGCGCTCCGGCCTGGAGCGCCGGTTCGGCGTCGTGGGGCTGGCGCGGGAGAGCCTGCATCGGGAAGCGCCCGCGCTCGCGAGCGGCGCCGACCACCTCGTCATCGACGGCCCGCCGCGCGTCACCGGCATCGCGCGCTCCGCACTGCTCGCCGCCGACCTGGTGCTCTTCCCCGTACAACCGTCCCCGTTCGACGGCTGGGCCTCGGCCGAGATGCTGCGGCTGCTGGACGAGGCCCGCGTGTTCCGCCCCGAGCTGCGCGCCCGCTTTGTCCTCAACCGCTGCGCCGCCCGCACGCTGATCGCGCGCGACACCGCCGCGGC
>CAXUCF010000150.1:0-2845 GCA_964249275.1 uncultured Lichenihabitans sp.
GGCCCATCATGATGACCACCATGGCGGCCTTGCTCGGCGGCATTCCGCTGATGCGCGGCACCGGCACGGGATCGGAGATCCGCCAGCCGCTCGGCTACGCCATGGTGGGTGGGCTCATCGTGAGCCAGGCCCTGACCCTGTTCACGACGCCCGTCATCTACATCTATCTGGACCGCATATCCGAATGGCTGCAGGGAAGCCACGAACGAGCCGTCGAGACCGGGGAACAGCCCGAACAGCGGCCGCTAGCGATCCCGCATCGCGAGGCCGCCGAATAGCGCCGCCAAAGTCTCGGCGCGGCCTGGCCGGCCCTCAATTCGATTTGGGGAGGTTCTTCGGCTGAAAACGGGCTGGGGCCGGATAGGTCAGAACGCCGTTCTCGTAGGTGAACCCGGATCCGGGCGGCGCGTTCGCCGGGGCCGCGCTGTCGCTCGGCGTTGCTCTCCGTGCATGCCGCACCACGGGTTCGGCTTGGCTTGGCCGAACGGCATAGGGGATAGTCGGCGGCGCGCCGCCCCGCACCACGGGCGGCATCGGGGCGCCGGCACCTCGGATCACCAGTTCACGCGGCGCTTCCGTCAATGGCCTCGCCGCGAAGCGAATTGCCCGCCCCGTGATGCCCGGAGACGGCGTGACGCTGCGTTCGGTCGGGGTGTCGACGATATCGACGCCGTCCCAACGCGGCCTGAAGCTCGCCTTGCGGGTGTCGGTCCCAGGTGGCCACGCCATGCAGGTCGCAAAGCGCCGCGCGCAGAGCGCCTGGCTCGGGAAGGAGGGGGTCTTGCTTTCGTATTCGGCGCGCGCATTGGCGAAGGCCGTGCGGCAGACCCCCGGCCCCATCGTATGGGCCGCGACACAGTCGGATTCGGTGTCGTAGGACGCGAACCGGCTCGGCCCGGCCGCTCGGGCGCTCCCGAGCGAGGCGCACCAGCCCAGGCAGGCCACGCCCACCATCGCGGCCCGCAGCAATGCGGAAGGCTCCCTCAGCCGCGTTGTTCCCACCGACCGCCCTCGCCTTGCTGCCAATAGGCTACACCGTGACCGGCCTTCTTCAAGTCCGTCCATTGACGGCGGGCGCTGGCCCGTTCCTCCTCGTCGGTCCCGTCGAACATCAGCACGACGCGCTCGTAGACCGCCCCCTCGAGGCCGAGCGCCGGCAGCACCTCCGCCCCATCCACCAGGAAGCGGATCGCGGCGCCATTGGGGTTTTCGGTTCCCTCGGTGAGCACGATCGGCTGCAGCGCGGCGTCGCCGTCCCGCGCCGTGCCGTGCGCCAGGAAGCTGGCGTCGTCGTAGGTCCAGAGCGCAAGGTCGAGCGCATCCACCCGCTCCGGGCTCGACGCCTGCACGGCCGCCCGCCATCCGCGGGCGAGCGACTTCTCCAGGAGCGCCGGCAAGGCCCGCTCGAGGGGCCAGCCGTCGAGGTGATAGAACCAGACCTCGGCCACGCGACGCGCCTTCGTCAGCTCTCGTAGTGATCGGCCACGAGGCGGTCGAGCAATCGCACGCCCCAGCCGGAACCCCAACTCTGGTTGATGTCATCGGCCGGCGATCCCATGCCGGTGCCCGCGATGTCGAGATGCGCCCAGGGCGTCTCGTTGGTGAACCTTTGCAGAAACTGGGCCGCCGTGATCGACCCCGCATGGCGGCCGCCGGTGTTCTTCATGTCGGCGAATTTCGAATCGATCAGCTTGTCGTACCCGGCGCTGAGCGGCAGACGCCACACCTTCTCGCCCGTCTCCTTGCCGGCCGTGTGGAGACGGTCGGCCAGCTGGTCGTTGTTCGAGAACAATCCCGCATGTTCGGTCGCCAGCGCCACGAGAATGGCTCCCGTCAGCGTCGCGAGATCAATCATGAATTCGGGCTTGAACCTGTCCTGCACGTACCAGAGCAGATCGGCCAGGACGAGACGTCCTTCGGCGTCGGTGTTGATGATCTCGATGGTCTGCCCCGACATCGACGTAACGATGTCGCCCGGGCGTTGTGCCTTGCCGTCCGGCATGTTCTCGACGAGGCCGACGACACCGACCGCATCGACCTTGGCCTTGCGGGTGGCGAGCGCGTGCATGAGGCCCACCACGCAGGCTGCACCCGCCATATCGCCCTTCATGTCTTCCATGCCGGCGGCCGGCTTGATCGAGATGCCGCCAGTATCGAAGGTGACGCCCTTGCCCACAAAGGCGACCGGCTTCGTGTCGCGTCCGGCACCGTTCCATCGCATCACCACGACGCGCGTCTCATGGGCCGAGCCCTGCCCCACGCCGAGGAGGGCCCGCATGCCCAGCTTCTCGAGGGCTCCCATGTCCAGGACCTCGATCTCGACCCCGAGCCGCGACAGCTCGGCGGCCCGGCGCGCGAACTCGACCGGGTAGAGCACGTTGCCAGGCTCGTTGACGAGGTTGCGGGCGAGTTCGACGCCGTCGGCGACAGAGGACGCGCGAGCGGCGAGACGCCGCGCCTCATCGTGCTGGGCCACGGCGACCGTCGCGACCACCGCACCTTCCTTGTCGCCGTCCTCCTTCTTGGTCTTGTAGCGATCGAACCGATATGCGCGGAGTTGCAGACCTTGGGCGAAGTCGGCAGCCGCCTGAGGTCCCGTATCCCGGCCCGGCAGATCGAACAGGATGGTGGCCCGTGACCCGGGGCGGAGCTTGCTCATCACATAGCCGCCGAGGGCGATGCCGTCGTTGCCGGCCGCGGCGGTCTTGCTCTCGAGCCCGACCACCAGCAAACGGCCGTATGCAAGACCCGTCGGCGCCAGCAGGTCGAGTGCCGACTTCGCCTTGCCCTTGAAGTTGGCGACCGCGGCAGCAGCCTCGATCAGGGACCCGGCCGCTCCGAGGGC
>CAXUCF010000150.1:2855-12354 GCA_964249275.1 uncultured Lichenihabitans sp.
GCCGCCGACGAACACCACGAGCGTCTCGGCCGACGCAGCACTCCCGACCGCCCTCACCTGACCGACCGGCGCAAAATCGATGCTCATGAATTCGGACATCTTGGACTCTTCGGGTGATGCACATCGGCAGCCGGACGCGAGACGTTCGACCCGAGGCCTGCGGCCCTGCCGCTCTTACCCCGATACATATCGGTTCGCGAGGGCGAGCCAAGACCCAGTCCGGCATGGCATCCAGTTTTCGCCGTGAAATTACCGCTAGGACCCGGCAAGAGTGCTTCATCGGCAACGCAGGATGCGGAAAACGTGGCTTGGGCTGCCGGATGGGCGGGAAGGCTTGCGCGGCCGCCGGCGCTTTCGTACCGAATGCTATTGGGGCGGCAGGGACGGCATCCACTCGGGACCGGCGGGTCCAAGCGACTCCGGAGCAGCATGAAGCTTGTCGAGACCTATGTCTTACGCATCGTCCGTTCGGCGTTCCTGGTCAGCCTCGGCGTGCTGACGGCCGTGATCTGGGTCACGCAGGCGCTTCGCGAGTTCGATCTGCTCACCACGAAGGGCCAGTCCTTCGTCGTGTTCCTCGCCGTAACGGCGCTCGGCCTTCCGGCGCTCGTGATGGTGATCGCGCCGATCGGGCTGTTCATCGCCATCCTGTACGGGCTCAACAAGCTCAACGGAGACAGCGAACTCATCGTGATGAGCGCGGCCGGCGTATCCCCGCTCCGCTTGCTGCGCCCTTTCGCCACCGTGACGGTCCTGGTCACGCTGATGGTGGGGGGCATGTCGCTCGTCGTGATGCCGTGGAGCTTCCGCGAATTGCGGAGTCTGATCATGAAGATCCGCGCCGACTTCCTCACCCACGTGGTGCGCGCAGGAACCTTCACGACGCTCGATCAGGGCTTTGTCTTCCACTATCGCGAGCGGGGGCAGGATGGCTCGCTGCGCGGGATCCTGATGGAGGACCGGCGCGACCCGAACCATATCACCTCCTATGTGGCCGACAGCGGCCAGACCTGGCAGGCCGAGGACAACAACTACCTCATCTTGACCGACGGCAGCTTCCAGCGCCGACAGCCCGACAGCAAGGATGCCGCGATCGTCGAGTTCAAGAGATACGGGGTCGATCTGGCGCAGTTCGCACCCGAGGGAGACGGCGCCCCGCTCAGGCCCCGGGAGCGGACCACAAGCGAGTTGTTCCACCCGGACATGAACGATCCCAACGTGAAGTTTCAAGAGGGACGCTATCGATCCGAGTTGCACGACCGGTTTTCGGGGCCGCTCTACGCCCTGAGCTTCGGCATGATCGCCTTCGCGGCCATGTCTCGGCCGCGTACCACGCGCTCCGGCAACTGGGTCGCGATGGCCGCGGCCGTGGCGGCCGTGGCCGTCGTGCGGGGCGCAGGCTTCGCAGTCTCGGGCTTCGTGACCAAATCCGCCGTCTGGGTCCCGGTCGACTACGCGGTTCCGCTGGTGGGCCTGTTCGGCGCCTTGCTGTTCACCTTCGGGCCGCGCCTCCGGTTGCCGCGCTGGCGGCCGGTACCGATGCGCGTTCCCCAGGCCGCGTGAGCGCGTCGTGGTCGGACGCACCTTCGCCTTCTATCTTTCGCGCAACTTCACGAAGTCTATCCTGATGGTCTTCGGCCTGCTCTTCGCCATCATCTATCTCAGCGACTTTGTGGAGCTGTTGCGCCGGTCGGGTGACATCAAGGGCGCCACAACCTATGCGGTGGCTTTTCTGTCCCTGTTGCGCGTGCCGAGCATCACCGAGCAGGTGTTCCCGTTTTCCGTGCTGTTCGGCGCCATGTTCGCTTTCCTGAACCTCACCCGGAAACTCGAACTCGTGGTGGCGCGCGCCGCCGGGCTTTCGGTCTGGCAGTTCCTGCTGCCGCCGCTGGTCGTGGCGCTCGTGCTCGGCATCGTGACCACGACGCTCTACAATCCGATCGCTGCGATCTCGAATCAGCGGGCCGCGCGACTTGAGACCAGGATGTTCGGCAAGACCGGCAACGACCAGACCGATACGGCCTTCTGGATCCAGCAGGACGGCGTCGACGGCCAGACCATCCTGCGGGCCGACCGGGCCAGCGACGGCGGCGCCGTGCTGTCCGGGGTCACGGCTTTCGTCTATGACCGCGCGGGTAAATTCGAGGAACGGGTCGAAGCCGAACGCGCGGAGCTGCACGACGGCTACTGGACGCTCGACGGAGCCAGGGTGCTGATGCAAGGCGAGGAACTGCGGGAGGTGAAGACCGAAATCATCGCCACCAACGTTTCGGCCGAACAGGTTCAGCAGAAGTTCGTGGCCCCCGATACGGTGCCGTTCTGGAGCTTGCCCGAGATCCGCGATAGCACCGAGCGCGCCGGTCTCAACGCGACGGGTTATGCGCTGCAGTATCAAAAGCTTCTGGCCAGCCCCCTGCTGTTCATGGCCATGATTCTCGTGGCCGCCGCCTTTTCCTTAAGATTTTTTCGGTTTGGTGGCATCGCCCGGATGGTGGCGGGTGGAGTGGCGGCCGGCTTCGTGCTCTATGTCGCGACCAAGCTCGTCGGCGACCTCGGCGGAGCAGGCCTCCTGAGTGCTCCGGTCGCCGCCTGGTCGCCCGCCGTCGTGGGCAGCATGCTGGGCTCGCTTGCCTTGTTGTATCAGGAGGATGGCTGATGGGGCGGCGTACTGGCCCCGGTCCTTGCGACGACGGTCCTGCCCGGCCCTGGCGCGCCCTGGTGCGCCCTTGCGCCTGCGTGGTTCTGGCCTGGAGTTTCGCGCAGAGCGCAGTCGGTATCGCGGTCGCTGCCGCACCCGCGGCTACCACGTCCGGTGGCACGGCCGGTGCTGTCGCGTCGAAGCCCGACCCAGCGGCGCCTGCAGTTGCACCGGCACCGGCCGCAGCCGATCAATCCGGTGCCAAGAAGGATCGGCTGCTGGTCGAGGCCAAGCAGCTGATCTACAACCGGGACACGAATGTCGTCTCGGCCGACGGCACTGTGCAATTGTACTACCAGGGCCGGGTTCTCGAAGCCGACAAGGTCATCTACGACCGTAACGCGAACCGGGTTTTTGCCACCGGGCATGCCAAGATGACCGAAGCCGACGGCACGGTCACATACAGCAACAAGTTCGAACTCACGGACGACTTCAAGAGCGGCTTCGTCGACAGCCTTAGCGCCATCACCAAGGACAAGACGTTCTTCACCTCGCCCCGCGCCGAACGCACGGAAGGCGAGACCACCACCTTCGAGAAAGGAACCTACACGGCCTGCGCACCCTGCGCGGCTCATCCCGAACGTCCGCCCCTGTGGCAGGTCAAGGCCATGAAGATCATCCACAAGGCCGACGAGCAGATGATCTACTTCGAGGATGCCACCATCGAGCTCTACGGGGTGCCGATCGCCTACGTGCCCTATTTCTCGACCCCCGACCCCACAGTGACCCGCAAGACCGGCTTCCTGACACCCCATTACGTCACCGAGTCGAGGCTCGGCTCCGGCGTAGCGCAGCCGTTCTTCTGGAATCTGGCGCCGAATTATGACCTGACCCTGACCCCCACGGTGCTGTCGCAACAAGGCTTCCTGGGCGAGGTGGAATGGCGGCATCGGCTCGAGACGGGCTCCTATACGGTTCTCGCCAGCGGCATCTACCAACTGGATCCGACTGCCTTTTCGAAGCAGCCCTTCGGCACGGGCGATCGCAATGTCCGTGGCTCGATCGAGTCGAACGGCAAGTTTTACATCAACCAGAACTGGAAATATGGTTGGGATGTCGCGCTATTCAGCGACAAGTATTTCGTTCAGGATTACAATATCCGCTCGAACAGCCTGGGCACCGACTACATCAAGGAGTCGATCTCGACCGCCTACCTGACCGGCCAGGGCGACCGCAGTTATTTCAACCTCGAAGGATACCGGATCCAAGGCCTGTCGTCGTTCGACTTCAACAAACAGCAGCCGCTGGTCTTGCCGACCGTGGACTACAACCGGACCTTCGGCCTCGCACCGGACTCGACGGCGGGGGTCGGGGGCGAGGTCAACGTCGATTTCAACCTCACGAGCCTGAGCCGGACGGCGGCCGCCTACCAGGCGGCAGGGACACGCCTGCTCGACTCCGCCTTCTCGCTCTACGACGTCTGCCCCACCTCGGCGGCGCCGAGCCCTTTGCTGCCCAACTTCAAGCCACCCTCCTGCTTTCTGCGAGGCATCGCCGGGAACTATTCCCGCGCCTCGACCCAGGTCACGTGGCAGCGCAAGTTCATCGATCCCATCGGTGAAGTGTGGAAACCTTTCGCCTTCGTGCGGGCCGATGGTTCATGGCTCAATCTCAACACGACGGATTCCTACACGTTCACGAGCGGCACGGGTCAATCGACCATCGACAACGCGGATCAGAGGAACTTCTTCGGGACCCACAACGAGAACCTGAACGCCCGCATCGTGCCCGGCGTCGGACTGGAATACCGTTACCCCTTCCTGGCCTCGACCGGCTGGGCCAACCACGTCATCGAGCCGATCGCCCAGATCATCGCTCGTCCGAACGTCGCTCACGCCGGCACCACACCCAACGAGGACGCCCAGAGCCTCGTGTTCGACGACACGACGCTGTTCGAGTGGAACAAGTACTCGGGTTACGACCGGATCGAGGGCGGCGTCCGGGCCAATGCGGGCGCGCAATACACGATGACGTTCCCGACCGGCGGCTACGTCAATGCCCTGTTCGGCGAGTCCTTCCAGCTTGCGGGGCATAATTCCTATGCAGTCCCGGACGTGTCCAATGTCGGGGTGCAGTCAGGACTGGAGACGGCTCGCTCGGACTACGTTGGCCGTTTCCTGGTCGCACCGACATCGAATTTCTCGGTCGTGGCCAAAGGCCGGTTCGACAGCGCGACGTTCGACCCGAAAGCCATCGACGTCATCGGATCGGCCAGGTTCTTCGGCACCACCACCACGGCGCAATACTCGAACTACGCGCCGCAGCCCCTCATCGGCTACGTCAACCGTCGGCAGGGCGTCCTGTTCAGCGAGCGCTACGACTTCCTCGACAACTACTACGTATCGGGCTCGGCAACCGTCGAACTCGACCCCTACAAGTACGATCTCACGACGCGGCAATACGATCTCAAAGTAGGTCACCCCCAACTCGCCGTGCTGGGGGCGGGCCTGGGCTATCAGGACGATTGCACGACCGTGAGTGTCAGTTATTCGCGCAGCTACACCGATTCGATCGCGACCCAGAGCGTCAATCAGACCGTGCTGGTCAGCCTGACGCTTCGGACCCTGGCCGACTTCAAGCTGAACCAGAGTCTCGGTGGGACCTCCACGGTTCAGGATGGCGTGTTCAAATAATCGACACGGTTCCGGGGTTTGCTGTTCGTCGGGGTCATTCGAGGTCAATTCCAGTGTCGGGCATCCATGTGAAACCTTCTCGCACTCGTGTCGCCTCGGTCAGGCGCGGCACGTCCTTCGTCGCCCTGATGCTCCTCGCCTACGCCGCATCTCCGGCGCCGGCGGCCGCTCAGGCCGTGGTGACGGCCGTGAACGGCGATCCGGTCACGACGTTCGACGTCGACGAATACACGAAGATCTTGAAGCTGGAGCACAAGGCGGCATCCCGCGCCGACGCACTGGAGGCCGTCGTCGAGGATCACCTCAAATACGACGAGGCGCGCCACTGGGGCATCGACGGATCCGACTCCGACATCAGCACGACGCTGACAAAGGTGGCGGCCGACGCCAAGATGGATGCGCAGAGCTTCTCGGAAGCGGCCGCCAAGAACAAGATCGACCTCGACACCATTCGCAACCATCTTCGGGCCATTGCGGCCTGGGACAACCTGGTTCGTGCACGCAACAAGGGCATCGGCGCGACCGACGAGGAGATCAACGCCGAGATCGCCAAAGGCCATGTCGACACGGTGACGAACTATCGGCTGCAGCAGGTCATCTTCGTCCTGCCGGCCAATGCCAGCCCAGCGATGATCGAGGGTCGCGTTCAGGAGGCGCGGGCCCTGCGCAACCGCTTCGACGGATGCGACACCGGGCTTCAACTGGCGCGGTCCCTCCCGGACGTAGCCATCAAGGAAGGCACCAGCCGTACCTCCGACGCCTTGAGCGCCGGGCTTCGCAAGGTCCTCGCAGCGACCCCCCGCGGCATGCTGACCCCGCCCGAGCGGGGCACGAGCGGCGTCGAGATGGTGGCGGTCTGCGAGAAGAACGATGCGAGCGACCTGACGACGCTGCACGACCGCGTGCAGAAGAACCTGATCACCGCCAAGCTGACCTCCGTCTCGGCCAAGATGTACAAGGATCTGCGGGGCACGGCGGTGATCAGCAAGAATTGACGCCTCGTCCCGGTCGAGGTCGGGCAGAGCCGATCTGCCCTGGACGACGGCGGAGCTTCGGCCACCGTGGCGGATGACGGGCTGCCGCCGTTGCGCGACGTCGTCCAAGCTTGCGGCATCGAGCCGAGCCGTGCGCTGGGCCAGAACTTCCTGTTCGACCTCAACCTGACCGGACGGGTGGCGCGTGCCGCGGGTCCCCTTCAAGGGACACCCGTCGTGGAGGTCGGGCCAGGACCCGGCGGGCTCACGCGCGCGCTCCTGGCCCAGGGTGCCGACGTGCTGGCGATCGAGCGCGATCGGCGCTGCCTGCCGGCCCTCGCGGCCATTGCGGAGCATTATCCGGGCCGCCTGACGATCGTGGAAGGCGACGCACTCGAGGCGCTGCCCTCCTGCCTGCCGGGCCTGGCTGCCGGCAAGGCCTGGCGGATCGTCTCCAACCTTCCCTACAACGTCGGTACGGCGCTGTTGACGGGCTGGATCGAGTCGGAGCCCTGGCCGCCCTGGTTCGATCGTCTGATCCTGATGTTCCAGCGCGAGGTGGCCGAGCGAATCGTCGCGACTCCGGAAGCACGGGCCGAGTACGGCCGACTAGCCGTGCTGTGCGGCTGGCGCACACAGGCTCGCATCCTGTTCGACGTGTCGCCGTCGGCTTTCGTGCCACCCCCGAAGGTGGTGTCCTCGGTGGTGGAACTGATCCCGCGCGGCAGCCCGCTGCCTTGTTCGGCCACGTCGCTGGCGCGTGTGACGGCCGCGGCTTTCGGCCACCGGCGCAAGATGCTGCGCCAGTCCTTGAAGGGACTCTCGATGGGGCGCGGACCGGTCGAGGTGGGGCAGTTGCTGGAGGAGGCCGGGATCGACGGCTCGGCACGGGCCGAGACTCTGACGATCGAAGGCTTCGTCACCTTGGCCAGGATCCTCGACCGGCAGCGCTGAAGGGTACGATCCGGCCCCGCGCTCAGTCTTCTTCGGCAAGCCGGTTCACGAAGCCGGCCACAGTCGTTTCAGTCCGCGCCCGCCGCAGGCGCTCCGCCGCCAGGATCGACAGCACGTCGCTCAGGGTTTTCTGCAGGTCGTCGTTGACCAGCACATAGTCATAGAGCTTCCAGCGGGTGATCTCGTTCCGAGCCGCTTCGAGCCGACGCGCGATGACCTCGGCCCTGTCTTCGGCCCGGCGCTCCAGCCTGGCCCGGAGTTCGCGCATCGACGGGGGCAGGATGAAGATGGTGGCGGCGTCGTCGCGGGCCCGCGCCCGGATTTGTTGGGTGCCCTGATAATCGATGTCGAACAGCACGTCCCTGCCGGCCCGCAAGAGCGTTTCGACAGGCGCCTTGGGCGTGCCGTAGAAGTTGCCGTGCACCTCCGCCCACTCGAGCAGATCGCCGTGGTCACGGAGCTCGCGGAACCGATCCTGGCCGATGAAGTGGTAGTGCAGCCCGTCGACCTCGCTGAGCCGCCGCGCCCGTGTGGTCACTGAAACCGAGAGCGTGAGGTCGATGTCCTTGTTCTGCAGCAGCATGCGGGTCAGCGTTGTCTTGCCGGCTCCCGAGGGAGACGACAGGATCAGCATCAGGCCGCGGCGTCGTGGGAGGTCGTTGGACATGCCGGCGGAGGCCATCTTCGCGCTCATTCCAGGTTCTGCACCTGTTCTCTGAACTGGTCGATCTCCGTCCGCAGGTCCAGCCCGATCAGCGCCAGAGCGCCGTCGTTCGCTTTGGCGCAGAGCGTACCGGCCTCGCGGCCGAGTTCCTGCGCCAGGAAGTCGAGCCGCCGCCCGATCGGTCCACCGGCCTCCAGGAGCGCCACCGCGGCTGCCTGATGCATGACGAGCCGATCGAGTTCCTCGCGGATGTCGGCCTTGGCGGCCATCAGGATCGCCTCCTGATGCAGGCGAACGGGATCCAGGGCCGGCACGCCGGCCCCGAGTTCGGCTACCCTTCGGGCCAGCCGGGCACGAACAGCCTTTGGCGAGCGGCCGGGCGTTGCCTCGGCATCGCCGGTCAACCGCTGCATGGCTGTAAGACGCGCTCTCAGCAGGTCGCCGAGGCGATCACCTTCCTGGCACCGCATCGCGACGCAACCGTCGAGCGCTGGATCAAGATCGGCCAACATGGATCGGCCGAGTTCCTGCGCCTCGTCCGCGTCATCGACGCGCTCCGCGGCCTCGACGATGCCGGGGACCGCAAGCAGCCCGTCGAGCGAAGCACGCGCGATCCCTTCCGGCAGGTGCAGGTCGGACAGATCCGTCAGGAGGGCCGCGAGGTTTTCGCGGTTCAACCTGACAGTCTGGGCCGGCTTGGCGCGTTGCAGGGTCAGGCCGGCATGGACGGTACCCCGTTTGATTCTGGCTGCGATCCGGATGCGGGCCGGAGCTTCGAGCGCTTCGAAGGCCAAAGGCAGGCGAAGCCGCAACTCGAACGACTTGGCATTGACGGTCTTGATCTCCCAGGTCCAGGCCGCGGGACCGGCTCCGCCGCTGCGGCGGGCGTAGCCGGTCATGCTCGACAGGCCAGCTCCGCTCATGGCCGGTGACCGGCGGTCGGCACGATCGGGACGGTGACCGATGCGTAACCCCGCCAGTGTCGATCGATCGTCACGGACCTGGAACGCCGCGGGCGGTCGCGGTGAAGGTCGGCACCGTCTTCGGAGTGTTGAGGTCGTAGCTCTTGTTGAGCAGCGGATCCAGCCGCGTGCCTTCGGACGCGTCGGTGATGCGCCCCTTGCCCGGAGGCGGCCTGACGGGAGCGAGCGACGCGCCCTGCTGGGCGCTGACCACCTCGGCGGAGGGCGGAAGCGTGTCGGAGCCCGAGGCTACGCCGAATTGCGCGGCCCTGGCCTTCTCGTCGGCACGCTGGGCGCTCGACACCGGAAAGCTGAGGTTCGCGCCCGCCCTGGACATCATGGCACGTTCCTCGGCGGAGGCCGGTCCGTCAACACCGAGCGCCGCTGGATCCCCTTCGGCATCGGGGTCCAGTGCGGCTGGCTCGGCGATCAACGGTGCGAACCTCGTCGACGCCGCGGCGCCGTTGACGAGAGCGATCGGCGGTTGCGAGACGCCGACGAGAATGGCCGCAGCTTTCGGAGGACCCCCGGTGCCGCGCTCGAACCGGCCCGCCAGGGCGCCGTAGGTCGGCACCGTGGGCGCGGCATCCCCGCGCTGGTTCTTGAGCGCGGGC
>CAXUCF010000151.1:0-12127 GCA_964249275.1 uncultured Lichenihabitans sp.
CGCCCGCCCAGATCGACGAATGCCGCCGCGCCGATCGCCACGAGAACATTCGTGCGAAGCCCGGCGGTTCGCTGCCGAAGCTGGCGTTCTAGGCCGATGGCGGCCCCCCACAAGAATGCGGTCGCGAGCGCAATGGCTGTGTTCAGGAGCGGCCAGGACGTGGGACTCACGCCGGAACTCCTTTCTGGAGAGCTGGGGGCGCTTGCCGGCCAAGAGTACGGTATACGGTCGGTTGAGAGATAGAGAACAGCTCGGCGAGGTCGCTGATCGAGTAGCCGCTGGTCTCGTGCATGCGGCGTAGCTCCTTCTGCTGGCGCTCGCACAGTTTCGGCTTCTTGCCGCGCAGCTTCCCTTTGGCGCGCGCGACCGCCATACCCTCGCGCGTCCGGAGCTTGATGAGGTCGGCCTCGAACTCGGCGAAGGTAGCGAGAATATTAAAGAGCAGCTTGCCCATTGGGTTGTCCGGATCGTGGACGCTGGCACCGAGCTGATGCCTCACGCCCCGGGCGGCGAGGTATCGCCGATCGCGCGCGTCGGGCACCGACCGCGCGAGCCGGTCGAGCTTGGGGACCACCAACGTATCGCCGCTTCGCACCACCGCCAGCGCTCGGTGAAGGCCGGGGCGATCCCGGTTGGTGCCGGTGAAGCCTTTGTCGGTGTAGATGCGATCGGCCGCCATCCCGAGCTTGAGCAGCGCGTCATGCTCGGCGGCGAGATCCTGCCGGTCGGTCGAGCAGCGGGCGTAGCCGATCAGCGTGTGCGCCATGGGCCGGAGTGTAACGCAAGAGGCCCCGTCATCGCAAAGAATATGCTCCCAGCTATCGGAGACTCGGCATTCGTCGGTTTTCCGTAGTTCGTGTGTCCGACCGGGCGGGTCCGCTGAACGATCCTCTATCGGACAGACCTGGAATATACCCGTGACTTGTTCGACCGCCACGGCGTCGGGCTGATCCTGATCGGGATGCCCGGCATCGACAAGCGGCTGTCCCGCTACCCCCAGCTCTACAGCCGGGTCGGGTTCGCCCACCAGTATCGGCCCTTGCAGGACGAGGAACTGGCGTTCGTGCTGACCCCCGGCGCTGGAAGCAGCTCGGGCTCGGGCTGGACGATGAGGACTTCACCGACGCCCAGGCCGTCGTCGCCATCGTGCGGATCACCGGCGGCAACTTCCGCCTGCTCCATCGCCTATTCGTGCAGATCGAGCGCATCATGCGGCTTAACAGCCTCAGCGCCATCACCGATGACGTGGTGGAGGCGGCGCGAAGCACGCTGGTTATCGGTGCCACATAACGCCGAAAGACTGTGCCAATTAGCCCTGAAGGTTACAATATGTCGGCGCGAATCGCGTCCGGCTTTCTCACTCCACGTTCCTTTGCGGGAAGGCTTCGGCGGCCTGACCGGGCGAGCTGTCAGCCGACGAGAGCCGGCTGCAACTCCTCCTCGATCCATTGGCGAAAGCTGGTCGGCCCGATGATGGCCGCGTCGCGCGAAGCCACGTTATCCATGCCCTCCTCCTTGGCGCGGAGCATATCGACGAAGCCCTGGGCGAACGCATTGGTGAGCCCGCGTGCCATCGCAGCCTCCTTGTACGCCTCGTAGCTCTGATGCTCATAGCGGACTTCTCGGCCGGTCACGTCCGACACGATCGCCGCTAGATCGGCGTAGGACAGCTCCTCGGGACCGAGGACCGGCACGTCCTCCTGCCCTGACCAATTCCGATCGACCAACAGCCGGGCAGCGGCGGCCCCGGTGTCACGGGTCGCGGTGTGCGGCAGCTTCTTGTCGGGTGCGATCGGGCCCGGCATCCAGCCCTGCCGGATCGTCCCGACCATCCGAAGCGCGTTGTCCATGAACGCCGGCAGCGCCAGCCCGCGCACCGCCGCGCCGGTCGTGCGGAGCAGATCGACCATGTGGATTGAGCCGGTCGCGTTGCCGGCGCGCTCCTGCCACGGCGTGTCACGGCCGAGCGTCGTGGCGGCGACAATATGGGCGATGCCATGCCGGCGCATCGCTTCCGCGCCCGGCCGGGCGAAATCGACGGTCGCGGCGGCAGGCGTCGGCGATGGCGTGGGCGGGCAGAGCCAGAACACTGCGTCCGCTCCCCGGAACGCCCGATCGACCACGGCCGCATCACCGTGCGAGCCCTCCACCACCTCCACCCGATCGCGCACGTCAGGAGCCAGTTTGGACGGATCGCGCACGATCAGGCGCAGCGCCTCGCCGGCATCAAGGAGGTGGCGGACGACATGGCGCCCGATGTTGCCGGTGGGCGTGGTGACGACGATCATGGACGAAGGCCCCGGTTGATTGATCCCGGAGATAGTCAGGGGTGACCGCACGCCCTATCGTTGATCGTCGCTCATTCCTTCGTCATCGTCCGGGACTCTCATGGACCCGCTGTCTGACATCCTCGCCATCCTCAAACCCGAGGGCTATCTGACCGCCGGCATCGACGCCGGGGGCGAGTGGGCGATCCGGTTCGACAATCGGCCCGGCACCATCAAGTGCCATGCGGTAACGGCGGGGACTTGCTGGCTGGCGCTGGACGGCATGGAGATGCCGGTCCGGCTCACGGCGGGCGATTGCATCATCCTGCCGAGCGGATGCCCCTTCACCCTCGCCCGCGACCTCGGGCTTGAGCCGGCCCAGGCGCAGGACGTGCTTGGCCGCGCCCGCCCCGGCGACATGATCGTCCACAATGGTGGCGGGGATTTCGCGTTCATCGGCACCCGCTTCGAGGTGGACGGCCGCAAGGCGGGCGCATTGCTTGGCACGCTGCCGACCCTAATCCACCTTCACGAGGCCGAGGATCGCGACGCATTACGTTGGTGCATCGCGCAGATGATGACCGAGATGCGTGCAGGGCGACCGGGCGGCACACTGGCCGCCCGGCATCTGGCACACCTGATGCTGCTGCAAGCCTTCCGGCTCCATCTGGCACGTCAGGCGATTGACCGCGTAGGATTGCTGTATGCGCTAGCGGACCCGCAGCTCGGTAAAGCGATCGAAGCGATGCACGCCGATCCGGCGTACCGCTGGACCTTAGCCGAGCTAGCGAACCGGGCCGGCCTGTCCCGGTCAATCTTCGCGCAGCGGTTCCGCGAGCGCGTCGGCGAGACGCCGATCGGGTATCTTACCCGGTGGCGGATGATGTTGGCTAGAGACAGGCTTACGGCTGGTCGGGAGCCGATCGGCACGATCGCTAGGGCGCTTGGCTACGAGTCGGAGAACGCTTTCAACACGGCCTTCCGGCGGGTCATCGGCTGCACGCCGCGCCGCTACGCTCGTGCCGAGGCGTGAGCGCTGGCCTTGCTGAACCTGCCAATCCTTCCCGTTTCGCCTTACTCGCCGAGTTGGGGAAGGCCCTCTCGTTCCCGATCAACCATCCCTTGCGAGACACGCGGGGGCGGGCGGCCGCGTTTTTCAACAGCCCCGGTCCTCGTGGGACAATGACTCTTTGACCCATCTGCCACGAGTAGCGTCCAAGCTGGCTGCGTTTGCCTGAAACTTCGTTCCCCACTCACGCATGGTGATTAGGATTGGTTCGAGCGTTCTGCCAAACTCTGTGAGATCGTATTCAACCTTGGGGGGGACCTCGGGGTATACGGTCCGTCTAACGATGCCATCTGCTTCGAGTTCACGCAGTTGCAGGGTGATCATACGCGGTGTCGCCGACGGGGTCAGCCGGCACAACGCATTGAATCGCAGCGTTCCTCCGAGGAGATGGAAGAGCAGGACAGGCTTCCAGACCCCACCGATGACGGAGAGGGTTGCCTCGACCGCGCATCCGGTCCGGATCACTGTTCGCCGTTTGCCAGAGCTGACGACACTTACATCCATGATAGAACACGTTCCAGTTGGTCGTATTTACAGGAGGCCAATAGTGACGCTACCTTGCGGGTTTCTCAAGAGGTCTGGCCATGCGTGCCTACGAACTCACCGGATCGGTTAGCCCAAGGCTCAGGGCGATCGAGCGCGAGGACTCCATCGCGAGCCCGGACCACGTCGTCGTCGACCTTCGTGCCGCGTCGCTCAATTACCGGGACATTCAAAAGGCCAAGCTGGGTCGGCAGGTGCTCCCGCTTTCGGACGGGCGGGCGTGATCTCGGGGATCGGTTCGACGGCGGGGCCGTGGTCGGTAGGCGACCGGGTCGTAATCGGCTTCATGCCGGGATGGGCGGAGGGGACCGTTTACGGCGGCCAAGCAGGCAACCGCGCTTGGCGGTGGCACAGTGGATGGCGTGTTGGCCGAGTCGATCCGCGTTCCGGCGGATGCTTTGGCTTCGATGCCCGCAGACATGACCTTCGAGGAGGCCGCGACACTCCCGTGTGCGGGCGTGACGGCTTGGTCGGCGCTTTTCGAAAGGCGGCCGGTGCAGCCTGGCGAGACCGTGCTGCTCCTCGGGACGGGCGGCGTGTCGATCTTCGCGCTGCAGCTCGCGAAGGTGGCGGGGGCGCGGGTCATCATCACATCGAGCTCGGATGACAAGCTCACGCGGGCCCGTACGCTCGGCGCCGATCTGACGATCAACTATCGCACTAATCCAAACTGGTCCGACGAAGTCCTGTCGCACACCGAGGGGCTCGGCGCCGATCTGGCGGTCGACGTCGGTGGCCCGGATACGCTGAACGAAACTCTCAAGGCCGTGCGGCATGACGGCCGGATTTCGTTGATGGGCGTGCTGACCGGATTTGATGGTCCGATCACGACGGTCGACATTCTGCGGAAGCGGATCACCCTTCAGGGCATCTACGTCGGTCCTGTCGCGACGCTGCGGGCTCTGACTAGGATCGGCATTCGGCCGGTGGTCGACCACGTCTTCAGCTTTGCCCAGGCTGACGAAGCCTATTCGATGATGGCAGCAGGCGAGCATTTCGACAAGATTGTCATTCGCATTTCAGAGTGAAGGCGGGATCCCTTCGCCTTTCTCGTCAGCACAGCGGCTTGCGCTCACAAATCGATCGCAAGAAGCCGGCGGGGGTGGCCGATGGCGAAGAACGTCGCGCGGGCAAACAGTGCCAGATCGAAGGTCCGTGCCGCCGTAGAGCACTCTTCACTCGCCAGAAAGGGCCCCTGGTTTTGGTCGTGCGAACCATCGGGCTGGAGGGTGTCAGATAGTGTGTGTAAGCGCTGCCGTGGGGGACGCCACGTGAACGGGCGCCTACGTCACTCGACGAAATTACTCGCGACGAGATCGACGACATCGCTGGCTCGACCGCTCAGGACGGCCTTGGCGCCGTAGAGGGCGGTCGAGAACACCTGGGTCTTGTCGACGGCCGGCGGCATCACGAGCTCCATGCCGTTGACCACTACGTCGAGGAGCGCCGGACCGGGGTATGTCAGGAATTTTTGCACCGCGCCCTCCAGATCTTCATTGCGCTCCACACGCCAGCCGCCGAACCCGATCACCTTCGCGAGCTTGGCGAAATCGGGGTTCTTGAGCTTGGTGTAGGCGTCGAGGATGCCTTCGATCTTCATCTCCATCTCGACGAAACCGAGCGTCCCGTTGTTGAACACCACGACCTTGATCGGGATGTTTTCCTGAACGGCCGTCAGGAGATCTCCGAGCAGCATGGCTAGGCCGCCGTCGCCGCTGAAGGCGACGACCTGGCGTCCAGGGAAGGCTTTCTGGGCGCCGAGCGCCATCGGCATGGCGTTGGCCATGGTGCCGTGCAGGAGGGATAGCAAAGTGCGCCGGCGCCCGTTGACCGCCACGTGCCGCAACAGCCACACCATGGGGCACCCGCCATCCGCGGTGAAGATCGCGTCGTCCGAGGCGTGACGGCTTAGCAGCGCCGCTACCTGCTGTGGATGGATCAGCCCACCCTTGCCTGGCCGCTCCTCGTGCAGCATGGCCTTCCTCGACGCTTCGACGTGCTTGAGGCAGGTGTCGAGGAACGTGCGATCCGGCTTCGGCCTTAGCCGCGGCAGCAGCGCCTGGAGCGTCGGCACCACGTCCCCGACAACCCCGAGTTCGACGGGATGGCGCCGGCCGAGGTGGGTTCCATCGCTGTCGACCTGTATGATGCGAGCCTTTTTCGGGTAGAACTGCCGCCACGCGAAATCCGTCCCAAGCAATAGCAGCGTGTCGCAATCCGTCGTCACGGCCGCGTAGCCCGACGTGGAGCCGAGCAGGCCCGTCATGCCGACGTTGTAGGGATTGTCGTATTCGAAGAAGTCCTTGGCACGCGACGTGTGGGCCGCTGGGGCATTCAGCAACCGGCAGAGCGCCACGACCTCGTCGTGGGCGCCTTCGGCACCAGCCCCCGCATAAACAGTGACCTTGCTGCCCGCCATCAGGATTTCCGCCATGGCGTCGAGGTCCGCGTCGGTCGGCACCCGGACCGAACCAGGCGCGTGGACGCGGTAGTGCACGCCGTCGTCGACCTTCATGGCGGCGAGGTCGCCCGGCACCACGATCACGGCGACGCCGCGCTTGTTGAGCGCCGCCTGGCAGGCCAGCACCGTAAGGCGGCGCGCCTCGGTGGGCGAGCGCAGCTCCTCGCAAAACACGCTGCAATGCTTGAGGATGGCGCGCAGATCGAGTTCCTGGGGGAAGTCGATGCCCTGCTCGAAAGTGCCGACCTGGGTGGCGATCATAATGACCGGCGCTCTGTTGCGGTTCGACTCAAACAGGCTGTTGATGAAGTGCAGGCTTCCGGGCCCACATGTGCCGGCACAGGCGGCGAGACGTCCCGTCAGCAGCGCGTCGGCACCGGCCGCGAAGCCTCCCGCCTCCTCGTGGCGCACGTGGACCCATTCGATTTTCCCGCTGATGCGCAGGGGATCGGTGATGTGGTTGAGCGTGTCGCCGGGAATGCCGTAGCATCGCGCGACGCCCGCCTCCTCCAGGGCCTCCACGATGATCTGCCCGACGTGTTTCTGGCTCATGGAAGGTTATCTCGATCGAGGTCGGAAGGGTGGTCGGCGAGCCGGAAGCAGGTCGCGAGCGTCGCGGGATCAAGGACGTCGAGGTGGGGTCTCACTCGCGCGGTAGCCGTGTCGGGACGAACAGTCCGCCGTCGGCCGGCGCAGGGTCGACCCCGCGCAAGATCTTGCGGATCCGCTTCCGGTCGGTCACGCATCAGCCCCCGGGAAGGTGCCGGTGAGCGGTTGAAGGTCCACCCGCACCAGCTTCGCCGGTCTCGGGCCGCCAGGCGGCGGTGAGGCGGTCCCTCCGTCCATGATGAAGTATGCCACCTGGCCGTAGTCGCCCGAGCCCCGTCCCCATACCCCGCTCGAAGGACCGATCAACTCTTCGGTGAAAGGATCGCCCGCGACGCTCTGGGTGAACCCGCTGTTGTATCCGGGGTCCATCGAGACGACGTCGATGGTGTTCTGCCGATGCGTCGTGAGATAGATGACCTTCGCATCTTCGTCGAGGCAGAAGTCGTCGCCCATTCGGCCGGCCACGACGAGTTCAGGCTCTCCCGCGGGGTCCAGCGTGGCGGGATCGACTTTCACCCGCATCAGAAGCTTCTTCGCGGTCGCGCTGTAATAGAGGTGGTTCGTCCTTCTGGCGTAACGGACGCCGTTCACGCCCGGCTGTTCGGGTTTCATCTTGCCGGGGAAATAGCCCATGCTGTCGTGTTCCAGCCAGACCCGGATCTCAGGCGCGCCGTCGCCTTCGGGCAGGTCGAGGCGCCAGATCAGGCTGGCGAAGCAGTCGCTGACCAGAAGCACGCGCGGTCCGACCAAGCAGCAACCATTCAGGCCTCGAGCTTCGCGCGGGAACTGGCGCAAAAGCTTGGGCTCAACCGGAAGCCCCGGCGTCCACGTCCTCAGATCCAGCCGGTGTACGTAGCTCTCGTGGGTCGTGTAAATGTTGCCTGACAGGATGTAGAACACGTCCGGCTCGATCTCGGCGATGCCCGTCGTCGGCTCGTCGAAGCTGTGGATGCGGACGGCGGCGACACGACCGTCACAAGCTGGCCGCGGGACGTACCAAAGCTCCTTCTTGTTCAGGACGGTGACAAGCATGGACCCATCCTCTCGGACGACCAAATTCTCGAGGAAGTACTGCTCGGGAAATTCGGCGACGATCGTGATGCGCGCCTGAGGAGCCTTGTTGTGCGACATCAAGCTTTCCTTCAGTGCTGCTGCAGGATGTGAGACGGTCGTGGAGGCGTCGTCCGGTGCGCCGCCGCGATAAGGCTGCGCTCCAGCGCACGCGACCGGAGCTCGCCAGAGCGGGACGGAGCCAGCTATTCGGGGACGGGAACCCTGAAGGTGTTCAGCAATGACGAGATCGTATCGTAGCATCCCGCGAGGTAGATGACGTCCACGATTCCCTGCGTCCCGAAGCTGGCCTCCGCTTCAGCGTAAAGGTCGTCATCGACCTCCCGCTCGGCCGTGAGCTTCCAGGTGAACCGCTGCGCCAATCGCTCCTTGTCCCCGAGTTCGGCCGCGGGCTCGCCGGCGACGAGGGCGCGGATGGCGCTGGCTGGGATTCCGGCCTTGAGGGCGACGGCGGAATGGGCGTACCGCTCGTAGTTCGACTGCCACACCGCTCCGACGGTCAGGATCACCGTCTGCCGAATCCGCTCGGTCAGCGTAGTGTGCTTCTGCTCGGCGTTCTGCAACTGCAGGAACGAGGCGGTAATCTCGGGGCTCAGCAGAAAGCCGTTAAAGGGGCCGACCAGCTTGCCGTCGGCCAGCTTCGCGACAAAGCCGGAGGAGTCGGCCCAGGACACCATGGTTTTGTCCATGATCTCGTAGGTTGACCTCTGAGCCACGGTCAGCTCCTCAGGGTTTAAGAGGGGTACGCGACCACCTAGACCGTGTGAGCCCATCACCGCCTCCCCATCGCTATTGCTTCAACCCGACGGCTTCGGACGGCACGTCATAGGCCATCAGCGTCAGCGACACCGCGGTGAACCACCCCATCAGGACGGTGACGTCCACGACCCCCGCGTCGCCCAGAAGCGTCTTAGCGCGCTTGTACATCCCGCGTGGCACGAGGCGCGGGCCGGCCAGGGCCGAGGCGAGCTCATACACCAGCTGCTGCCGGGCATCGGCGAAGGACGTCGGCTGCCCCGCGATGAGCGCCTGGACCTTCTCGGGTGGCAGATGGCCCGCGTCCTCGCCGATCTTCTCGTGCTCATAGTTGGAATAGGCGGCCAGCCAGCGCGCGTTGATGACGTTCGTGACGATCTCGATCTCGGCCTTCGTCAGCGTCGATTCCGTTTGGAAGTAGGCGCCTGTCGGGACGATCGTCTTGGACAGCTTCGGGTTGGCCAGCCAAATCTTGTGAGGTCCTGGCACCTGACCCCGAAGGATCATGGTGCAGTCATAGGCGTCCTTCATTTCCGGCGACATGGCCTCCAACGGGGTTTCCTCGAACCTGCCGAACGTGCCGAAGTCGGGGTTGTCAGCCATCGCCGCGCCTCTGATCCTGATCGCCCCACGATGGTTCAGGCAAGCGCGGCGATCTTCCGGAAAGCGGTCGAAACTTGCGGATTTCGACCATGATAACCGTTGGCTAGCTGCCCCGGCAAATTGGGTGAAAACCAAAGATCTAACCCAATCTGCTGCGCGATCTCAAGATCGAGCGGCCAAACCACGTCTGGTGCGCCGACATCACCTACCTGCCGGTCGGTCGCGGCTTCCTCTACCTCGTGGCCGTCATGGACTGGTCGAGCCGGGTGGTGCTGTCGTGGCGGCTGTCGAACACGATGAACGCGTCGTTCTGCGTCGCGGCGCTCGAGGACACTTTGGCGCGCCATGGCCGGCCGGAGGAGATCTTCAACACCGACCTGGGAAGCCAGTTCACCGGGCGGGACTTCACCGGCAGGCTCGAGCGGTCCGGCATCCGGATTTCGATGGACGGACGAGGGCGCTGGATGGACAACGTGTTCATCGAGCGGCTCTGGCGCTCGATGAAGCACGAGGACCTCTATCTCAAGGCCTATGCCGACGGCCGCGAAGCCAAGGCCGGCATCGCGGCGTGGATCACATTCTACAACGAACAGCTGTTTCACTAGGCGCTCGGACATCGGGCTCCGATGCTGGTCTGGCGCACCGGCACGGCGGCGGCGGCCCCGACCGAAGGGGCCGCGGAGATGATGTACAACGCTACCGCGTTTCCTACATCACCACAGCAGCAGACGCGGAAGGCGGCTTTAGCCGCATGATCAGAAAGGCTGGGGAGCGATCGACCTCCAACTAACAAAGCGGCTCAGGCGGTCCCACAGACGGGGTCCACCTCAAACATCCGATTCGGGACAAGGGGCGCCACCCTCGATGGCGGCGATCACCCACTCGCGCAGATCCAATGATAGGGCTCCGGCCATCGTCGCTCTTCCGTGGTCCAGAGGTCACGAATCACAACATTCGCCCGGGCGCTACCCACCCGATTCAGCCCGAAGGGCAACGGCTCTAGACTCTCGTAACTGCCATGCGTCGGAACCCAATATACTCAGCGCATTTCCTGTTTGAGCGTGTCGTCGAGCCAATTGAACACGACGTTGTGAAGATATGAGATGGCGCCGGACTGGCAGTGGTTTTCCGCGCCGTCCTGCGCGGTGAACTTGAAAAGCTGCTTGGGCACTCGGAGCCTGTCGTAGATTTTCTGGGGCTGTCCCTGAAAGAACATGTCGCCTTCAGCGTCAAGAACAAGGCACGGACAGCTAATCTGCCCGGCTATCCCCTCCATCGTGTATTTCCTGCTCTTGTTCAGAAACTCTGACAGGCTGGCTGCGCCATAGCTCCAGATGCCCTGCGTCACCATCCATCGCAGATTCGTGTCGGTCTGCATGGCCTTGTGAACGATTTCTTCACACTTGATGGCGTTGTCGGCATCCCAGGCGGCGACGGCGTCGGCCGGCAGCGTGGCACGGAGGCTTTCGAACCAGTCGTAGACACCGTCGAAGAGGATGGCAGCCTTGAAACGGTGTTCGAACGCGGCGGCCCGGGCGGCGAAATAGCCGCCGAGACTCATGCCCATCAGCGCCAGATTGTCGCCGTCGACGTCGGACCTAGTAAGCGCGTAATCGACGGCCGGAGTCACGACCGCTTCCCAGTCGGGGCGGAAGTAGAGCTTCTGCTCCCGGACGGGAAGGCCCTGTCCAGGACCATCCCAGGTCAGGCAATTGTAGCCGCGGCGCACGGCACCGGCGGCGGCAAAGTAGAATAGCTCCTCGTTGCTCGAATCGAAGCCGCCGTGGAAGATCAGCGTGGGACGTGGTTTGCTGGAATCGTCTGCCTTATAGAAATAGCCTGGAAGGGTCGTGCCCTCGTAGGGGATCTCGATCCTTTCCCAGGTGGGCCCGATAAGCTCGGCCGCCTTGGCGTAAGCGTGTGCCGAGGCTTTCGCCTCCGAAAGGATGCGAGGATCACCCGGATTCCCGTGCAGATAGAACTCGGCCATTCGAAAATAGGTGGAGGCGTGAAGGTAGGCCTCTATGGCGCTCTGTCGGTGTCCTGCGTGGAGGTTAGCGTTGGCACGAGCGAGCAACCGATGACCAAGTTCATCCCATTCCTTGAACCAGCTCTCGAAGTCGCCCTCCCTGATTTTGCTGCAGGTCGCTACCATCTCACCCAGGTCGGCGCCGCCGTAGTATATGAAGCCAAGATTCCGGACAAGCTCGAACGCGAAAGACTTGTCCTTGAAAAGTATCTGCATGGTCGTTCTCCGAATCCGATATGGCTGTCAGCAACGAAGGGCCGTTTGCCCTTCAACGTTCAGGGGCGGTCGTCCCTTTGAGGAACGGATTGCGTTGGTGCTGCGGGGGGCTAATGGCGCCGCCGGGCCGCGCGGCGGCACGCGGGTCGGCCCTTGCGTAGCGACCTCATCGCTCCCGTGCGGACGCTGTCGTCGTCAACGTCGCAGCGGCACGATCCCCTGCGTGACCTGGGGGAAGCGCTTCAGCACCTCCGGCGAGATATTGAGGTGCTGCGCCACTAAGTCAGGCGGCGCGTGACTGATCCACTGGGCCAGCGACACCTCCTCGTAGCGACTGGCCCGGAACACCTCCACGAACACCAGGGTGTCCGCGCCGGTGTTCTCGACGTAGTGGCCAAAGCTCTTGCGCACCACGCCGACGTCGCCGGGGCGGAAGTCGGTCGTATTGGCGTGGGGGCCGGTGTTGAACACGGTCATGCGGGCCGAGCCCTGGATGTAGTACT
>CAXUCF010000152.1:0-3632 GCA_964249275.1 uncultured Lichenihabitans sp.
AGAACGAGAAGGCCATGTTCCAGGCCTGGCTCGTGAAGATGGCGAAGATGGCGGCCAGTTCGGCCCCCAGGACGCTGCCCGGAAACAAGCCCAGGAAGAACGTGACCGTGAAGCTCAGGAAGCCCAGGATCGGCACCGACTGCAGCACGTCGAGCAGCGGGATCATGACCATCTCGGCCCGCCGGCTCTTGGCCGCCACGGTCGCGTAGGTCAGCGTGAACACGAGCGATGCGGCCAGCGCCAGGAACATGCGCAGCGTGGTGCGCAGCGCGTAGTAGGGCAGATAGGCATAATCGAGCGTGATCGGCGCCGTGTCGGGCGAGGGCAGCGGCACCACCATGCCGCGCGAGCCGTGGACGACCAGCACGAACAGCCCGAAGATCAACGACAGCGCGATCACGTCCCACTGGTTCGGCAGCGCGCGCCGGCCGAGCGACGTGAAGGCCACGAACTTCGATGCCATGCGGATGTCCGGCTTGTCGGGGGCGCGCGAGGACGCCCCCAGGCTCCCTATCGCATGTTGGATCGCCATGACAATCGCGTGACGCGACGGCCGCGCCTGCTCCAGGACGCGGCGGCCGCGTCTGCCTCAGTCGAGCTTCATCAGCATCTCCTTGACGATGCCGCTCGCCTTGCCGAAATCGATCCGTCCCGCGTGCTTGGCTTTCACGGCCGCGATCACCTTGCCCATGTCCTTCGGGCCGGCCGCACCCGTCTCGGCGATGGCGTCGGCAATGGCGGCGCGGGTGGCTTCCGGATCCATCTGTTGGGGCAGGAACTCCGCCAACACCGCCATCTCCTGCCGCTCCTGGGCGGCGAGTTCGTCGCGGCCGGCACCTTCGTAGGCGACGATCGAGTCCTGGCGCTGTTTCACCATCTTGCGCAGCACGGCCTGTTCGTCATCCTCGGTCATCACCTTGCCGGTGCCGCGCGTCTCGATCTCGCGGTCCTTCATGGCGGCCGCGATCAGGCGAAGCGCGCCGAGCCGGGGCTTGTCGCCGCTCTTCATGGCTTCCTTCATGAGGGTGGGAAGGTCTTCACGCATGGCTTCCTCCAAGCTCTCCATCGACGGCGTGCCGACCGCGATTGACCCTCGCGGGCGCGGCCTTTATGCGGTGGACGATCTTCTCAAGAACGCGGGGGGCGGGACGGTGCTCGGCCGGCGGACCCCCGCCGGGCCATCTCCGCCTGCCGCGACGCGGGTGTAATGCGCCGATGAGCGATGGACAAGGGACCGCGGCCGGCGACGCCGCCGACGATGACGGCTGGGTCGAACCCAGGGCGACGGCGCTGCTCGTCCTGGCGGGCGGCACCATCCTCGAAGGCACGGGCTTCGGCGCGGTCGGATCGGCGGTCGGCGAGGTGTGCTTCAACACCGCCATGACGGGTTACGAAGAGATCCTCACCGACCCCTCCTATTGCGATCAGATCATCACCTTCACGTTCCCGCATATCGGCAACGTCGGGATCAACGACGACGATATGGAGACGCTCGGCGCCGGGGCGTCCGGCGTGCGCGGCGTCGTGCTCCACGCCGCCATCACGGCGCCGTCGAACCACCGCGCCCGGGCGCCGCTCGGCCAGTGGCTCCGACTGCGCGGCATCATCGGCATCGGCGGCATCGACACCCGCGCCCTGACGGCGCTGATCCGCGACCGCGGCATGCCCAACGCCGTCATCGCCCACGATCCGGACGGCGTGTTCGACCGGGCCGCGCTGCTGGCCCGGGCAGCCGGCTGGCACGGCATCGAGGGCACCGACCTCGTGCCCGACGTCACCTCGGCAGAACGCTCCGAATGGGACGAGACGGTGTGGAGCCTCGATGGCGGGTTCGGGCGCCAGCGGGCGCCGACCCGCCACGTGGTGGCGGTCGACTACGGCATCAAGCGCAACATCCTGCGCCTCCTGGCCGAGGCGGGTTGCGCCGTGACGGTCGTGCCGGCCAGCGCCACGGCCGCCGACATCATGGCGCTGAAGCCCGACGGCGTGTTCCTGTCGAACGGCCCCGGCGACCCAGAGGAGACGGCCCGCTACGCCGGCGCGGTGATCCGCGACATCGTCGACCGCAGGGTGCCGACCTTCGGCATCTGCCTCGGCCACCAGCTGCTGGCGCTGTCGCTCGGCGGCAGGACCGTGAAGATGCACCAGGGCCACCACGGCGCCAACCATCCGGTGAAGGACCACACCACCGGCAAAGTCGAGATCGTGTCGATGAACCACGGCTTCGCGGTCGACCCCGCGACCCTGCCGCCCGAGGCGGTCGAGACCCACGCGTCGCTGTTCGACGGGACGAACTGCGGCATCGCGCTGTCGGACCGGCCCGCCTTCTCGGTCCAGTACCACCCCGAGGCCTCGCCCGGCCCGCACGACAGCCACGCCCTCTTCCGCCGCTTCGTCGCGCTGATCGACCGGGAACGCGCGAAGGGACGTGGCGAGTAGGCTCGGGACGAGGCTGGACCGCGAGGGCGACGACTACCGAAACCGAACCGAGCGGATGCGAGCCTTGGACACCCAACTTATCATTCACGAACCCGGAACCCGGAACTCGGCGTTCGTCCTCCTCAAGCGGCAACGTTCAAGCGGGCCAGCTCCGCTTCGAAATCCGCGCGCCAGCGTGCGGCTTCCTCGTCGGGCAGCCATTGCGTCATGTCCGGCACGATGGTGCGGTAAAGGCTGACGCGGGTCGGCTCCCAAGGGAGGGTGTCGGCGGCACGTGCCTCTCCAAGGATGCGCTCCAGGCGCGAGCGCACCTTGGCAGGGTCGGGCCGGTAGGCTGGCGGGGACGGCTCTGCGGCGAAGAGGTCAGGTTGGTTCATGGGGTCCTCGCTCGCGCGCTGTGCGTTTCGCACCATGGGTCATGATCGCGGCGGACGCGAGTGGCGCGAGGAGCTTATCCCCTGTTCGGAAACGCCGCCCGGTAGGCCGTGTCGATCTTCGCCATCTGCTCGATGGTGAAAGCGAGGCTGTCGGCGACGGCGCTCACGTGGTTGATTTCATCGAGCGACAGGACACGGCCCTTGCGCGACTTCAGGTACTTGTCGAGCACCTGATAGCCGCCGATGTGGAACCCCCACACGGGATCCGGAACGAGCGCGAAGTTCTGGGTCTTGTTGATCCAGACCGCCTCTTCCTCGGGCGAGTAGCGCACCGTGTCGACCGTGCGATCGCCCTTGCCGTGAAAGTCGGCAAGACCCGAGCGCGGCACTTCGCGTAGCAGGTGCGCCTGCACCAGCGCCCAGCCGAGGGCCGACAACGCTTCGAAATCGTCTGCCGCCTCGGGAAAGGGAATGCGAGGGAAATCTCCACGCAGAAACTCGGCGTAGCGCGTGCGATACGTCGGCGCGTGCAGGATGGCGTAAGTATAGCCGAGGATTTCCTCGGGGTGTAATGGTGCTCGTACCGTTCGTCGAGAAAAGCACAAAGGTTGGGGGAAAGGTTTTTCTCCGGCCTTTGGCCAGGGCCGTATGTCCATTTCGGAAACACATAGTTCTGCGACTTCGTATTGCTGGAGGTCACGCAGCTTTCTGCGGGGTCACTCGCCACAAACGCGTGTTGCCAAGTTGGCGTACCAATTTGCCTCGGCACCAAAAGGCAGAGGTTCTTGCGACCAGCGACGTGATCGAGAAGTTCGC
>CAXUCF010000152.1:3642-11884 GCA_964249275.1 uncultured Lichenihabitans sp.
GGGGCGATCCATGGTTAGTTCGCTGAACTCACTCCAGCGATTGTCAAACGGGCGATAGGCGACGAGTTGTGGTGCGGTGGCCTCGCCCCGACGCGCGGCGGACCGAGCAGGAGCGCTCCAATTGGGGTTGCTTTTCAGCCCGTATCGATGTGCCAAATCATCATCGGATAAGCGCATGTCGGCCAAGTCAGCGAGTTTCCGTTTCATCTCAGCTTCGGTAAACGAGATCGCGAAGCCGTCTCTGTGGGTCTGGAAGCCGAGAACGTGCGTCGGAAACATCTCCGGAACACGCCAGCTGGCATTGTACTCCTCGCGAATTAACGCGTCTTGCTCGGCGAAGAGGTAAAAAGCATCGGAGGGAGCGAGCTTTGTCCGTCCAATACTGTTGAGGGTTCCCTGAGCCGCCGCTTGGTACTTTCCTAGCTGCTTGCCCCAAAGATCGCCGCGCCACACACCACGCTCCAGACCGGGTTTCTTCACGAACAGGCTGATCGCCACACCCTGCTCGATGTCGAAAACATTCTCCTTCGATCCGTCAGGAGCACGTTCCCTTTTCTTCGCATTACCGTGCAGGTCCAGCACATAGATCCTGTCGAAGCTGCGCATCAGCGACTGGCGCATGCCCCGAAAGGTCGGATTGTTCAGCCAGGAGTGGTTGGTGATGATACCCACTACGCCCTCCTCGACGGCATCCATCTTGAGCTGGGCGAAGCGGATGAACTTTACATAATCGTCGTTCAGCCACTTGGGATTACGCTCGCCTAGCGGCACGCGCTGTTCCGGCCCAAGGCCGTCGGATGCGTTCAGGTCGGGCCGGCGCTCGACCGTGTACTTGTAGCCATTAATTGCAGCGCTGATCCACGTGCCCTTGTTCTTGGAATGCCCTGAATAGGGCGGATTGCCTACGATCACCAATATGTCGCGGTCCTTGACCTTCTGCGCCGCCTCGACCTCGGCGCTGATCGCGGGAAAGTTGAGGTCGCGCTGCGGCTCGATGGGCTCCAGGGTGTTGGTCAGGAACACCTGGAGCCGCTCGTTGTCCTCCAACGGATGTCCCTGGTCCCTCAGGTACTGCGAGAGCTTCAGGTGCGCGATGGTGTAGGGCGCGATGAGGTACTCGAACCCGAACACATTTTTCAGCAGGTGCTCGCGCACGATCGGGTCGGCGCGGCCGGCACTCGGTCCGCCGATGTTATCGAAGATGCGCTGGAACACTTCGAGCAGGAAGGTTCCGGTGCCGCAGGCAAAGTCTAGAACCGTGACGCGCCGGTGGTCGGCCAGGCCGTCGCGAATAGCGAAGCTGTCCTTCAGGATGTCGTCGACCGCACGGACGATGAAGTTCACGATCGGCGGCGGGGTGTAGTAGACGCCACGGCCTTTCCGCATGGCGGCATCGTAGGCCTTCAGGAAATCCTCGTAGAAGTAGATGAACGGGTCGCGCTCGAAGAGCCGGTGCTCCTCCTCGTCCTCGGCACGCACTTTCCGACTGATCGCCTTGCGGGCGCGGAAGGAGAGGTCCTCGTGAATCGCCGCGAGATCGAGGCCGTTGACGATGGAGAGCACCTCGTCCACCACCCAGCGGACATCGGCGTATTCCCGCTCTTCCATCTCCTCCAAAAACCTGACCAGTTCACGAATCAGGCTGAAGGAGCCGGGAATGAAGCTTCGGACGTTGCCGAGGGTGACGGTCTGGGGCTCGCCCGCGTTGAGCCGCGCCAGGAAAAGCCCGTAAGCCAGCATCTGGGCGAAAGCGTCGGCAAACTCCCGGACAGCCAGTTGGTGAAACACCTGCTTCCGGAACACCTCATAGAGGGCGTGCAACCGCCCCTCCCGATGTTCCTTGGCCTGTCGGGTCAACTCGACGGTGAGAAAGTCGCGCAGCATGCTGGCGCGGCTGGCCAGTGCGAGCGCAAGGTCGCGCGCCCGCCCGATCCGCTGCGGCGCCGCGGAAAAGAAGCCTCGCAGGAGCAGCCGCACCGCCCCGACGCGCTCGGGCCGTAGCGAGAGCCTGCGGGCCGACAGGTCTTCCGAGTGGGCGAGGCGCTCGCGCACGATCTCGTCGCCGGCCTTGATCCAGCAGAACTCCAGGTAATCCGTCAGGACGATGTTGTCCGAAAGAATGCGATACTTCTTGATTTGGTCCGACTTCAGGATCTTGGACAGGTTCTCGTCGACGGTCTTCACCTCGACGTATCCGGCGATGCGGCCTTGACGCGTGATCTTGAAGTCTGGGGACCCCGCGCCGCCCCTGTCGCGCCGGGGTTCGTGCAGCACGCGGGCGCCCGGTTCGGCGTCATCCGCCGTCGCTTGAAGGAGCGTCTGTAGCGCGCTTCGATCCATGTGCTCGGTTTTCTCGTCGAGAACCGTGGCGGCGAGTGCACGGAAATAGCTTTCGAAATCGCCGGCACGGGTTTCCCCCCTTCGTCAAGGCTGGTCGGCTTGGGACCGTCTTACTGCATCCGGCCCGGCACCAGCACGCCGTTCTCGATGTGGGCCGGGACGTAGCCGCCGTGAGCCCGGGGTCCGATGAGGCCGGCCAGCAGCAGCGACGCGACCGCGAGCGCGAGGCCGCTCACCACCAGGATCGCGACGGGTCCGCGGGTCCAGGCCGAAGCGACGAAGGGGTAGCGGCTTTTCAGGACCAGGAACAGCACGTAGCCCGCGAAGGGCAGCAGGAACGGCAGCAGCACTTCGACGACGGCGCGCGGCATCAGCCGTAGAGCCTTTCGTAGAGCACGCGCAGCATCCCGGCCGTGGCGCCCCAGATCAGGCGTTCGCCGAACGTCATGGCGTAGAAGCGCCGCAGGCGGCCCGAGAACTCGCGCGACTGCTGCTGATGGTTCTGCGGATCCATCAGGAAGCGCAGCGGGACCTCGAAGGCATCGGCGACCTCGTGCGGATTGATGGCGAGGTGCAGCGGCGGCGCCACCAGGGCCACGACCGGCACGACCATGTAGCCGGTCCCGGTGAGGTAGGGATCGAGATAGCCGAGCGGCGTCACGTGATCGCGCCGAAGGCCGATCTCCTCCTCGGCCTCGCGCAACGCCGCCTCGACCGGTGAGCCATCGCCGGGGTCGATCTTGCCGCCCGGAAAGGCGACCTGTCCCGAATGCTGGCGCAGGTTCGCAACCCGCGTGGTGAGCAGCACCGTCGCGTCGGCGTCATGCGCCACGACCGGCACCAGCACGGCCGCGCCGCGGGGCACGCCGGCCCACATCGGGCGGCCGTCGAGCCGGTGGTCGCCGCCGTAGGCGGTGCCTTCCGCCAACAGGTCAGGCGGCAGCGCGAAGTCGAGGCGCGCCCGTGCCCGCCGCGCGAACTCGGCCGCCGACACCGGATCCGTCGCCGACAATGGGTCGGCCGCGACCTCGGCCCCTTGTACCGTCGAGACCTCAGCCAAGCACCGGACCCGCGTCGGGAGGCTCGAGCGCAGATGCCGCAGCCATGGGGAAGAAGGTGCCGCCGGAGGCGATGCCGAACATCGCGACGCCGTCGGCCTTGCGTGTCTCGCCGGCCGCCACGAGGTCGTAGAAGACGGGCCGGTTCACCAGCGCCCAAAGGTCGCCCCTGACCCGCACATAGGGCTTGAGCGCTTCCGACGCGCCCGGTGCGAAGCGCAGCGGATGATCGACCCCGACCGCCACCCAATCATCGACGTTGGTGCGAAACCGCACGACGCCGTCCGCTTCCCGCGTCATCTCGACGGCCAGGAACGGCGCGTCCTCGACCGTGATGCCGACCTTCTCGACCGGCGTCACCAGGACATGCCGGTCGACGTCCTTGCGCAGCACGGAGGCAAAGAGCCGGACCAGGGCGGGCCGGCCGATCGGCGAACCGCCGTAAAACCAGGTGCCGTCCCGGGCGATGCGCATGTCGATATCGCCGCAAAAGGGCGGGTTCCAGAGATGGACCGGCGGCGGCCCCTTGCGCGACCCGGCTTCGGCGATCCGCGTCGCAATGCTGCCCAGCCCCGGGGCCGCGGCCGAGCCCTCGTCTTGCACGCTACTTGCTTTCGCCATCTTCGCACGCCATTCGGGACCGGCCGCGAGGCCGTCGGCCGTGCGGCGCGATGCAGGACCGCCCCTCTCAACTATGCGACAGGGGCGCATATCGACAAGGGGCGGTTCCGTCGTAATCTGGCGCCGGTGGCCCGAAGGTGCCGACCGCCCCAGGCCGGACCCGGACAGCGTACCAGGAGGCACCACCATGCCGGCTTCGGACCACAGCGTTCTCTCGATCGAGGATGGCGCGGCGCGTTCCGCCGAAACGGCGCTCATCAACATCGCGGCCGCCCGAACCGCCGTCGGGGCGGTGATCTTCGGCCAGGAGAAGGTGGTCGAAGAAGTGCTCGTGTCGATCCTGTCGGGCGGCCACGGCCTGCTGGTCGGGTTGCCGGGGCTCGCCAAGACCAAGCTGGTCGACACGTTGGGGGTGGTGCTGGGGCTCGAGGCTCGGCGGGTGCAATTCACGCCCGACCTCATGCCGGCCGATATCCTGGGCTCCGAAGTGCTGGAGGAGACCGCCGAAGGGCGCCGCGCCTTCCGCTTCGTCAAGGGGCCGATCTTCGCCCAACTGCTGATGGCCGACGAGATCAACCGTGCCAGCCCCCGCACCCAGTCGGCCCTGCTGCAGGCCATGCAGGAACGCCACGTCACCGTGGCGGGCGAACGCTACGACTTGCCGCGCCCCTTCCACGTGCTGGCGACGCAGAACCCCATCGAGCAGGAGGGCACCTACCCTCTGCCCGAGGCCCAGCTCGATCGCTTTCTGATGCAGGTCGACGTACTCTACCCCGACCGCGCCTCCGAGAAGCGCGTGCTGATCGAGACCACGGGCGACCACGATGCCGTGGCGAGGCCCGCCATGACGGCCGAGGAACTCATGGCGATCCAGCGGCTGATCCGACGGCTGCCGGTCGGCGACAGCGTGGTCGAAGCCATCCTCGACCTCGTGCGTGCTGCACGCCCCGGCGAGAGCGACATCCCTCTGTCGCGGCTCATCGCCTGGGGCCCGGGGCCGCGCGCCGCCCAGGCCCTCATGCTGGCATCCCGCGCCCGGGCGCTCGTCGACGGGCGACTGTCGCCCTCGATCGACGACGTGGCGGCCTTGGCGCTTCCCGTTCTGAAGCACCGGATGGCGCTCAATTTCGCGGCCCGGGCGGATGGTGAGACCGTACCAGGCGTCGTGAAACGGCTGGTCGAAAGGCTCGGCTGAGACAATGGCGCAGGCCCGCCTCGTTCCCGGGGAGGAGCGCACACCGTCGCTCCGGCACGGCCGCGAGGCGCTCGACCTGGCGCGCCGGCTGCCCGACCTCGCGGTTTCGGCCCGCGAAGTCGCCTCCAGCGTCATGCACGGCATGCACGGCCGGCGCCGCTCCGGCATGGGCGAGGCTTTCTGGCAGTTCCGGCCGTTCACGCCGGGCGAATCCGCCTCCCGCATCGACTGGCGCCGCTCGGCGCGCGACGACCGCACCTACATCCGGGAGCGCGAGTGGGAGGCGGCCCAGACCGTGTGGCTGTGGATCGATCGGTCGCCCTCCATGGCCTTCGTGTCGGACCTGGCCCAGCAGTCGAAGCTCGACCGCGCCCTCGTGCTGGGTCTGGCCACAGCCGATCTCCTGGTGCGGGGCGGCGAGCGCGTCGCGCTGACGGGCCTCACCCGGCCGCTCGCGTCGCGCAACATCGTCGATCGCTTCGCCCAGATCCTGGCGGGCCCCGAAGCCGCCCGAACGGCCGCCGACGAGCTGCCGGAACCAACGCCGCTGCCGGCCCGGTCGCGCGCGCTCCTGATCGGTGACTTCCTGTCCGACGCCGGAGACATCGCGGCCCGCATCGCGGCGCTGGGGTCGTCGGGCGCCCGCGGCCACCTGATCGCGGTCAGCGATCCGGTCGAGGAGAGTTTCCCTTTCACGGGCCACGTGGAATTCGCCGACGTCGACAGCGCCGCAAAGCTGCGGCTCGGAGAGGCCGGTGCCCTCCGCGGCATCTATCTCGGCAAGCTCGCGGCGCATCGCGAGCAGATTGCGGCGGCCTGCCGCCGACAGGGCTGGACCTTCGCGCTGCATCGCACCGACCGACCCGCGACGGAGGCGCTCCTCCGCCTCGCGACTCTTCTGTCCGATAGCGGCCCGTCGGCCGGCACCGCGCAGCCGGATTGACCTGAACCATGCTGGGCTTGCCGCTGATCTTCACGGTTCCGGCCATCCTGGGCGCACTCGTCGTCCTGCCGGCGCTGTATTTTCTGCTTCGGGTCACGCCGCCGCGGCCCCGGCAAATGCCGTTCCCACCGTTGAGACTCATCCTCGATCAGAAACCGAGAGACGAGACGCCGGCCCGGACACCACCCTGGCTGCTGCTCCTGCGCCTGACGATCGCGGCCCTCATCATCCTGGCCATGGCGGGGCCGATCTGGAACCCCCGATCCGCTCCCTTGAACGGCAATGGCCCCCTGGCCTTGCTGATCGACGATGGCTTCGCGGCGGCACCCGACTGGGACATCCGCGTCGCTGCAGCGGCCGACCGTCTGGCAGAAGCCGGCCGGAGCGGGCGCCCCGTGGCCCTGGCGGGCCTCTCGGACGGCTCGCGCGCGCTCGAACCTGTCACGGCCGCGCAGGCGCAGGATCGGCTGCGGGCCATGAAGCCTCTGCCGATCCTTCCGGACCGCGCGGGGGCGCTGCCTTCGGTCGCGGGGTTCGCGGCAGCCCATCCCGACCTCGACCTCGTCTGGATCGCCGATGGCCTCGAGAACGGCGGTGCCCACGCCTTCGTCGAAGGCCTGGTCAAGCTCGGTCTCGCGCATCCGCCCACCGTGCTCGTGCCCGGTACGACGCCGTTGGCGCTGGCGGGTGCGGACAACAAGCCCGAGGCCCTTTCGGTCCCGGTGCTGCGGGCCGACGACCACGCGGCATCCGGCGGCACTCTGCGGGCCTTCGACATCAAGGGCCTACCACTCGGCGACGCCGCGTTCGCGTTCGGCGGAAGTCCCGAGAGCGAGACCAGGACCCAGGCCGTCTTCGCGCTGCCCGTCGAACTGCGCAACGACATCGCCCGGGTCGCCGTGACGGGAGAGGCTTCGGCCGGTGCCGTCACGCTGCTCGACGGGCGGTGGAAGCGGCGGCGCGTCGATGTCGTCAGTGGCGTCAGCGCCGATATCGAACAACCGCTGCTGAGCCCGAGCTATTTCATCGCCAGGGCGCTCGGGCCCTTCGCGGATGTAAGGCCCATCCCGGCCGGCTTGCCCGACCCGATCCTGGCGGCGCTCGACGACCATCCTTCGGTGCTGGTCCTGGCCGACCTCGGACAGGTGACGGGTGCGGCCCATGACGATCTGGTTCGCTTCGTCGAACGGGGTGGCGTGCTGCTGCGCTTCGCCGGCTCGCGCCTCGCCGCCGCGCCGACCGCGGGCGCTACGGCCGACGACCTCGAACCGGTGAACCTGCGTCGTGGCGGCCGGACCTTCGGGGGAGCCCTGTCCTGGGACAAGCCCAAGGCGCTGGCGCCCTTCGACCGCGGGAGCCCCTTCTTCGGCCTCGCCGACAGCCGCGACGTCAGCGTGTCGCGCCAGGTCCTGGCCGAACCCGACGCCGGCCTGCCCGGCAGGACATGGGCGCAGCTCGATGACGGCACGCCGCTCGTAACGGCCGACAAGCGCGGCAAGGGCACCATCGTGCTGTTCCACGTCACGGCCGACACGACTTGGTCGAACCTGCCCCTTTCGGGCCTTTTCGTCGACATGCTGCGGCGGATCGTGGCCCTGAGCGCGACGCATGCGAGCGGCGCCCCGGACGGGTCCAAGGCGGCCGGCAGCGCGGCAGCCGAGCCGGACAGGTCGGCGGGCGCGCTGCCGCCGACCCGCATCCTCGACGGTTTCGGGGATCTCGGTGCGCCACCGCCCGCGGCCAAACCGGTCGCGGCCGACTTCGGCGGTCCCGCCTCGGTCGATCATCCGCCCGGCTTCTATGGTGCGCCGGATGCGCTGCTGGCCGTCAATGCGCTGTCCCCCGATGCCGCTCTGGCGCCGGCCGACCTGTCCGGCTTTGGGCTTGCTCGGCAGCCCTTGAAGGCGTCCCAACCCCTGGACCTTCGCGCCGCCCTCCTGTGCCTTGCCGTCCTGGGCTTCGTTGCCGACGCACTGGGGACGCTGCTGATCGGGGGCAGATTTCGGCCGCTGCAGGGTCGGCGCGCCGCGAGCGCGGCGGCGCTGGTGGCCGCCATGCTGCTGGCGCCGGCTCTGCCGGGCGGCC
>CAXUCF010000153.1:0-11866 GCA_964249275.1 uncultured Lichenihabitans sp.
AGGAGATCACGGAAGGGTCGGACCGGGCCTACGTGCTGCGCGACGGCCGCACGGGCAGCATGCTCGAGGGGGAGGCCTTGACGGAAGACGGCATCCTGGCCGCCATGGCGCATGGCGGCCACGGGGCGCAGAGCGGAAGCCATCACGAGGGAGCGGCCCCCGCGTGAGCGAGACCGCCCTGCCCCTCAGCCACCGCGCCGGCGGCCTCGGCCTGACGCTGCGGCGCAACGGCGCCCTGGCGGCGCTGATCCTGCTGCTGGTGTTCAACGCCGCGGTCACGCCGAATTTCCTCTCGCTGCAGACCCTGAACGTCAACCTCACCCAGGTGGCCCCCATCGTCATCGTGGCGGTCGGCATGACGCTGGTGATCGCAACCGGCGGCATCGACCTGTCGGTGGGGTCGCTGATGGCCATCGCGGGGGCGCTGGCTCCGCTGGTCTTCACCGGCAAGCTCTTTCCCATCCCCTCGGAACCGCTTGCCATCGGCCTCGGCATCCTGCTTCCGGTCACGGCCGTGGCGGCCCTGGGCTGGCTCAACGGCGTCGTGATCACGCGCTACCGCATCCAGCCGATCGTGGCCACGCTGGTGCTCTACATCGCCGGGCGGGGCATCGCGCAGGTGATGACCAACGGCAACCTGCAGGTCTTCGCCGTGCCCGGCTTCCAGTTCCTCGGCCTCGGCCGGGTGCTGGGCATCCCGGTCCAGGCGATCCTCATGGCGGCGGTCGTGGCCCTGGCGGCCTTCGCGCTGCACCGCTCGTTGATCGGCCGGCAGATCCTCAGCGTCGGCGGCAACGAACGGGCGGCACGGCTCAGCGGCGTGCCGGTGGCGCGCGTCAAGCGCACCGTCTACCTCGTCAGCGGCATCTGCGCCGGCATCGCGGGTCTCGTCACCGTGGCGATCAACTCGTCCTCCGACGCCAACCTCGTGGGCTCCGGCATGGAACTCGACGCCATCGCGGCCGTGGCGGTGGGCGGCACGCTGCTCAGCGGCGGCCGCGCCACGGTGCTGGGCACGCTCATCGGCGCCCTCATCATCCAGCTGGTCCGCACTACGCTCATCGCCAACGGCATCCCGGACGCCGCGGCGCTCGTGGTCAAGGCCGGACTCATCGTCGTGGCGGTCTGGGTGCAGCGCCAGGGAAGATCGTCGTGATCACGGCCCGCCGCGAGCACCGGCTCGCCGTGCTCAGCCGCTACGGCGTGGTGCTGGGCCTCGTGGCCCTGATCCTCTTCGGGGCGCTGCGCTACGACCACTTCCTGAGCCCCTTCAACATCCTGTCGTTCCTGGCCTATAATTCGATGTTCGCCCTGGTGAGCCTCGGCATGGCGTTCGTCATCATGACGGGCGGCATCGACCTGTCGGTCGGCGCCGTGGTGGCGCTGGGCAGCGTGGCGGCGGCACTGGCCTCGCCCTACGGATCCTGGGCGGGCTTCGGTGCCGGGCTCGGGGCGGGGCTCACGGTGGGGCTGTTCAACGGTTTCGCCGTGGTGGGCCTGGGCATCGCGCCCTTCATCGCCACGCTCGCCACCATGCTGGCGGCGCGGGGCGCGGCGCTGCTGCTCGCCGGCAACGTCTCGGTGTCGGTCTCCTACGACAGCGGCTTCACGGACCTCGGCCAGGGCTTCGTGTTCGGCGCCCCGACCCCGGCCCTGATGGCGCTCGCGGCCTGCGTCGTAGGCTGGGTGGTGCTGGAACGCACGGCCTTCGGCCGCACCGTGCTGGCGGTTGGCGGCAACGAGGAGGCGACGCGGCTGATGGGGCTCCCGGCCGACAGGACGAAGTGGATCGTCTACGCGTCGAGCGGCGCCCTGGCCGGCACCGCGGGCGTGATCCTGGCGGCGCAGTTCGGGGCCGGCCAGCCCATCGAGGGCGCGGGCTGGGAGCTGTTCGCGATCTCGGCCGTGGTGGTGGGCGGCACCCCGCTCAGCGGCGGCAACGGCTCCGTCGTGACCACGCTGGCGGGCGTGATCCTGCTGGGCCTGATCTTCAACATCCTGAACTTCGAGAACGGGCTCGGCTGGATCAGCCTGTCGGCCTATTGGCAGTCCGTGATCCGCGGCCTGTTCCTCCTCGTCGTCGTCGTGGGGCAGGCCAAGCTCGTGATGCGGTCCGATCCGCGCGTGGCTTGAGGCGCCGGTGCCGAAGCTTGACTCCGGTCCCGGTTTTGTTAGGCACCCCGGGAGGGCGGGCCGGTTCGCCGACCCAGCGCCGGGTCCCTCCGAAGCCGAGCGGCGGGCCCGGTCCTCCGCGGCCGGTCCGGCCTGCGGAGCGTTGGAGGCGAGATGCTGAGACTGTTGCGGACCGCGCCGGCTCCGTTCCCGACGCGCCGCCGTGCGGCCATCGTCCGTCGCGCGGGCGCCCTAGTGATGTCGGGCATTCCGGGCTTGGCCATCGTGGCCGCAGCGCTCGGCGGCGCAACCGCCCCGGCCCGGGCCCAGGGCGTCCCCAAGGGGAAATACGGCGACTGGGAGATGCGGTGCGAGACGCCGCCCGGCGCCCCTCGCGAGCAATGCGCCCTGATCCAGCGCATCGAGGACAAGGACCGGCCCAACGTCAACCTCGTGGTGATCGTGCTGAAGACGGCCGACGGCAAGAGCCGGCTGCTGCGCGTGGTGGCGCCGCTCGGCGTGCTGCTGCCCTCCGGCCTGGGCCTCAAGATCGACCAGGCCGACGTCGGCCGGGCCGGCTTCGTGCGCTGCCTGCCGACCGGCTGCGTCGCCGAGGTAATGATGGAGGACAAGCTCATCGACCAGCTGAAGGGGGGCAGTACGGCGACCTTCATCATCTTCCAGACGCCCGAGGAAGGCATCGGTATCCCGCTGACGCTCACGGGGTTCAAGGATGGCTTCGACAAGCTGCCGTAACGGGTCGGCCTCAGTCGCTCGGCGGGTAAAAGTCGAACGATGCGTGCTATGGTCCCGGCCGTCCGGCTTGCGATCCGGGCGTGGAGGAAAAGCTGGAATGAAACGAGTCGGTACGCGTGCCGCCGGCCTGCTCTGGGCCGGGCTCATCCTGGGGGGGTGCGCCGCGACGGAAAAGCTGATCCCGGCCTCCGACGGGGGCGGCTCCGTGTTCGGCAACCTTCTCGCCTTCAATACGACCAAGCCGGGTCCCGTGCCGGCGGCGGCCCGGGCGGAAGTCCCGCTGGAGTGCCCGAAGATCGACGTGCTCGACGGCACGGCCTCCTACCGGACCTATGCGGGCACCGACCAGACGAACGGCAACGTCCGCTACCAGTTCTCCATGGGCGATGTCGCGCGCGACTGCACCAAGTCGGGCAGCCAGATCCTGCTGAAGGTCGGGGTCGAAGGCCGCGTCTTGCTCGGCCCAGCCGGCAATGCCGGCAGCTTCACGGTGCCGGTCCGCATCGCGGTACGTCATGACAGCGACGGGAAGGCCGCATCGACGAAACTCTACCAGGTGCCGGCATCGATTGCCGCGGGCTCGGACGCAACGACCTTCCAGGTGGTGTCCGACCCGATCGCGGTTCCCTTCATCTCCAACAGCGCCGGCGACGACTATACGATCCTGGTAGGCTTCGATGCTGCCAAACCATCCGCCGCGGCGGCCGGAAAGGAACGCCGGGGACGCCGCGCCAAGGATGCCGTCGCTCCGGAGGCGGGCAAACCGCCCCAGGGCTGAGCGCGGGCTCCGGCCCTCCCTTCGCCGAAAACGGAACCTCCGCCTAGCCTGCGGGTTTGGCTGCAGGACCGATGGAGGGAGAAGCCACATGGACACGGATCGTATCACGGGCGCCGCCAAGGAAGTCGGCGGCAAGGTTCAAGGCGCCGCCGGCAATCTGACGGGCGACCACAAGACCGAACTCGAGGGTCGGTTCCAAGAAGCTTCCGGCAAGGGTCAGAATACGGTGGGCCAGGCGAAGGACGCCGTGCGCGATGTCGCCGGCAGCGCCTCGAAGGTCGCCAAGGACGCCGTCAGCAACCCCGGAGCTTCCGCAGGTCCGGCCAAGGATGCGGTGCGAAGCGCCGCCAATACCGCGGCCGATGCGGCCAAGGACGCCTACAACAACGCGGGCAGCTACGCCGGCCAGGCGAAAGAGACGGTCCGTAGCGCCGCCAGTTCGGCCGCGGAGACGGCGAAGGATGCCTACAACAACCCGGACCGCTACGTCGGTCAGGCCAAGGAGGCGGTGCAGAGCGCGGCGAGCGTTGCCACCGACTACGCTCAGGACGTCTACAACAACTCGGGGCAATATTCCCGCCAGGGGATCGATGCCGTGACGCATCAGGTCGAGGAGAACCCGCTGGTGGCGCTGCTGATCGCGGGTGCCGTCGGTTACGGTCTTGCGCTGCTGATCCACGGCCGCGGGTGACCAGTCAGGAAGGGACGGTTCCGCTGCCGGGACTGTCCTGTTCCTCGCGAGGCCTTCGACTTGTGCTCGGTCTTCAAGGTGGGCCTTCTGATCGGCCCGGCAAGATGGCGGATGTTTAATGAGATCGCCCGATTGGCACCTCATTCGGCCCCCAACCTGACAGGAGGGACGAGCGGAACCAACGGGTTCGTGAGTTCGTTCTTAAAGCAACGGGGGTTTCGCCCGGGTGCGGCGAAAGCGGTTGGTCAGGAGAGTCGGAATGATCACGCAATTCAGGCTCGGGTTGATCGCCGTGACGTGGATACTCGTTCAGGCTGCTCTCGTCGCCGATGTCATCTATCGGGTCTCTCAGTCTTCCATGTGAGGACGTCCGAGCCTGTCTGCTGGCCTAGCCCGCCGCTCCCGACGAAAAAAACCCGAAGCGAGGATGCTCGTTTCGGGTTTTTCGTTGGTAATAGGCCGATACAGCGTGGGGAAGTGAGAGGCAGTGCCATCGACCACGCTCGACCGATCCCCTACCTGACCCCCCGTCAGTCGGCCCTGGGTGACCTTCCTGACACTGGGCGTTCCCGTCACACGAGGTGAGCCGACAGCAGCTTGTTCATCTCGAACATGGTGGCGCTGTCCTTGCCGAACACGGCCTTGAGGCTGGCGTCGGCCAGGATCTCGCGCTTGTTGGCGGGATTCTGCAGGTCGTGCTTGCGGATGTAGTCCCAGACCTTGCTGACCACCTCGGTGCGGGCCAGGGGTGCTGCGCCGACGATCACCGCGAGATCCTTCGACGGCGTGAGGGGCTTCTTCAAGGCCGCATTCGGGCCCTTGGTCGAGGTCTTGGCATCCGCCTCGGCGGATTTGGAAGCCCTGGCCTTCGCCGGCGCCTTGGCGGCGCCCTTGGCAGGAGCCTTGGCCTTGGTGTCCTTCGCCGGCTTCCCGGCATCGTCCTTAGTGGTCTTGGCCGTTTTCGTCGCCATCTGACTGTCTCCTGCTGTCCCGGTCGAACTCGAACCCGCACCGAATCGCCGGAACAGGCCCAATCCTTCAGCGTAACCTCGCTGGGCCAAGCGCCGCAATGGCCGTTTGCCCACCATGCCTCACTGCGAATGCCGCGAGGAGGTCCGGCGTTCCTCTTCGCTCCATAAAGCTGTGGAGAGTATCGATCCTTCAGGAGACGGCGCTTGCCGTTGCGAGCGCGGCGGAGGGCAGGCGCAGCATGGCGCGGGCTTCGGCCGGCGTGGCCAGCCTGCGGCCATGCTGGGACACGAGGTCGGCGGCCAGGCGCACCAGTTCGACGTTGCCGGCCGCGAGCCTGTCCTTGGCGACGCGGATGTTGTCTTCGAGACCGGTCCGGATATGGCCGCCAAGCGACAGCGCCCAGGCCGCCACCTCGCTCTGGTGCCGGCCGATGCCGGCGGCCGTCCAGGTGGCACCGGGCAGCACCGTCAAGGCTTCGTCGACCAGGATCTTGAGCAGCCGCTCCATCGCCGGCATGGCGTTCCTGACCCCAAGTACGAACTGGAGGTGGGCGTGCTTGTCCATGCGGCCCTCGTCGACGAGCCGTTTCGCGCCGTGGATATGGGATAGGTCGAAGACCTCGATCTCGGGCTTCACACCGTAAAGCTTCATCTTGTCGGCGAGCTCGTTCACCAGCGGCGGCTGGTTCTCGTAGACGATCGACGGGAAATTCACCGAGCCGGTCGACAGCGACGCCATGTCGGGCCTGAACTCCAAGGCGGCCGAGCGCTGGGCCGGCGTGCGGCCCCGGCCCCCCGTCGAGAACTGGACGATCATGCCGGGGCAATGCTTCTGGACGCCCTCCTGCACCTGACGGAACAGGCCGGGGTCGGAGGATGGCGATTGGTCCGGTTCGCGGACATGGATGTGGACCAGCGCCGCACCCGCCTCGAAGGCCGCGTGGGTCGATTCGATTTGCTGGGCCGGTGTCACCGGCAGGGACGGGTTGTCGGTGGTGCGCGGGACGGAACCCGTGATGGCCACGGTGACGATGACGGGGGACGACATGGGACCTCGGGTTCAGACGGGACGGGACGGGAACGACAGGCCAGCCACCAGAGACAGTGCCCTGCGCAGGGCAGTGCCGGTGGCGACGAGCATCTGCGGGAGTACGAGCCATTCCAGCGTCCAGGCACTTCCCGAGCGCTCGTTCTCGTGGAGCATGGCACCGCCGAGCGTACCGGCGAGGCCGGCCGTGAAGCGCGCCAGCGTCACCAGCAATTCCGCCGACACCGGGTTCTGCTTATGGGCCATGGCCGATGAGGTGCCGCCGCCTGCGAGCCGGACGGCCCCCACCTCGTTCTGCACCATGAGGGCGACATCCTGGCCCATCTTGCCGAGGCTTCCCGCCACCAGGGCGAGCCAGCCCCCGAACGCGACGATGCCGTCGCGTTGCGAGTGCCACGGCTCGGCCTCGCCGAGGCCGAGGGTTCGCGCCATGTCGGCCGCGATGACCTCGGCCGCATCCCCGAGTTCGCCCCGGGTGCCGACCGGGCCGCCGAGCTGAAGCAGCAGCAGGCGCGGCCGAAGTTCGACGAGCCGGTCGCGATGCCGGCCGAGAGGCGCCCGCCAGGTGCGGACCTTGTCGGCGGCCGTGAATGGCAGCGCCTGCTGCATGCGGGTCTGGGCCATCAGCGGTATGGCGCCGTCACGCTCCGCTACATGCGCCAAGGCGGCCCCCAGCGCGACAAGGCGCCCGTCGAGCATGTCGAGGACCGGTGCGAGGCGCAGCACGAGGCTCGTGTCGACCACGTCCTGGCTGGTGGCGCCGCGGTGCAGGCTACGGCCGGCGGGCTCGCCCACGGCGGCGCGAAGCTGGCGCAACAGTTCAGGCACCACGACACCGTCACGGGCCAGGCCGGCCCTCATGGCCGGCCAGTCGGCCACGAAGGTGGCGCAGGCCCCCGCGATACCGGCGGCATGGTCATCAGGGATCAGGCCGGCCGCAGCCTCCGCCTTGGCCAGTGCCATCTCGAAGCGCAGCATGGCGGCGAGGTCGGCGTCGTCGGTGAACAGCGCCTCGATCTCCGGATCGCCGACCAGCGCCGAGAGCATCAGGGACGATCCGCCGAAATCCGAGCCGGCCTCGCACCCTCACCCCCAACCCCTCTCCACAAGGGAGAGGGGAGTCGTGGTCCTGCACGATTGCCGCAGCTTCCCCCCTCTCCCTTGTGGAGAGGGGTTGGGGGTGAGGGTCGCGCCGCCACGTCACACATCGAAGAACACCGTCTCGCGATCGCCCTGCAGATGGATGTCGAAGGTGTAGACCGGCAACCCGTCCTCGAGGCTTCGTTGCGCCACCAGGGTTTCCGCCCGGGCCGGATGGTCCACGCGGCCCAGCACCGGGCAGACTTGGTTCGCCGCCGCCTCGTCGCCGAAATACATCCTGGTCTGCAGGCCGATGTTGATGCCCCTGGCCACGATGAACAAGCTGATATGCGGCGCCATCGGCCGCCCGTCGTTATAGGGCACGCGGCCCGGCTTGATGGTCTCGAAGCGGAACTCGCCGGTTTCCCGGTGGGTCGGCTGGCGGCCCCAACCCACGAAATGCGGGTCCGCCACCCCGCGCTTTTCCGCCGGACTGTTGTAGAGCCCGTCGGCATCGGCCTGCCAGATCTCGACCAGCGCATCGTTCAGCGGCTTGCCGAGCCCGTCGAAGATGCGGCCCTTGACGAGGATGCGCTCGCCCTTCGTGTCGGGCCCGACCAGCACGAGGCCGAGGTCGCCCTCCCAGACACCGGTGATCTCGACCCAATTGGGGTTGGTGCCGATGTGGACGTAGGGGCCCGCGGTCTGCGACGCGGTCTCCTTGAGGTGGTCGAGACGCTGCACCATCAGTTCCCCTCGATCCGGTTCTCGAAGAGCGTCGACTGCCGGCCGCGCAGCACGAGATCGAACTTATAGGCCAGCGAGTCCATGTGGGTCGTGTTGTTGCGGTCGAGCGCCGCGATCAGCTGCTCGACCGCGCGCCTGTCCGGGATCGTACCGACGATCGGATCCTGCCAGATCATCGGGTCGCCCTCGAAGTACATCTGGGTGACCAGCCGTTGCGCGAAGGCATGGCCGAAGACCGAAAAGTGGATGTGGGCCGGGCGCCAGTCGTTGACGCGGTTGGGCCAGGGATAGGCGCCGGGCTTCACGGTGCGGAAGCGATAGGAGCCGTCCGGCCCCGTGATGGTACGGCCGCAGCCACCGAAATTGGGGTCGAGGGCTGCGTGATAGGTCTCCTTGTGATGGCGGTACCGGCCGCCCGCATTGGCCTGCCAGAACTCCAGGAGCACGCCCGACATCCCGCGCCCGTTCTCGTCGAGGACGCGGCCATGCACCACGATGCGCTGGCCGATGGCGTCGCCGGTCTTGGCCCAGTTGCGGAGGAGGTCGTCGTCGAGCGGACCCAGGATGTCGTGACCGAACACGGGGCCGGTCATCTCGGAGATCGTGGCGTCGAGCGACAGCAGCGCCTGGCGGGGCGCCCGCAGCACCGAAGTCTTGTAGTCCGGCGTATAGGCGGGCGGGTGCCAGGCCCGATCACGCTGGTAGACGCCGCCGTCATGCGCCACGACAATGTTCCTCCTGTTCCTCCGCCGCCATGGCCGCATAGGTCTGCTTGACGATCTTGATGGCGTGGTTGGCGGCCGGCACACCGGCATAGACCCCCACATGCAGCATGACCTCGGCGACATCCTCCGGCGTGGCGCCGGTATTGGCCGTAGCGCGGACGTGCAGCGCCACTTCCTCGTGGTGGCCGAGCGCCGCCAGCAGCGCCAGCGTGACGATCGAGCGTTCGCGGCGGGTGAAGCCCGGGCGCGACCACACCGTGCCCCAGGCCCCTTCGGTGATGAAGCGCTGGAAATCGACGTCGAAGGCCGTGACCGCAGCCGAGGCGCGCGCGACATGGGCGGCGCCCAGCACCTCGCGGCGCACCGCGAGCCCTTCCTCGTAGCGCGTGCGAGGCTGAGGGGTTTCAACCATGTCGGGCCTCCTCCAGGTGCTCGGCGATGAGCTCGACCATGGCCGCGGGCTTCTCGATGCAGGGCAGATGGCCCGCGCCATCGATCACCGCGAACCGGGCATCCGGGATGCGCGCGGCCGTGGCCCGGACGAGGTCGGCCGGCGTCGAGAGGTCGCCGTCGCCCACCAGCACCAGGGTCGGCGCGGCGATCCGTCTCACCTCCCCGGTGAGGTCGGCGTCGCGGATGGCCGCGCAGCTTGCCACGTAGCCGGCCGGCGACTGCCGCGTCAGCATGGTCCGCCAAGCCCGGACCGCGTGCGGCTCCTCGCTCCGGTAGGCCGGCGTGAACCAGCGCTCCATCACGGCATCGCCGATCGTGTCGAGGCCACCACGCTCGACCGCCGCGATGCGGCCGTTCCAGCCCGCTGCGTCGCCGATCCTGGTGGCCGTGCCGCAGAGCACCAGGGCGGCGAGCCGCTCCGGCGTCCGCACGGCGAGCCGCTGGGCGATCATGCCGCCGATCGACAATCCGACCATGGCCAGACGCTCGATCGCCAGATGGTCCAGCACGGCCAGGAGATCGTCGACGTGACGGCCGATCGTGACCGGACCCTGCCCGAGCTCCGACAATCCGTGGCCGCGCTTGTCGTAGAGCAGCAGGCGATGCGTCTCCGCGAAGCCCGCCGCGACCTGGTCCCAGATGCGGAAATCGGTACCGAGCGAGTTCGCGAAGGCCAGAACGGGCAGGTCGGGGTTACCGATCAGCTCGGCATGGATCACGGCGTCGCCGCTCTCGACGAAGATCATGGCGGCATGGTCCTTGGACGGAACGCTTCAGGCACGTGGCGCCGGCGCGCCACGCTGGCGCCTGTTTCTCCCGGCCCCGTCGGCCACGGCTGCGAAGCGCTGCGGATCGGCTTCATGGCAGGCCCGCCGTATCGAAGGACGGCTGCGGGTCGAGCGGCAGGCCCACGTAATTCTCGGCCAGGGTGGTCTGGGCGGCCCGGGACCCCCGGATGTAGCTCAGCTCGGCGACCTGCATCTTGCGGGCGAAACCGTCGGTGCCGGGGAAACGGTGCATCAGCCCGGTGAACCACCAGCTGAACCGTTCGGCCTTCCAGACCCGCGCCAGCGCCCTGGCCGAATATCCATCGATCCCGTGGGTCGATCCTTCCTCGAAGAAGTCGACCAGCGCCTCGGCCAGCATGGCGACGTCCGAGACCGCGAGATTCATGCCCTTGGCGCCGGTGGGCGGTACGATATGGGCGGCGTCGCCGGCCAGGAACAGGCGGCCATGGCGCATGGGCTCGGCGACGAAGCTGCGCAGCGGGGCCACGCTTTTCTCGAAGACAGGTCCCCGCGTCACCCGTGCCGCGACCTCAGGCCCAAGCCTCAGGCAGAGCTCGTCCCAGAACCGCCCATCGGGCCAGGCCTCCAAGGGCTCATTGCCGGCGCATTGGAGATAGTATCGGCTGCGCGTCTCGGACCGCATGCTGGCCAGCGCGAAACCGCGTTCGTGGCTGCAGTAGACGAGTTCGTGATCGGCCGGCGGCACGTCGGCCAGGATGCCGAGCCAGCCGAAGCCGTAGGCGCGCTCGAAGCTCTTCAGCACACCGTCCGGCATGGCGGCCCGGCAGACGCCATGGAAGCCGTCGCAGCCCGCGACGATGTCGCAGTCGACCGCCCGGTCGATGCCGTGGCGGCTGTAGCGCACGCGCGGCCGGTCGGTGGCGACATCCTCCACCCGTAAGTCCTCCGCATCGAACACCACGTCGAGGCCACGCGTCTCGGCCGCGTCGAAGAGGTCCTTCATGACCTCCTGCTGGCCGTAGACCGTCACGGTGGAACCACCCGTCAGGGCCGCGAAATCGATGCGAAACGTGTCGCCATCGATCGACAGCTTGGTGCCCGAATGGACGAGACCCTCACGGCGCAGCCGCCGGTCGAGACCGAGCCTGCTGATCAGCGCCACAGTGCCCTCCTCCAGCACACCGGCCCTGACGCGGCCCTCGACGTAGGCGCGGTCGCGGCGTTCCAGGATGACGACGTCGATCCCGTGCTGGCGCAGCAAGTGGCCGAGCAGCATCCCGGCCGGCCCGGCGCCGATCACCGCAACCTGGCGTCTCGTCCGATCGCCGCGTCCTGATCCGCCACCCGGATCGCCCATGCGACGTCCCTTCCCTCAGCGGCCCTGCGGCTCGTCCCGGTGACCCTATAGCGACGGTCGAGCGCCTGCCAAACGGCAAATGAGCCGCTTCGTCCGTTCCGCCGCATCACGGCCCGCGCCCTCCTCCAAATTGACGCCCGTCGCGCACGCTTGCGGCCTGTTTCATGTGAAATCCGGGCGCCCTTGTGCCGACGGGCTCGCTCACCCCTGCCCGGCCGTCATCCAGGCCTGCACGGCAAGGCCCGCGAACAGCAGCAGTCCCGCGTCGCGGTTGGAGCGGAACAGCGCCAGGGCACGACGAGGGTCGTCGGGCCTGATGCGCCAGACCTGGATGCCGAGATGGATGGCGAATGTGACCACACCCGCCCAGGCCCATGGCCCCGCCCTTGTGCCCACCAT
>CAXUCF010000154.1:0-11765 GCA_964249275.1 uncultured Lichenihabitans sp.
GAACGAGATTTCAGCGGCCGCCGGCGCCGCCGGGCGTCTGAGCGAGATCCTGGCGATCACGCCCGCCATCGCGGCGCCGGCGGCGCCGTCGGCGTTGCCGTCGCCGCCGCGCGGCAGCATCGCCTTCGAGCGGGTGAGTTTCGCCTATCCGACGCGCGACCGCGACGCCGTGGTGCACGACCTGTCGTTCACGGTGCGCCCGGGCGAGCGCGTCGCGGTCGTGGGACCGTCGGGAGCCGGCAAGTCGACGCTGTTCCAGCTGCTGACCCGCTTTTACGACCCCTCGGCCGGGCGCATCCTGCTGGACGGCGTCGACCTGCGCGAGGCGGATCCAGCCGCCGTGCGGGCCCGCATCGCGCTGGTGCCGCAGGACCCGGCGATGTTTTCCTCGTCGGTCGCCGACAATATCCGGTTCGGCCGGCCGGGAGCCTCCGACGACGCCGTGCGGGCAGCTGCCGAGCGGGCGGCTGCCTGGGGCTTCGTGTCGGCCCTGCCGGAGGGGAGCGCCACGCCGGTCGGCGAGCGCGGGGTGACGCTGTCGGGCGGCCAGCGCCAGCGGCTCGCCATCGCGCGCGCCATCCTGAAGGACGCGCCCATCCTGCTGCTCGACGAGGCGACTTCGGCGCTCGACGCCGAAAGCGAGACGTTGGTGCAGCGGGCGCTCGACGAGGTCATGAGGGGGCGGACCACGCTGGTTATCGCGCACCGGCTCGCCACGGTGGTGACGGCCGATCGTATCCTCGTCATGCAGGACGGCCGCATCGTCGAGGAAGGCACCCATGCGACGCTGCTGGCGCGCGACGGCCTTTATGCCCGGCTGGCGCGGCTTCAGTTCGACACCGAAGGCCTTCGCGGCGGCACCGCGGCCGCGGCGGCGGAGTGAGCTGACCGAGGTACCATTGATGCCGCTGGAGCCTCGGCAAAGCGCGGCACCGGCGCACCCAACGATGCCTGCAAAGTCTTTTGCCATTTTGTTGGTGAGAACAAATAAGAAACATTTACGCAGACTATGGCGCGTGTCATCCTCTCCGAAGGAGCCAGCCAACGGATGGTGGATGTTTTGAGCCAGCTCATCGGTCAGCGGAAAGCGCGAGGAGCTTTCTTCACCCCTCCGGAGGTCAGCCGCTTTATCGCAGATTGGGCGATCCGGGAATCATCTGACCGTGTGCTGGAGCCGAGCTGTGGAGATGCCGCCTTCCTCCTACCTGCAGCGGACAAGCTCCTGGCCCTTGGATGCAATCGCCAAAACATCGCCGACCAAATCGATGGAGTGGATATCCATCCCGCCACCGTAGACGAGGCTCGTGAACGGCTCGCGGTCGAGGGATTCGGTGCAGATATTAGCGTCGGCGATTTCTTCGAGCGGCAGCCGCGATCCGTTTACGACGCGGTTGTCGGTAATCCACCCTTCGTCCGTTACCAAGACTTCTCGGGTGAAGCCCGCGCGAAGGGACTGCGCGCCGCTCTCGCGCAGGGTGTCCGGCTGACCGCTTTGGCGAGTTCCTGGGCGGCTTTTACCATCCATGCAGCCGAATTCCTGAAAGACAATGGACGACTCGGGCTAGTGCTCCCAGCCGAATTGCTATCCGTCAACTATGCTGCGCAGGTTCGACGCTTTCTGATGGGGCGTTTCGCGCGGGTACGGCTGATCCTGTTCGAACAACTGCTCTTTCCGGGTGTTCTTGCGGAAGTGGTGCTGCTGCTGGCTGAGGGACGCGGCTCGACGGACACCTTCGAGGTCCATCAATTGCGAGATGCGGCGGATCTCGCCGCCTTCGATGTGGCGGTGACACGGCGAGGTTTCATACCCGTTGCCGATGAAAAGTGGACGCCCGCGCTGCTGCCAAGCGCGGCTCTTGAGGTCTATCGCGACCTGACAGGCGGCCGCCAGTTTAACAAGCTCGTAAATTGGGGCGAGGTCTATCTCGGCGCTGTCACGGGCAACAACCGCTTTTTCACTCTTTCGGCCGCCGATGCCACCGTCCACGGTTTGGCCGAGCCCGATCTTGTCAGGATCTCTCCACCGGGCGCTCGCCATCTCCGAGGTCTTGTCTTCGCCGAGGCAGCATGGCGCGAGCAGGCAGAGGCGGGAGCGCGCTGTTACATGTTCTCGCCGGGCGCATCGGAACCTTCACGGGCTGCTCAGGCCTATATCGCGGCCGGGGAGTGCGGCGATGTTCAAGCAGCCTACAAATGCAAGGTCCGTTCACCTTGGTGGCGAGTGCCGCTCGTTTCGCGTCCCGACCTACTCTTCACCTACATGAATCACGATCGGCCACGTCTCGTCGCCAATTTGGCGGGTGCAGAAATCCTAAACTCGCTTTACGGCGTAAAGCTGAAGCCCGCCTTTCGTGCTCTAGGTATGTCGACGCTGCCCATTGCCTGCCTCAACACGCTTACGTTGCTCGGGTCCGAGATCGTTGGGCGTGCCTATGGCGGAGGTTTGCTCAAGCACGAGCCTAAGGAGGCGGATCTGCTGCCTACGCCAAATCCGGCACTGATGGAGGCTGCGCAAGACGACCTTCGGGCTATATCTCCTCAGCTCTCCACCGCTTTGCGGCAGAACGATCTCGGACGCGCGGTGGACATGGTCGATGCCGTTATCCTCGAGCGGCACTTAGCGCTCCCAGCCGAACACTTGTCGGAACTTAGGCGGGCGCGCGAAGGCCTGTTTCGGCGTCGCATGACGCGCGGACGGGGTGAGAATGGCGAGGATTGATGACCTTCTGACGGCTGCTTTAAAGGCTTTGCCGGCAAAACCATCAGCCACGGCGGAGCAGAAACTCAAACGGAGATACAGCGAGAGAGTGTCAGAAGCTGCCGCCAACGCGCTCGCTGATGAGTTGCGGGACCGCGGTCTGTCCGAAGCTAGACCAGCTCCGCCCGGCGTTCTTGGCGGCTCTGGCGCTGAGCGGCGCATGGCTGGCGGATTAGGCGCCAAGAAGGTCGATGTGACCTGGGCTACTCCGGAAGCTGGACTTCTCCTTGCCGTGTCGGTCAAGACCATCAACTTTCGGGATGGGAAAACAGGGAATTTCCAGAAAAATCTCACAAACCGTCGCGGGGATATGCTGATGGAAGCGGTGACTCTGCATCGTCGCTTCCCTTACAGCGTTCTTGCTGGTTTATTCTTCTTGGACAAAGGTGCCGAAAGCGACGGCACCCCCAAACGCCGATCAACCTTCCTCAACGCCCACGCCCGACTTCACTTGTTCACCGGCCGGAACGATCCGGCAGGCCGAGACGAACAGTTCGAGCTGTTCTATATTCTATTGATGGATGCTGATCCACAAACATTCGATCTCCGCGCCTACAAAGTGGGCAAGCCAGACACTCCAGTAACTCTCGACGAGATCATGACGGACCTCCTCACCCTTGTGGCCGAGAGAAACCCCGACTTCTATGAACTGGACGACGGCAGGATCCGCGCCGCCACGTGATCGCCGCGGCCGTACACGCGGGATGCACCGCCCGGCGGAACCCGATGCCCGCCCTGCGGCTTCTCCCCACGTCGTCCGGACTTGGGGCCTTCGCTCGGCTCCTTGGGTCTGTCACATGCTCACCGCAGTCGGGGCCTAGTCCGAACGTATGTTCAAGACCGCATTCGTGGCCGCGCGCGACCGCCGCCGCCTGTTCGTCATTGCCGGGGTGCTGATCGGCTTCGGCTTCAACAAGGTGGTGGACCGGCTCGGCCTCCACGCGGTAGCCAGTCTGGCGGTCCGTAACGCCTCCTTTCCGAACGTCGCCCGCCTGTCGGCACCACAGCGGGCGCGGCGCGCCATCGAGGCTCTTGGCCCCACCTTCATCAAGCTTGGCCAGATCCTGGCGAGCCGCTCCGATCTGCTGGCCCCGGAATGGACCGAGGAACTCGGCCGGCTGCACAGCCAGGTTTCGCCGGTGCCCTTCGACAAGATCCGACCCCAGATGGAGGAGGATCTCGGCGGCGCGCCAGAGCACATCTTCGCCGAATTCGACACCGTGGCGATCGCCTCGGCCTCCATCGCCCAGGTCTACAAGGCGCGGCTCAAGACCGGCGAGGAAGTGGTCGTCAAGGTGCTGCGGCCGGGCCTGCGCAAGATCATCGAGGCCGACCTGCGCCTGATGTCCAACGGTGCCCGCATCGCCGAACGCGAATGGCCGGAACTCGCCCGATACAAGCCGCAGGAGCAGATGCGGCACCTCGCGGCCGGCATCAACGGGGAACTCGACCTCGCCAACGAGGCCCGGAACTGCGAGATGCTCGCCGGCATCTTCGTCGACCGCGACGATATCGTCTTTCCCAAGATCCACTGGGAGCACACGACCGAGCGCGTGCTGGTGCAGGAATTCCTGCACGGCATCCCCCTGACCGACCATTCGCGCCTCGACGCCGGCCGCTACGACAAGCCCCTGCTGGCCCAGAAAGGCACCGACGCCTTCCTGCAGATGGCCTTGATCGAGGGACTGTTCCACGCCGATCCCCACCCCGGAAACCTGCTCGCCATGACGGGCAACCGGATCGGCTTCATCGATTTCGGCATCATCGGGCGGCTGTCGCAGAAGCGGCGCGACCAGTTGCTGATCATGATCGGCGCCATGCTGAGCCAGAACGCCGACGGGCTCATTTCGGTGCTGATCGACTGGAGCGGCAACAGCGCACCGGATCTCGCCAAGCTCGACGCCGCGGCCCATACCTTCGTGCAGCGGCATTCGGGAGCGGGGCTGAACCTCGCCCTGGTGCTGACCGATTTCATGACCATGGCGCGCGAGAACGACCTCGCCATGCCGACCGACCTCGCGATCCTGTTCAAGAGCCTCATCTCGGCCGACGGCGTGATGCGCCAGCTCGACCCGAAGTTCGACCTCTTCACGGCTGCGGGGCCCACCGTGCAGCAGAACATGAAGGCCCGCTTCTCGCTCAGCGAGTTCAAGAAGAAGGTGGCCGGCATGGGGGCCGGCCTGTTCGGCGCGGTGTCGGACCTGCCGGCCCTGGTCCATCTGATGCTGGTGCGCCTGAAGCAGGGCAAGATGACGGTCGAGATCGAGATCAAGGGCATGGACAAGCTGATCCATGGCATCGAACTCGCCGCGACCCGCCTCGCCATTGCGCTCATCGTGGCGGCCTTCTCGTTCACCCTGGCGCCGCGCCTCATGGACATGGGCCAGCCGGTGTTCATCACCATCACGGGGTTCGTGTTCCTGCTGGGGCTCGGCTGGCTCCTGCTGCTGAGGCGCAAGCGGCAGCACTGAGAGCGGGTTCGAGGGGCGGACGAAGCCGGCGCGGCTCCTGCATGCCTTATTTTTAGCGGCCCGCATCTCGTTTCTGAGCTTGCCGACGAGGCCGTCCTGCCACTCCCTGGGCGAGGAACTCGTGTTCTCCCGCCGTCCGGTTCCTCGGCCAGGATCGCCAGCATGACGGTTCACCACCTCGCGCGCGTGCCCCGCATCACGGTCGGGGCCGGAGCCCGGAGCGGGCTCGCGGATCTCGCCGGTCGTCTGCTGCCGGCCGGCGCGCCCGTGCTGCTCGTTGCCGATCCCGGGCTCGCCCCGACCGGCATGACGGGCGAGGTGGCGGGCCGCCTGCGTCGGGGCGGCTTCGCGGTCGTGGCCTTCACCGACGTCAAGAGCGATCCCTCCGAGACCCAGGCCGATGCCGCGGCACACCTTGCCCGCGAGATGGGCGCGGAACTCGTGGTCGCCCTCGGCGGCGGCTCGGCGCTCGATCTCGGCAAGGCAGTGGCCTGCGTGGCCGCGGCGCACGAACCCGCTCGCTACTATGCGCTCGGTGCCCACCCGCTGCCCGCAAACCGGCTGAAGACGATCGTGCTGCCCACCACCTCGGGCACTGGGTCCGAGACGACCCGCACCGCCATCCTGTCGGGGTCGGACGGCGCCAAGCGCTGGCTATGGGGCGACGAGCTGAAGCCCGACGAGGTGCTGCTGGACCCCGAGCTGACGGTGTCGCTGCCGGCTTACCTCACGGCCGCCACCGCCGTCGATGCCTTGGTCCACGCCGTCGAGGCCGCCACCAACCGCAACAGCTTTCCGGCCAACGACCACTATGCCCACGAGGCCATCCGCCTCGTGGCGCGCCATCTCGAGACCGCCGTCGACGAGCCCGGCGACATCCCAGCCCGCGAGGGCCTGCAGCGCGCCGCGGCCCTCGCCGGTATCGCCATCGATAATTGCGGTACCGCGATCGCCCACAACATCGGCCATGCCCTGGCCTCGCTGCGTCCGATTCATCACGGCCGCGCCGTCGGCATTGCCATGCTGGCGTCCTTGCCATGGAATGTCCAAGGGTCGGAGGTCGCTTTCGCGGCCTGCGCGGCCGCGATGGGAGCGGAGCCGACCGCCCGCGGCTTCATCGCGGCCTACGAGGCACTCTGTCGGCGCGCCCGCCTCGACCTGTCGCTCCAGGCCGAGTTCGACGGCATCACGCCCGACGCGCTGGCCGCCCAGATGGCCCGACCCGAGAACGTCGCCATGTTGCGCTCGAACCGCCGCGAGGCGGGCGATGCCGACCTCCTTCACCTTGCCCGGGCCGTGCTGGCGGCAGCCTGAGCCCGAGGCGGCGGCGCGGACATGAAGCCGCGTCGTCCGTCGAGGCCCCGTGACCGGCGGTTCGTCTCCGCCATCCGGGCAAGCGGAGCCTCACGCAACCTGCTACGCAGGTCCGAGCCGCGGCTCCGGCGAAACGCCGTTGACGCGTCGGCGTCGACGGGCAGGGATGTGCGATGGACGGAGGGCAGGCCATGGCGCCGCAAGTCAGGATCACCGGCATCGAGATCACCCATCACCGGCTGCCGCTCGACCCGCCCTTCAACGCGAGCTGGGATACCCAGCCGCGCCGCAGTTTCGACGCCACGATCGTGCGGGTGCATACCGATGCCGGGATCACGGGCGTCGCCTCGGGCGACGCCATGTTGGGCTTCGCGGGTCACGAGCATCTGTTCGTTGGGCAGGACGCACTGGCGATCGAGCGTCACTGGCGCGTGCTGAACAACATCCAGTTCCATTGGGGGCGGCCCTGGCCGCTCGACCTCGCCTTGTGGGACCTCGCCGGCAAGATCACCGGCCAGCCGGTCTGGCGCCTGCTCGGAGGACTGCAAGGCACCGTCCGAACCTATGCCTCGTCGGGCACGCTGCGCGCGCCCGACGAACTCGCCGACGCCGCCGAACGCTACGTGGCGCTCGGCTTTGCGGCCCTGAAGATCCGCTTCCACCGCGACGACTGGCGCCGCGACATCGCGGCGCTCGCGGCCGTGCGGATCCGGGTCGGCACGGCACTGGAGCTGATGGTAGACTGCAATCAGGGCTGGCGCATGAGCTGGGACGCCTATCCGCCCTGGAGCCTCAAGGATGCGCTGCAGGTGGCCCGCGAACTGGAGCGGCTCGGCGTCTACTGGATGGAGGAGCCACTGCACCGCGGCGATCGCGAGGGCATGCGCCGCCTGCGCGACATGGTCGATATCCGCATCGCCGGCGGTGAAATGACCCGCGAACTTTATGAGTTCCGCGACCTGATCGTGGAAGGCTGCCTCGACGTGCTGCAGCCCGACGCGGCGCTGGTCGGCGGCATCACGGGCCTTCGCCGCGTCGCCGCCATGGCCGAGGCTCACAACCTCGTCTTCACCCCCCACACCTGGACCAACGGCATCGGGGTATTGGCCAACGCCCATCTCGTGGCGGGCCTCGCCGACGCCCCCTTCCTCGAATATCCGTTCGATCCGCCCGAATGGAGCCTCGAGCGGCGCGACTTCATGCTCGCCGAGCCACTGCGGGTCGACGCGCGCGGCACCATCGTGCTGGGCGAAGCGCCCGGCCTCGGCTTCGATCTCGCCGAGGACGTGCTGGCCCGGACCCGGATCGGCTGACCCCGCGTGAAGGCCAGGCCCGGCTCCCCCCACACGATGGACCGGCAATGGCTGCCGCTCAACGCCCTGCGGGCTTTCGAGGCCGCGGGGCAGCACGGCAGCTTCACGGCGGCGGCCGGCAGCCTCGCCGTGGCGCAGAGTGCGGTCAGCCGGCACGTCATCGTGCTGGAGAAGTTCCTGGGCGTGCAGCTCTTCGAGCGCCGACCGCAGCAGCTTGTGCTGACCGAGGCCGGCCGACACCTCCTGCCGGTCGTAACGCGGAGCTTCGACCGCATCGACCAGGCGCTCGGCGACATCATCAAGGAGCGGGGCACGCCGAGGCGCCTGCTGCGGGTGGCGCTGCCGCCGACCTTCGCGTTCCAGCTCGCCATCCCGATCCTGCGCGATTTCCGCGTCGAACATCCCGATCTCACCATCGAGATCGCGTCGCGGCCGGCGGGCGAGCCCGACGGTGAATCCGCCATCGCCATCTCTTATTCCGAGCCGAGGGTCACCGACACCATCAACGACCTTCTCTGGATGGAGCGCCTCGCCGTGCTCTGCGTGCCAGGCGCGCTCGACCGCGGCACGGCCGACCTTTCGGCCATGGTGGCCCGGCACGACCTCCTGCACGTGCGGCTCGGCGGGCGGCCGCACCACCACATGTGGCGGCTCATGGCCAGCGCCATGGGCCGGCCCGATCTCGCGGTCGACCGCGGCATCGTATTCGACACGGCGCAACTCGCGGTCCAATACGCGCTGTCGGGCGACGGCCTCGCCCTCGTCGACCCTATGCTGTTTCGCGAGGACCTCGCGGCCGGCCGCCTCGTCAGCCCTTTCGAGACCCGGCTGGCTTCGGGCTACGGCTACTACCTCGTGACGGCACCGGAAGACCTCGATGAGGCCGTCGTCCTGTTCCGCTCCTGGCTGATCCGGCGGTTCGCGGAGACGGCAGTCGAGCCGGCGGGCGAGGAAGCGCCTTGATGATGACGCTCAGCGGCAATCGCGTGATCTTGGACAGCGTCTTCGCCGATCCTGTGAGATCGAGCCTCCTCTGGTCCGCCCTCGATGCGATGCTGATCCGGGAAGGCGAGGATCCCGGATCCGTGTTGCGGCAAAGGGGGTGCGTGCGGTGTTCTCCTGCCATCGGAAGGGACCCCTGTCGGGCAAAACCTCGATCAAGGCCGATCCCGCGCTCCATCGGGCCGTCCTTGCCACCGCGCGGCGTTCCGATGTCACGCCGGATGGGTGTTCACCACGAGCCTTGGCCCGTGCGACCGCTTGAGCCTCGACCAACAGTTCCGTCCGCCATTCGCCCGACGAAAGGTCCCAAGCCATGAAAACCCATGCCAAGGTCGTCGTGATCGGGGGCGGCGTCGTCGGCGCCAGCGTGCTCTACCATCTCGCCAAGGCGGGCTGGACCGACGCCCTGCTGATCGAGCGCGCCGAACTCACGGCCGGCTCCACCTGGCATGCCGCGGGCGGCATGCATACGGTCAACGGCGACCCCAACGTCGCCAAGCTCCAGCAATACACGATCGAACTCTACAAGGAGATCGAAGCGCTCTCGGGCCAGAGCTGCGGCGTCCATCTCACGGGCGGCATCATGCTGGCCGGCACGCCCGAGCGGCTCGACTGGCTCAGGATGGCCCGCGCGCGGGGGCGGTATCTCGGCATGGACCTCGAACTGATCTCGACCGCCGAAGCCAAGGCGCTGTTCCCGCTGATGGACGAGCGCTACTTCGTCGGCGCGCTCCACGATCCGATCGAGGGCCATGTCGACCCCTACGGCGTCACCCACGCCTATGCGAAGTCGGCCCAGATCAAGGGTGCCGCGATCGAACGGCACTGCCGGGTCACCGACCTCCGGCCCCGCCCCGACGGAAGCTGGGACGTGGTCACCGAACACGGCACGGTCCATGCCGAGCATGTCGTCAACGCCGGGGGCCTATGGGCCCGCGAGGTGGGCCGCATGGTGGGGCTCGAACTTCCGGTGCTGGCCATGGAGCACCATTACCTCATCACCGAGGACATGCCCGAACTCGTCGGCTCGAAGGAGCAGATCCACTGCATCGATTTCGAGGGCGAGATCTACATGCGCCAGGAACGTGGCGGCATGCTGATGGGCACCTACGAGCGCAACGGCAAGCCCTGGTCGGAGCGCGAGACGCCGTGGGATTTCGGCCAGAACCTGCTGCCCGACGACCTCGACCGCATCTCGGACAGCCTCGCGGTCGGCTTCGCGCATTTCCCGGCCATCGGCAGAGCGGGCCTCAAGAAAGTGGTCAACGGGCCTTTCACCTTCTCGCCCGACGGCAACCCGCTGATCGGGCCGGTCCGGGGCCTCAGCAATTTCTGGGTCGCCTGCGCCGTGATGGCGGGCTTCAGCCAGGGCGGCGGCGTCGGCCTCGCCCTGTCGAACTGGATGGTCGAGGGCGACCCCGGGTTCGACGTCTGGGGCATGGACGTGGCGCGCTACGGCGATTGGACCACCATGGCCTACACCAACGCGAAAGTGAGGGAGAACTATTCCCGCCGCTTCCGCATCCGCTTCCCCAACGAGGAACTGGCTGCGGCCCGCCCGCTGCGCACCACCGCGGTCTACGATGCGCTGAAGGCCGAGGGCGCCGTCTTCGGCGCCTATTGCGGCCTCGAATATCCGCTCTGGTTCGCACCGAAGGGTGTCGCGCCCACGGAATCGGTCACGTTCCGCCGGTCGGAAGCGCATGACCATGTCGGGGCCGAGTGCCGCGCGGTCCGCGAGACCGTGGGGCTGATCGAGATCTCGAATTACGGGAAGTTCGAGGTCACGGGGCCGAACGCTGCGGGCTTCCTGTCCTACGTGATGGCCAACCGTGTGCCGGCCGTGGGCCGCATGGTCCTGTCGCCGATGCTGAACCACCGCGGCAAGCTGATCGGAGACTTCACCGTCGCGCGCCTCGCCCAACACAGCTTCTTCGTCGTCGGCACCTTGGCGGCCGAGAGCTACTACATGCGCTGGTTCGATCAGCGCATGTCGGACATGGGCAGCACCGGCGGCGGCGGCACTGGTGGCGGTGGCGTGGTGGTCCGCCCTTGCGCGTCCGACTATGTCGGGTTCTCGGTTGCGGGTCCGTCCAGCCGTGCTCTGTTGCAGTGCCTCGTGGTCGAGGACCTGTCGACCCCGGCATTCCCGTTCATGAGCTTCAGGCCCATGGCGGTCGGCATGGTCAGGGCGCTGGTCGGGCGGGTCAGCTTCACGGGCGATCTCGGTTACGAGATCTGGTGCCGGGCCGACGATCAGCGCGCCCTTTATACGGCGCTGGTCGGGGCAGGGGAGCCGCTCGGTCTGCGACACGTGGGCGGCAGGGCGCTCGATGCTCTGCGGCTTGAGAAAGGCTTCGGAACCTGGGCGCGCGAGTATCGCCCGCTCTATGGGCCGGAGGAGGCGGGCTTGGGGCGGTTCATCGACTGGCGCAAGCACGACTGCGTTGGGCGCGACGCGCGCGGCTGGGCGCGGCGCGACGGCGGTTCGCCGCTGCGGCTGGTGAGTTTCGCGGTCGACGCCGACGGTGCCGATGCGATCGGCGACGAGCCGATCTGGCATGATGGAAAGGTGACCGGCTGGGTCACGTCGGGCGGCTACGGACACAGCGTCGGCCGTTCGCTCGCCCTCGGCTACGTGCCGAGAGACCTCGCGACGGCCGGGGGCGGCTTCGAGATCGAGATCATCGGCGCGCGCCGACCGGCAACGCGGCTCGACGCTCCGGCCTTCGATCCGAAGGGCGCCCGCATGCGGGCGTAGCGGACGTCGGGATGATGCGCTACGGCGCGGCGATTCCGTTTTCGTTATGGTTTCGCTGGCATTGACGGGGAGGGACGCCTTTGACCGAACCCGCTTGCGAGGCTGAGATGAGACTCTGTGTTGCCGTGATCGCCCTGACCCTGACC
>CAXUCF010000155.1:0-11738 GCA_964249275.1 uncultured Lichenihabitans sp.
CGATGTCGCGAAGGTGGCGGTCGCGCTGCGTGGGCGCGGTTCCGGCCGCCTCGCTCGGCACCGCGGTGGAGCGCGGCGGCACGATGATAGCGGCGTCCGGGTGGTGGAGGCCGATGCTGGCGGTGACGCCTTCCTGATCATAGGCGCTGTCGCCGGTGAAGGAGGCGAGCGGTCCCTCGATCCGGTCGAGCAGAGGACCCGACCTGCGAGCCGTCGTCAACGTCTCGGGTGGTCAACAGCGAGGCGACGATGCGTCCGGTGTCGGCGTCCACGCCGAGATGCAGCTTGCGCCACGACCGGCGCACCCTCGTGCCATGTCTCTCGTGCAGCCACTCGCCAGCCCCGCACAGCTTCAGCCCGGTGCTGTCGACCAGCAGGTGGAGAGGGCCGGACCCGGGGCAGGCGCGTAGTCGCGGCACCTCCACGGTCGCGGCGCGCCGGCTCAGCGTGCTGTGGTCAGGGACGGCGAGGTCGAGCCCGAGCAGTTTCATGACAGAGCCGATCAGCCCCTCGGTCTGGCGCAGGGCGAGCCGGAACACCGCCCGCAGGGTCAGGGCGGTCAGGATGGCCATGCCGGAATAGGTCGGCTGCCCGCCCCGTGTCGTCCGGGGCTCGGTCTTCCAGGACGCGATCGCCTCGTCGGTGAACCACACCGTCAGGCTCCCACGCCCGCGCAGGCTGGCGTCATATTCACGCCAGTTCGTGACCCTGAACCTTTGCCGGGGAATGTGGTGGCGACGGTCGGCATTGGCTTTGAACGGCACAGGGCACCCAGATCGGAAGGCTGCAGCTCACCTACTCCGGGCCGCTCACGCGGCCAAACGACGGATCGCTGCAACAAGGCCGCGCGCGCCGCGCAGGTCACGTCGTGTCCGCGTGCGCAGGCCTGTGCAGCGACTGCCCGTCCGAGGTACTGCGTGCCGCCGAGGATGAGGAGACGCATGGACCGCTTTCATGCTCCGGTTGTCGAGAAGCCGTCCTTCCGCTTTCCACCCGAACTCGCCGTTCTCAGGACGAGGCTCGGTTTTCCGTGCGGCGGATGATGGCTCCGACCTGCATCGCTTTCCATTTGCCTCCTCGGGCCGTGCGGATGCCACGGGCGTCGAGAACCGCAGCGATGCCGCGCATGCTGGTGACGCCGCTGGCTCTGATCCGCTCGATGATGGGCAGGACGTTCTCGGCGAAGCGGAGCGCATCCTCTGCCACCCGGGCTGACCCCTTCACCTGAGCCTCGGCGAGATTGGTTCGGTTGCCGAGCAGGGCTCCCTGCTTCTTCCGCGCCTGCAGGGCTGCCCGGGTGCGCTCGGAGATCATCCGGCGCTCCTTCTCGGCCAAGGCCGCGTAGATATGGAGCATGAAGGGGTCGACGTCGGGGCCGAGTTCGGCCACCAGGAACGGCACGCGCTGGACCATTAAGCCGGCGATGAAGTGGACGTCGCGCGACAGTCGGTCGAGCTTTGCCACGAGCACGCAGCACTTCAGCCTCTTGGCGGCGGCGAGGGCCGCTGCAAGCTGTGGCCTCCGATCGAGGGCGTCAGACCCCTTGCCGGTTTCCACCTCGGTGAAGCTGTCGGCCATTTCGAGCCCGTTCTGGGCCGCGAAGGCGAGGCATCGTTCGCGCTGGGCTTCAAGGCCGAGACCGGAGCGGCCCTGCCGTTCGGTCGAGACGCGGAAATAGGTGACCACCGGTTTGGCATGCATGTGCCCATTTTGGGCTGTTTTGCACCGCGTGCCAAGACACTAAACACTCGTATAGCACTTTGACGCTCGGAAAGCGCCGCCTCACGGCTGCTGCGAACGACATGACGAGTGCGTTCGTCGCAACGTCAGACTTTTTACCTGATCATGTAGCATGGACAATACCACAGAGATCGCTATGCTCGCGATGCTGCATCGATAGCATTCAGGGCAAAATGATCAACGAGTCCCCGTCGCCAACTGTAGGCGCCGCCGTCACCGTGCGCGGTCTTGCCCCCGAACTGAAAGCGCGGTTGCGCGTCCGCGCGGCCCACAACGCTCGGTCCATGGAGGCGGAGGCGCGGGCTATTCTCGAGGCAGCGTTGTCCGCCCCCGAAGAGGACGCGACGGACCTGGCTTCCTTCGCTCGAGGCTTGTTCGTTCCGCTTGGTGGCATCGAACTCGAACTGCCACTACGTGGGCCGGGTCGTGAGCCACCGAGTTTCGGAAGTGGGCAGGAGATTGCGACCGAGCAATTGGCGTCGCCGAACATGGCACCAAAGCTCGACACCCCACCTCAAGAAACACCTGTTGCGAAAGCAGGTAGCCCTTCTGCCAAGGGCAGAGGGCGCCGGGCATGATCGTGCTCGATACCAATGTTCTCTCGGAACTCGCCAAACCGGACCCGGACCCGACCGTGCTGGCGTGGGTTGCAAAGCAGCGCCGGGCTGAGCTGTACACGACGGCGATCAGCGAGGCGGAACTCGCTTATGGCCTTGCGCTTTTGCCGAAAGGTCGTCGAAGAGACGCGCTAACTCAGGCGGTCGCTCGCCTACTCGGCGAAGGCATCGGCGGGCGCGTGCTGCCCTTCGACCGTGCCGCTGCTTCGACCTACGGAGAGCTTGCCGCAAGGCGCCGAGCCGCCGGGAAGCCCGTTGCAACAGCCGATGGTCAGATTGCCGCCATCGCACGCGCCCGCGGCGCGAGCATCGTCGCGACCCGCGACACGGGCGGGTTTGAGGGATGCGGGATCAAGTTCGCAAACCCATGGGTAACTTGACAGCAAGGCCTGAAGGAAACTCTCGTCGAATGGGACTATCCAGCCTCGCGATCGCTTCAAGCAACGTAATCGAGCGATTAAGTGACAAGCCCGCTTACCAAGTCGACATGACATCCCTGCTGTCACGCAACCCGTCATTTGTTCTACGCGCTCCAAACCAGGATGGAAACAGAAAAAGTGACGGAGCGCGCCTACCAAGGGCTCTGCGTAACCCAGAAGGAGCTCGCTTTTTTGTCCAGAGCTAGGAATGCCAGAACGATACTTGTCGGGCGTGGGCCCACTCTCTCCAACAAGAAGTCCGACGAAAGTTGAGGATGAATGGTAGACCGAGCGCCGAGGGAACGGGACTGGCTATGCGTAGGTCTTTCGGCTATGGCCTGTAGCTCACCTCTTCCCAAACGACGTGATATCGGATGAACGCGAACATCACCAGGATCGATCCCGCTGGACGACTAGCATATCCGCTCAGCACCGGAAAGCGTTGGGGCTGGAGAGCGGTGACCCGGTCGTTGTGACATTGGTGGGCGACGAGGTCCGTATCAGATCTATGGCCACTGCCATGAGCGAACTTCAGGCTGATGCTGCACGCTTCCTCCAGGATGAGCAATCATCGGTGGACGCATTCATCGCGGAGCGTCATGCCGAAGCGGTTCGCGATGAGGGGGAGTTCAACAGCGAGCCTCCTCCCCTGCCCCACGAGCCTGTGGCACGAACGGTTAAGAAGCCGGGGCGCAAAGTTGCCCGGTAGCGTTCTCGACGCCTCGGCGCTCCTCGCCTACCTGAGAAAGGAGCCTGGTGGTGAGCGGGTGCTCGAGGCCATCATAGCTGGCAGTGCAGTAATGACGACCGTCAATTTCAGCGAGGTGGCGAGCTGGTTCATCCGCAATGGTGCCAATGAGGCATTCGTCCGGTCGTTGCGGGCCCGACTTGTCTTTCCGCTCGTGCCGGTTGACGACGACCTCGCAATCCGGGCGGCCCTGCTCCTGCCATTGACGCGCGCGGCTGGTTTGAGCCTCGGGGACCGCCTCTGTCTGGCCCTGGTTGCTCGCCTCGACCTCCCTGCCCTAACGGCCGACCGGTCTTGGCGTGAGATTGCCAACGCGGTTAGCCTAACAGTCGATCTGATCCGCTGAGCAGGCCAAACACCTGCCCATGGGCATTCTCGAGGACTGCCTGAGGACTGGAAGTGCCCCAAAGCGGGCATTCGGAACGTCCGCTTGTAGGAGGCGGCTTAAATCTGGGCAGCTAATCGCTTCAACTCCGCCGGCGAGCGTTGGCGTTCAGACGCCTAACGCTCGCAGTCCGCCGTAGCGCCCTTAGCTGGAGCGATAAGGCGGACCCGAAAGCTTGATCCTCTTCCCCTATGAGATATGCCAGCGCGCTGGGCAGCACCATAAACGCTTCCGGAGATCATTCCACGATGCTGATGCTGCACATCTCTGACGTCCATTTCAAATCGCCGGATTGCCTCGATCCCCTGATGGACCCGGACGCGTCGATCCGTACGCGCATGATGCGCGATCTCATCGCGCAGGTCGCCAAGCTTGGAGAGGTCGGCGCGATGCTGATCGGCGGCGACGTGGCGTTCAAGGGTGCGAAGGACGAATACGACACCGCCTGGACATGGATCCAGCAGCTGTCGCAGATCTCGGGCTGCCCGAAGGAACGCATCTTCGTCGTGCCCGGCAACCACGACGTTGATCGAGACATGATCAAGAAGTCGGTCGAGATCCAGAATGTCCAGCACGCCATCTCGGCAGTCGGAGCTGACAAGCGCGAATGGAAGCTGTTCCAGCAGCTCAGAGACACGGCGAGCGGCCAGAAGCTCTTCGAGCCGCACGCGGCTTACAACGAGTTCGCGGCGCCGTTGAATTGCCAGATCTGGCCGGACAAGCCGTTTTGGCATCAGGACGTTCCACTGGGCGGCGGTGTGAACCTTCGTCTCTACGGCCTCACCTCCACTCTGCTATCTGGCGAGGAGGGCGAGGACGACGATCCCGGAGACCTCTATCTTAGCCCCCGGCAGACCGTCCTCGATCCCGTGCCGAACACGATCAACCTCGTAATGATCCATCACCCGATCGACTGGCTCCGAGACGGCAACGCCGTGGATGACGCGCTCACCTCGCGCGCGGCCCTTCACCTGTTCGGACACAAGCACAGGCAGCGCGCCGTAATGGAGGCGACCTACGTCCGTCTCGGCGCCGGAGCGGTGAACCCCTCCCGGCACGAGAAGCCCTACGATCCCGGCTACAACCTCATCCGGCTCAAGGTGGAGGGGACGGGTGCTGACCGCAGGGTGAAGGCGGAAGTCCACCAACGGCGCCTGCAGGACAATCCGGAACAGTTCGTGTCGATCGTCACCAATCAGGGCCGCGACGTCTTCGAAACCTCGATCGAGCTGCCGGAAGAGGCAGATATTCCGCGGCCGGCCCCGAACAACTCGCCGCCCTCGGCCGCGAACAGCAATGCGCAAGAGTCCGTCGGCGGCGATGGGCTGGCGCCGGATGCGGAGGCGGCATTGGGCGAGGAAGACAAGCGCGACCTGCTTTACCGGTTCTGGAGCCTGGACAGCAGCCACCGCCGCGACATCGCGAACGAGCTCGCCCTCCTCGAAGACGGCGAGATGAGGCTGCCCGAGCCCGAGCGATACGGTCGCGCGATCATCCGGGCTGGTCAACGGAAACTGTTGGACAAGCTCGCGGCTGCAGTCGCCAAGTTGGAGAAGTAGAGCATGGCGCAAGCGCCCGTGATGACCCCCGAGTTCGCCCGCTGGTACGCCCAGGCTTTCATGGAGGAGGGGCCGAGGCGCCAGACGCGCTGGCAAGGCGTCGTGAACATGGCCGCCAAGGCGACCCACATCGATACCGAAGTGCTGGTGCGCCTCGCATTCCAGACCAAGGCGCCGGCAGCCGGTCGGAAGAGCGAGAACCTGGCCGATGCCTATCAGACGGTGGTCTCCACGCTCTCGGGCGGCGACGCGTCGTTCGACCCCGCACAGTCGGCGCGCGAGCTCCAGATCCTTGCCGCGGCCGCGCTGGAGGGAGCCTTCCCCAGGCTCCCGGACGCGGCGCTGGCCGTCACGACCACATCCTTCGTCGGCGCTCGAAAGGCCGACCTGCCAATGGATCTCGTCGGGCTGGCAGAGAACGCCCTAACCACGCTGTCGAGACGCGGACACGAGCGCGTGGGCGCCGACAAACTGAAGATCCCGGACTTTAAGATCGTTTTCGACGTGCCGCAGGAGGCGAGCGAAGCCATCGAAGGCGAGCAGCTGAGGGCACAACTCGACCGTCTGCACAACGCGGCGGCGGGCGCCATCAAGCGCGTGGTCGACGAGCAGAACCGGATCAACGCCACGCTCCACCGCCGAATGATGCTCGACGAGGAGGAACTGCAGATGCTCTGGTGGCTCATCGGCGGCCACAGCAGGCTACAGGATCAGCCGTTCCAGGAGATCGACCCGACCTTCCGCCCGCTCGCTCTGGCGTACGAACTCGCGACCATGACGGCCGTGTCACCGGGGCCGGCGTCCATCCGCGCCATGCTTTCGCGCTCTGCCATCGGATCAGACGACTTCACTGTGCGTAGCGCGGTCAACGCGGCGAGCGCCGATTGGGTGAAGAGCGAAGGCAGTTCGGAGCGCATCTCGCCCGCCACCACCCCGATCCATTTCGCGCTAGAGCAACGATCCGAACTGGCCTCCATCAACGCTTGGCAGGCAGGCTGGGAGGGACTTACAGGCTTGTCATCCGACATGTCGGTCCCGGCGGTCAAGCTGGCCGAGCTGTACTACCGCGAATACCTATATCTACACGTCAATGCCTGACCCGATGTCCTCGCAACCGCAGACCTGCACCAATGAGGATTGCAATCTTTCGACCGAAGGGAGGTGCGTTGAGGGCTACGCGCTCAACGAGTGCCCCCACGTGACGCCCATATCGGTCGAGGATCTGGAAGAGGGTGTCGAGCAGCCGTCACCGCCCTCGCCGGTGTCGATCCTGGCCCTCTACCCGGGCGAGGCGCTCAGCCGGGGGGAGGCGTCGACCCGCCAATCCCGCCGCCTCTCCCGCGTGGTCGGCATCGTCGCGCCAAACGACGCGGGCAAGACGAGCCTCCTCGCGAGCGTCTACGACCTTTTGCAAGAGGGGCCGATCGCCGGCGTCGGCTTCGCCGGTTCGTCCACGCTGATCGGCTTCGAGAAGGTTTGCCACGACGCGCGCGCGGCGTCGCGGAGGAACGTGCCACACATGGAGCGGACCAGCGTCGGGGCGGAAGCGACCTTCTTCCACCTCGATTTACGGCCGGGCTCAGGCGAGATCATCTCCCTCTTCATCGGCGACCGGTCGGGAGAGGACTATCTGGCAGCCACCGACGAACTTGTGCGGGCCGACGACTTCTTCGAGCTTCGCAGAGCCGACGTCGTCACGCTGCTGATCAACGGCGAGCATCTCGCGTCGTCGGCTCATCGCCACGACTCCAAGGCCGTCACGCCGCAGATCGTCGACGCCTTGGTCGAGTCAGGCGCGCTCCGGACGGGTGGTCGCCTGGCCGTGGTGCTCACCAAGCACGACTTTGTGCTGACGTCCAATCACGCGGATCGGGTGAACCGGGAGTTCAACGGGCTGGTCGACGACATCGCCGCCCGCCACAAAGACAATCTCAGTGCCGTCGAGCGCTTCGTGGTCGCCGCGTCACCCAAGGATGTCGAAAACGTGAAGAGAGGAGACGGGGTAGACCGACTTCTGCTGTTCTGGCTGGGGCCGACCTCGCTCCCGCCGAAGGCCCAGCCGACACCACCGGCGCAAAGCGGCCGCATGATAGACATGCTGGACAACAAGGACGAGGCGCGGAGATGAGCGAGACCGAGCCTAGCATCTCGATCATCGGCCTGCCGGCCTCTGGGAAGACCACGCTGCTGGCAGCCATCTGGCACATGGTGCGTGAGGCCGGATCGGTGACGGCGCTTAAGTTCGCCGGCCTCAGCCACGGAAATTACGAGCACCTGAACGCCCTTGCCGCCCGTTGGCGCAGGGGCAAAAAGCAGCTGCGTACGCAAACGGGCGGGTTGAAGCTCGTGACCATGCGTCTAAAGGATACCGGGGATGCGACTGTGCAGGTGTCCTTCCCCGACATGCCCGGCGAGGATTTCAGCCGTATGTGGGAAAAGAGGGAGCTGGACGACGCGACGCGTGAGATGCTCGCCGCCCGGTCGATCGCACTCGTGGTGAACGGAGACACGATCCAGTTCCCGGCTTGGGTCGCCGATCGTAAGGCTCTCGCGAAGGCCGCGGGGATCCAGACGCAGACGGTTGACGTCGTGGAGTGGAAGGTCGAATTGGCGCCGACGCAGGTGAAGGTCGTCGAGCTCCTGCAGTTTCTCATGGCGGGCGACATCAACGTGGGACCAAGGCGCCTCGCGCTGCTGATTTCGGCTTGGGATCGCGTCGAGGGTGACGGGCTGACGCCTGAGGAGATCCTCACGCTCAAGCTGCCTCTCCTCGACCAGTATCTCCGCAACGGCCGCGACCCCTGGACGTGGCGCGTATGGGGCGTGAGCGCTCAAGGGGGCCTCTACGAGGATCAGGAGAAAGACGAACATCTCGACGCGACCGAGGAACTGCGCGAGCTGGAGCGCCCCTCCGACCGCATCAAGGTCGTTCACGGCGCGGAGGCGAGCACCGACATAACGCTTCCACTGGAATGGCTGATCCGGTGATGGTGGCGACGGTTCACCAGGCACTGCACGGTTACAGCGACGGCCACCGCCTCATTGCGAGTTCTCTGCCCATGGCGGGCGCGGACGCAAGGGTGATGGTGGTGATGAGCGACCTGTCCGGCTCGGGCGTCAAGCCGGAGCCTGAAGGCTATCTGACCGGATATCCTCTCGAGAGCGCGGGCAAGTACGTGATCGCGCGGACCTGGGCGGCGCCGGAGATGCCTCGCCCGGGTTGCGTTTGGACCCACTCTCTCATCATCGACAACGCCGATCTTGCGACGTTCACCTCCCCCGAGGGGCTGCTGTCGGTCTTCCGCCGACCGGAGGGATCGCGTCCGGGCAGCGAATTTGCAGATCCGGTCGCCGTTACCGACGACGCCACGGGGACGAGTGGCGCGCTCGATGAGCGCACGCCGGGGATCCTCGAATCGCTCTATACTAAGCCGGATAAGATCGTCCTGGCCGACATCCGATCCGCCTTCGCGGACGAGCGATTGCTCACAGCGATATGGATGCAACAATGGCCGCGCCTGCGGCGATCGTTCGGCTTCTGCACGCTCTCCGGTATGGACCGGTCCACCAGGGGCGCAACGCTCGATCTCCAACTGGTCCGTCCGTCGGATCGGCAGAACCGGTCTAAGTTCCCCGACTCGGTGACGGCGCCGAGCACCATGACCGCGAGCGGATTGAGGCCCCTGGTCGATGATATCGAGGGGCGGAACACGACCCGGATCCGCGAGTTCCTCCGCCGGACCGGTGGCGACGTTGATGGCGGAAGAATGGCCATGCTGCCACTCTGCAGGCTGCACACCGCCCTCTTCGCGGGTGGCCTGCCCAATCTGCCAGCGGCAGTCGGTGCGGTCGCCGACCTCGACGCGCTTGGAACGAGGCAGGCGCGGTCTGTCCGAACCCTGATCGCCCGGGTGGCTATCGAGCAGGCCGACGGTCTGGACGACGAGGTGTTCGACTTCGTGATCGACACACTCGAGCAGGGCACCCGCCCCAACGAGAAGCCGATCGCACCTGCCCGAGTGGGTCCGGCGCTGTGGCGCCGATCGCCGGCCCGGTTCTTCGCGTCCATCGATTCGGGCGGCGTGCTTGGCAGCGCGGCCGAAGAGGCGCTGTCCTTCATTCCGGCCATTGAGCTGGTCGCTGGCCTAAAGCGCGAACCAAAACTCGCGTGGCGCGTGGCGGGGTGGAGGCCCGAGCTGATGGAACGTACGGACTTCTGGACGGCGGCGGAGATCGACGACGGGATCGCGATCGGTGCCAGCCAGGAGTCTGCCGGAAGGGTAGCGCTGGCGCTCCTCGCCGCGTCGCGCGCAGGACCCGCTAGAGCGATTATCGAGCTGACGTCAGCCGACGAACTCGCCACGGTACTCGATGCGTCCGCCGCCTCCCCCGTCATCATGGACTGGTTGCGGGTGCTCGCCTCCGATAGGGAGAGACTAGCAGCTGTGCTGGCCTCCGGACGGCTCTCGAAACGAATAATGATCGCACGCGCCGCGCTGGTGTGCGACGTCGACGCCGTCCCTAACGACTATGGCGAAGATCCGTGGCTGATCGCGGTGCGCGGCGCCTTCGGAGACTTGGCACAGGGAGACGAAGATTTCCTCGCCGCCTTTCTCATGGCGCGCGCGCTGGGCTACAAGTCCCGATCGCAGGCCGAGCTGATACGCGCGTCATACACGACGCTCTATCGCGCGTTCCAGCACGACCGCTTGCAGAACGACGTCGCGCGGATGGTTACCTCGCGCTTCGACTGGGGGCTCTGGTCGGGCTGGGACAACTGCTCCCGGCTCAGGGAGACCGTCGTGGCCAGGTTCGTCGATCACGGTCTCGATCCCGAAACCTTCGGGTGTCTGACCGACGACGGCGCGCTCATCACGTCTCTAATCGACGAGGCGGCCAAAAGCAGCCGCGGGCGAAGATACCTCAATGAGGTTTGCAAGCATCTGAAAGATGCCCACGAAAAAGGGATTAGGGCGCGGGCCGAGTACATCGCTGGCAAGATCAAGTGATATGTCGCGCTTAACGACGCTGGCCAGTCCCGACCGCGCCCTTCGCGTGAGACCGACGCCCTTGAGCCGCCACGCAAGTCAAAACTCCTGCACGACAACCATGCAAGTGCGACGGAGCCGGAGCCTCGATCAGGCGGCGATGTTTTGGTCTGATCACCACCAAGCCAGCGAACCTCATCGGAGCGTAGGTGCCTACCCGCTGCCTCTGTGTCACCCCTGCTGAATGTCCGGAAGCTGGCGGCCTCCCAACGGAAGCTCCTGGCGCTGTGCGACGGCGGGTGGCCGAGCGGCAGAGTCAATCACCGATCCATCAAGCCTCGATCTCAGCGAGGAATGGGCTCGAAAAGCGACCATTGCGTCTGCGCTCGCGCTTTTCGACCTCGATCGTGTCCGTGCGTCCCATGACGGGCATCCGGATGATGCTGCCAGTCTTCAGCAAAATCGTTGTCTCAGCCTCGATGTCTATTCTGTCGACGAGCGACCGAACAAACTCCCGAGCAGCCGCCCAAGGCAAGAGTTCCGAACGCAAGCGGCATTCCGGGTCGAGCGCGGCAAGAACGCTCTGTTCGAGCTCACGGGCTCTGAACCGCTCTACACGTTCACCGCTCGGTCGTTCGCGACGACGTTCCGGCTCATAATAGCGATAAAGCTTGCCCTTGGTTCTACCGCCAACGTGAGACAGTGGCCTCTTCCTGCCGTACAGCAATCCATCCAAGAGCCCGACGAGCGGGGCCCTGCGAACACCACACCGCGCCGGGCTCGCGTCCTTGATGGCCTCCGTCCTGGCCCATATTGGCTCTGAGATGAGGCGCTCGTGGATGCCTGGGTAAGGCTTCCCCCGATAGGCGCGGTCGCCGCAGTAGAGCCGATTTTGCAGAACCCGCCGAATAAAAGTCTCGTTGAACGGCTGTCCACGGTGCGTTTTCAGGCCATCCCTGTTCAAGACGGATGCAATCGGAATCGCTGATTTAAGCTTCGAATAGAGATCATGGATCCGTCGCACAACGGCCGCCTCGGCTTCATCAATGACAAGCAGGCGATCCTTGAGCCGATAGCCGTATGGCCGGACTCCTGTGGTCCAAGCTCCCTTCTCCCGAAGTGCGGCGAACTTGTCCCGGGTCCGCTCGCCTGTGATCTCCCGCACAAGGCCCCCGACTACCGGGTCTTCGCCGGCTCGATCGAGTTTGGCGCGGCCTGGAAGAAGATCTCCAACGAGGGCCGTGCCTACTGCTCGGTCAAGCTCGACGACCCGAGCTTCCCG
>CAXUCF010000156.1:0-11606 GCA_964249275.1 uncultured Lichenihabitans sp.
GGGTCTTCGCTGGCGCGCGACGATGTCGCGCTTCGCTTCGCCCGGAATGACCGCCGGGAGAGGCAATCAAGCGGAAATCGTGTAACTTCCTGGCCGCGGGGCCGTAAACCATTCGCGTCCGGACCGGACGCGTCCCGTGCGAGGCGAAGCTCATGATCGACCGCCGTCCCATCCTGCTCGGCCTCGGGTTCGCCCTCGTGCTGTCGGTCTGCACGGCGCTGCCCGGCGCCGTGACCGCGGCCGAACTCAAGCCCTTCACGCCCGCGGCCTTCGACGCCGCCAAGGCAGCCGGCAAGCCGATCCTCATCGACGTGACGGCCCCCTGGTGCCCCACCTGCAAGGCCCAGCACCCGATCCTCTCGGATCTCGAAGCCCAGCCGAAGTTCAAGGACCTCGTGGTCCTCGACGTGGATTTCGACTCGCAGAAGGATGTCTTGCGGCGGTTCAACGTTCGCATGCAGAGCACGCTGATCGGCTTCAAGGGCGACAAGGAGATGGCGCGCTCCACGGGCGATACCAGACCCGAGTCCATCACCCGGCTGCTCGACACGACGCTCTGAGCCGGACGGCATGATCGCGAGTCTCGGTCTCGCCTTCCTGGCAGGCGTTCTGTCGGTCCTATCGCCCTGTGTTCTGCCGATCCTGCCGGTCGTACTCGGGGCTGCCGCGACACGGCATCGGCTCGGGCCGGCGGCCCTCGCGGGTGGGCTCGCGCTGTCCTTCGTCGCGATCGGATTGTTCTTCGCCACGATCGGCTTCTCGCTCGGGCTCGATGGCGGCATGTCGCGCGAGATCGCGGCCGTGGTGCTGATGGCCATCGGCCTCGTGCTGGTGCTGCCGCCCCTGCAGGCCCGGATCGCGGTCGCGGCCGGCCCGGTGGGCCAGTGGACGGACGAGCGCTTCGGCGGCTTTTCGCGCGACGGACTCCAGGGCCAGTTCGGCCTGGGGCTGCTGCTCGGCACCGTCTGGAGCCCTTGCGTCGGGCCGACGCTCGGCGCCGCTTCCGCGCTCGCCGCCGATGGCCGCGACCTCGTCGAGGTTGCGGCCACCATGCTGGTGTTCGGGATCGGGGCCGCCCTGCCGCTCCTCCTGCTCGGCACCTTGTCGCGGGAGCTCCTCATGGGCTGGCGCGGCCGCATGCTGGCGGCCGGCGCTGGCTTGAAGGCCGGTCTCGGCGTGGTGCTGATCGTCGCTGGGGTCCTCATCGTGACCGGCCTCGACAAGCGCGTCGAAGCGGCACTGGTCGATGCGTCGCCGGCCTGGCTCACGGCCCTGACGACCCGCTTTTGACGCGCGGGCGCGGGGCGGTCAGGCCGGCAGACGCACGATGCCGCCGCGCTCGGTTTTCGCGACCGGGACCACGGCCCGCTCGAGCCTGATGACCTGGCCTTCGCGCGCCGCGAAGGTCGCGGGCCTGCGCTGCTGAGCATCCGCCTCGATGCGGGCCATGGTGGCGTCGTCATGGGCTGGATCATGGTGGAAAAGGGCGAGTTGCCTCACGCCCGCGGCATCGGCCAGCGCCGCGGCCTCGCTCCATGTCGAGTGTCCCCAGCCGCGGCAAACCCCGTATTCCTCGGGCGTGTAGCTGGCGTCGAGCACGAGGAGATCGAGGCCGTGAGCCAGGGCCACCAGAGCCGGATCGGCTCCGGCGGCTGCATGCTCGTGGTCGGTGAAGTAGCCGAACGAGCGCCCGTCGAAATCGATGCGGTAGCCTGTAGCTCCGCCGGGGTGGTTGAGGGGCGCGGTCGACAGGCCGATGCCATGGCCCATGTCCATGACATCGCCGGCCCTGAAGTCCCGATAGGCGAGGTTCGCCGCGAAAGTTTCCGGCGTGATCGGAAACAGCGGCGGGGTCATCAGTTGCGCCACGGCGTCGTGTAGATGCTCGTCGTCGTCGCGGTGCCCCGTCCAGAGCCGGATCGAGGCGTCGGTCCGGAACACCGGGGCGAAGAACGGCAGGCCGATCAGGTGATCGACGTGGCAGTGGCTGATGATCAGGTCGAGGTCGAGCCGGCGTCCCTCGGCGAGGAGGTGGCGCCCGAGCTTGCGGATGCCGCTGCCCGCGTCGAAGATGATGGTCCGCTCGCCACAGCGGAGTTCCACGCAGGACGTGTTGCCGCCGTAGACCACAGTGTCCGGGCCGGGACAGGGAATGCCGCCGCGGACGCCCCAGAACCTGACCAGCATCTCGGCCGACATCATCAGACCCCGGATGGGCCGCGACGGCGACGCGCCGCGGCGGCATGGCAGGGCGGGAGCTTGGCACATCCGGTCGATGGACGCGAGAGGCCCGGCACGGCGGGGCTGCCGCCCACGCCGCCAGGCCACGCGCTTCGGCGAATCTCCCGACCTCCTCCAGGGCGGTCAGTCAGACCTCCCTCCTTCACCTCGACGCGAGGACGAGAGGAGGCATGTCCGCGGCGGATGTCAGCCCAGCGCCGCCACTACGGCGTCGCCGCAAGCCGCGGTGTCGGCCGAGCCGCCGAGGTCGCGCGTGCGGAGTCGCCGATCGGACAGCACCCGCTCGATGGCGCGCAGGATGTCGGCTGCGGCCTCCGCTTCGCCGAGATGGTCCAGCATCATGCTGGCCGACCAGATCTGGCCGATCGGATTGGCGATCCCCTGCCCTGCGATGTCGGGTGCCGAGCCGTGCACGGGCTCGAACAGCGACGGAGAGGTGCGCTCGGGATTGATGTTGCCGCTGGGCGCGATGCCGATGGTCCCGGTGCAGGCAGGTCCGAGGTCGGACAGGATGTCGCCGAACAGGTTCGACGCCACCACGACATCGAAGCGATCCGGGTTCAGAACGAAATGCGCCGCCAGAATGTCGATATGGTACTTGTCCCAGCGCACGTCGGGGTAGGCCATGGCCATGGCTTCGACCCGCTCGTCCCAATACGGCATGGTGATCGCGATGCCGTTCGACTTGGTGGCCGAGGTGAGGTGGCGCTTCGGGCGCCGCTGCGCGAGGTCGAAGGCGTAGCGCAAAACCCGGTCCACCCCGGTCCGGGTCATCACGGTCTCCTGCATCACGGTCTCGCGCGCCGTGCCCTCGAAGATCCGCCCACCGATCGAGGAATATTCACCCTCGGTGTTCTCGCGCACGACGAAGAAGTCGATGTCGCCGGGCTTGCGATCCGCGAGCGGCGACTTCACTCCCGGCATCAGGCGCACGGGCCGCAGGTTGACGTACTGGTCGAAGACCCGCCGGAACTGCAGGAGGGAGCCCCAGAGCGATACATGGTCCGGGATCTTCTCCGGCCATCCGACCGCGCCGAAGAAGATGGCGTCCCGGCCGCCGATCCGTTCCTGCCAGTCCTCCGGCATCATGCGGCCATGCCGCGCGTAATAGTCGTACGAGGCGAAATCGAAATGATCGAAGTGGAGGCCCAGCTTGTGCCGGCGCGCCGCGGCCTCGAGCACCTTGAGCCCTTCCGGCACCGTTTCCTTGCCGATGCCGTCGCCGGCGATCACGGCGATCCTGTGCTGGATTCCTGCTGACATGGCCCGCGTCCCCTCGTTGTCGGTGAGCCTCGTGCTCGGGACCTTCCTTCCGCCAGCCGAGCCGTCGACGGTGTTCGGCTCACGCTCGTGCGCTTCGATGCGCGTTACCTGTCGTCGAGCGTGAAGCCGATCTTCACGGTAACCTGGAAATGGGCAACCTTGCCGTCCTCGACATGGCCACGGGTCTCGACGACCTGAAACCAGCCGATATGGCGGATCGTCTTCGACGCATCGACGATCGCTTCCCTGATGGCCTCATCGATGCTGGTGGGAGAGGAGCCCACGACTTCGATCAGTCGATAAGTGTGCTCGGACATCGTCTTTCCTGTCTGCCCGGCCGAACCGGCGCGCCATTGATCAGGTTGAATGCGCGAACCTGTCTTTCGGCTCCCGGAACACCGGGTCTGCAAGCCAGATAGCCGACTGAACGGCACCGCGCAGTCGAGCCGTCATCGCAGCCCTGACGGCCATGCCCGAGGCTCGGGCGTCCTATCCGGCACGATCGACAGATCCCGACCCGCCGGCCCCCGGCTCGGCGGGCGAGACGCGCAGCAACGTGAGGAGATTGCGTACCTTGCGCAACACCTCGAACCGGAAGCCATGGAACGCGAAGACCTGTCCGACGTCGGGGATCGTCTGAGCCTCGTGGATCACCAGCCCCGCGATGGTGTTGGCCTCCTCGTCCGGAAGCTCCCAGTTCATGACGCGGTTGAGGTCGCGGATCGGCACCGACCCGTCCACCGTCACGCTGCCGTCGGAGTTGAGCCGCAGACCCTGGACCACGAGGTCGTGCTCGTCGCGGATGTCGCCGACGATCTCCTCGAGGATGTCCTCCAGCGTCACGAGTCCTTCGACCTCGCCATATTCGTCCACCACAAGGGCGAAGTGCTGCTTGCGCCGCAGGAACTCCTGCAACTGGTCTTGCAGACTCGTCGTGGCGGGCACGAACCAGGGCTCGAAGGCGATGCCCGCGACGTCGAGGCGGGCTCCGTCGCCCCCGAGGTCGCTCAAGGCGCGCAGCACTTCCTTGGCGTGCAGCACGCCCACGATCTCGTCGGGCTCTCCGCGCCACAGCGGCAGCCGCGTGTGGGGCGAAGCCAGCACCTCGCGCAGCACCTCGGACGGCGGCAGGTCGGCATTGATGCTCTGCATCTTGGTCCGGTGGACCATGACGTCCTGCACCTCGAGTTCGTGCAGGTCGAGCAGTCCCCCGACCATGTCGCGGTCCGAGCGTTCGACGCCACCCTCCTGGTGCAGCAGATCCACCGCGCTCTTGAGTTCCTCGACGCCCGTGAGCATGGAGCGGCTCTCGCCCAGCGTGACGCCGAACAGCCGCAGGAGGCCCTGGACCAGGACCTCGACGGCCTTCAGCACCGGCCCGAAGACAGCGACCGCGACCGACACCATGCGGGCCAGGAACAGCGATGCCTGGTCGGGATAGTTGATCGCGACGGTCTTGGGCAGCACCTCGGCGAAGACCAGGATCAACACCGTCATCAGAACGGTGGCGTAGATCACGCCTCGATCGCCCACCAGGGCCAGCAGCACGCTGGTGATCAGGGCCGAGGCGCCGATATTGGAGACGTTGTTGCCGAGCAGCATGGCGCCGATGAAGCGGTCGCGGTTGTCGAGCAGGCGCGTCACGATGCCGGCCCGCTCGTCGCCGCCCTTCTCGATGGCATGCATGCGGGCCCGCGAGGCCGCGGTGAGGGCCGTCTCGGCCGCAGCGAAGAAGGCCGACAGCGTGATGCAGAACACCACCACCGCGATGTCGAGCCAGAGGTCCACCCCCCCGGCGGCGACCTCGGCCGAAGCGCCACGCATGGTCTAGATCCCCGTGAGCTCGTCGTCGAGAAAGCTTCGCACGGCGTCGGCCGGCACGTCGGATGCCACGAAGCTCCGACCGATGCCGCGCGCCAGGATGAGATTGAGGCGACCGCGCGTCACCTTCTTGTCCTGGAACATGGCGTCGAGCACAGCATCGGCTCGCGGGCCGTCGGCGATGCCGGCACCCCAACCCGGGACGTCGCGGATGCGGGTCGGCAGCCCGGCGGCCGCAAGGTGCCGGGCCACGCGGTCCGCGTCCGCGGCAGCGCAGAGGCCCCGGGCGGCCGAGAAGCGGAATGCCAGCGCCACACCGATCGCCACGGCCTCCCCGTGCACGAGCCGGGCACCGTCATAAAGGGTCAACCGTTCCAGCGCGTGCCCGAAGGTGTGGCCGAGGTTGAGGAGCGCGCGTTCGCCCTGCTCGTGCTCGTCGCGGCCCACGATGGCGGCCTTGGACAGGCAGCATCGGGCGACCGCCCGACGACGCTGCGGCCCGCCCGCGAACACCGCCTCGCGATTGATGTCGAGCCAGTCGAACAAGGCGGGGTCGTCGATCAGCCCGTACTTCACGACCTCGGCATAGCCGGCCCGGAACTCGCGAGGCGGCAGCGTGTCGAGGCTGTCCGTGTCGGCCAGCACCAGCGACGGCTGGTGGAAGGCGCCGACGAGGTTCTTGCCCTGGACTGCATTGATGCCGGTCTTGCCGCCGACCGACGAATCGACCTGCGCCAGGAGGCTCGTGGGGATCTGGACGAAGCGCATGCCCCGCTTGCAGGTGGCGGCCACGAAGCCCGCGAGGTCGCCCACGACACCCCCGCCGAGCGCCACGATCAGATCGCCGCGCTCAAGCCGCGCGTCGAGGACGGCGCCGGAGACCTCGGCATAGCGCGCGAAGCTCTTCGAGCCCTCGCCGGGCTCGACCGTCACGGCCGTGTGGCGCAGGCCCGCCGTCTCGAGCGAGACCTCGAGACTCCCAAGATAGGCCGGGGCGACATTGCGGTCGGTGACCACGGCACAGGCCGCACCCGGCGCCAGGGCGGCGATCCGGCGGCCCGCCTCGGCGATGAGGTTCGGGCCGATCAGGATCTCGTAGGAGCGGGCCCCGAGGTCGACCGCGACCCGCGTGGGCTCCGGGCTCTCGTCCGGTTCGGGCGTCACGGCGTCAGCGAGCCTCCGAGCACCCGACCAGATGGGCCGCGATGGCGGCCGCCATCTCGTCCACCATCACGTCGTGCGGGCAATCCCGCGACACGATCGTGAGGTCGGCTTCGGCATAGACGGGGTAGCGTTCGGCCATCAGGTTCTTCAGGGTTGCTTCGGGATCGGGCGTCCGCATCAGCGGCCGATTGTTCCGCTTGCGGATGCGGCGCATCAATACGTCGAAATCCGCCTTGATCCAAACCGAGAGGCTCGAGGCTTTCACGGTCTCGCGCGTAGCCGGGTGGACGAAGGCGCCGCCGCCCGTCGCCACCACGCGCGGGCCGCCGCCGATCAGGCGGCCCACGACGCGGCTCTCGCGATCGCGGAAGTAGGGCTCGCCGTGGCGGGCGAAGATCTCGGGGATGGTCATGCCGGCCGCGGTCTCCATCTCGATGTCGCTGTCGACGAAGTCGATCCCGAGATGGGCCGCGAGCCGCCGGCCCGTCGATGTCTTGCCGGCCCCCATCATGCCGATCAGCACGATAGGGCGCGGGCCGAGGCGGCGGAGGATCGCGGCCGCGCGCGCCGCGTCCCCCCCGTCCGCCTGGGCAGCCCTGCCACGCCCTCCGTCATATGCCGTCGCTCTCATGACGCATCAGTAGCATGGCGGTTCGGGCTTGCCAGTGCCGTTGCGGATCGCGATACCTCAGGCTGGCCAGCCGGCGATCGGCAAAAAGGTCCTTGCCGGCGAGTTCGGAAAGCCAGGCCGACGATCCCGTGAACTGATAGGGTGTGAGCTTCGAGGCTAAGTAGCGGCCTTTCTCCCGCTAAGTGGCGGATCCGGGTCGAGCGCTAAGCCCTGGAGCGGACCTTCCTAACGGCTGGCAGGGGAGAATGCCGGCTCTTGCGCTTACAGCGTGGCGACAACCGGATTGCACCAATGCCGGGCATGTACATGCGTGAGCGACAATCTCTAAACCGGTCGGTAGTTTTAGACCGCCTCAGGCTATGACGGCTTCAGCGTACAAGGGCGCATTGTCTGGCTCATACGCCGGCGGGGCGATCCCCCTGCCGGCGCGCTTGCTGGCTAGCTTAAGCCGCAGCCCGTCTTGTCAGCCGATCAAGCACGGGGAACAGATCCGCGGGCTCCGGCCGTTTCGTGTAGTCCGGGTTGACCTCGGCGTAAACAATCATGCCATCCTGGCCGATCACGTAGCGACCAGGCATCGGCAGGGTCCAGCTATCTTCGCCGTTGAAGGTCGGCAACGGACCGCCGAGCCGCCGGTGTATTTCACGCATCTCCTCCGGCTCTTCCCAGCGGAGACCGAACGCTGCGCCGACCTCGCCGCCTTTATCGCTCAGGATCGGGAAGGTTAGCGCGTTCTCGCGCTCCGATTTGCGATTGTTGGCAGGTGTTTGCTGCGAAATTGCCACCAGCGCGGCGCCCCGCGCCTCGATCTCGCCGAGAGCCTCTTGAAGCGCCTGCAGCTCGATGTTGCAGAAGGGGCACCAGACCCCGCGATAGAAGCTGAGGACCAGCGGCCCCTTCTGCAGCAGGCCGGCCGAGACAACGCGACCGCCGTTAGGATCGGGCAGGTCAAAGGTCGGCGCATGATCGCCGACCTTGAGCGCCCGGTCGGCCTGACCCGATGCGATCAGCGCGCCGATCGTGCGGCCGGAAATCTGTCCGAACTCGGGGCGGAAGTCGGGCTTGGGGGCCGCCTTGTAGGCGTCCAACCGCTCTTGAAGGGACATGACGGTCTCCTGCTTACCTGCCGATCTGTAGCGACCAATACAAATTGGTCCTCCGCCAGCCCGCCTGTCAACAAGAAATTTTTAACGCCCGCTACAAACGTGGTACATGGGAGCCATGGCGCGCGCGACTGTATTCGATTACGGCCGAGCCCTGGACCAAGCGATGGGGCTCTTCTGGCGGGACGGCTACGCCGGGACGTCGTTGCGTGACTTATTGAAGGTCATGGGGATCGGCGAAGGCTCCTTCTACAACTCATTTAAGAGTAAGAAACGGCTCTATGGGCAGTGCCTGGATCGCTACGAGGAGACGGAGGGCGCCAAGCGCGGACGGGCGTTGATGTCCGCCGCGACGGCGAGCCAGGGGATTCGTGCGCTGTTCAGCGTGGTGCTCGACTGCTTGGACGATCCGCGGACTCCGTCGCGCCTGTGCATGATGGCGGCGATGGTCTCGGAGGAGGTCCTCGCCGACCCCGACCTACGTCAGAGGGTTGAGGTCGGCATGTCCAAGCTACAGCAGCGGATCACCGAGCGAATGGATCAGGACCGCGCCGCTGGCGTGCTGCCGAGTGATCTGGACCCACAAACGATCGCCATGGTCATCACGACCTACGCCCAGGGGCTCTGGCGCATGGCGATGGTGAGCTATGACAGGTCACGGTTTGAAAGGCAGATTGATGTCTTCCTGACCGGCCTCGGCCTTTAAGCATCAGCCGCTCACCAGCACTGAGGGCTACCGTTCCGCCTGTTTCTGTGCTTCGGCTTTGCACCAATATTACGGAGGCTCTGCTGGTCGAACGGGGTCCACTTCAGCCTTCGGATGCGAAGGTGTATGCTGCCTCGGCATCGCGCAGAATGGTTTTCTACACGCCAAGAAGCGCCACCCGTTTCGGCACGTCGGACCCCACAAACGAAAGCCCCGCGCATGGCTGCGCGAGGGCTCCCCTATAATGCCCGCCTACGGGCGTAGCGGATCAGGAGGTAAATAATCTAATCCGCCCTAGATATCGACGCAGAACAACGGGCCCGGTCACACGCGTTCGCGCGCCACCCTCTCTAGCCGCTCCAGCGCGGCGGTCAGCGTGGCGTCGCTCTTGCTGAAGCAGAAGCGGACCACGCTGCGCACCGGATCCTCCGCGTAGAAGGCCGACACCGGCACCGTCGCCACGCCGTTCTCGGCCACGAGCCTCTCGCAGAACGCCACGTCGTCGGTGATGCCGAGCGGCGCAAGGTCGACATTGAGGAAATAGGTGCCCTCAGCCAGCAGCACCGAGAAGCCGCGTTCGGCGAGGCCCGAGGCCAGCAGATCGCGCGAGCGCTGCAGGTCCACCCTCATCGCGGCGAAGTAGCCGTCCGGCTTGCCGAGCCCGTAGGCCACGGCGCTCTGCAGGTTCGGCGGCGTCGTGAAAGTCAGGAACTGATGCGCCTTGGCGAGCCCGCGCAGGAGCCCGGGCGCCGCCACCACGAAACCGACCTTCCAGCCCGTCAGGCCGAAGATCTTGCCGGCCGAGCCGACCTTGACGGTGCGCTCCGCCATGCCGGGGAGGCTCATCATCGACAAATGCTTGCCGCCGTCGAACACGACATGCTCCCACACCTCGTCGCAGAGCGCCACGGCGTCGTGGGCGCGGCAGAACCGGCTCAAAAGCTCCAGCGCGTCGCGGCCGAAGACCGTGCCCGACGGGTTCAGCGGATTGTTGAACAGCACCACCCTGGTGCGGTCCGAGAAGGCCCGGGCGAGATCGTCGTCCGAGAAGCTCCAATGCGGCGGCTTCAGGGTGACGAAGCGAGGCACGCCGCCGGCGCGCCGCACGAGCGGCAGATAGGCGTCGTACATGGGCTGGAACAGCACCACCTCGTCGCCGGGCTCGATCAGCGCCAGCAAGGCACCGGCCAGGGCTTCCGTGGCGCCCGACGTCACCATGACGTCCTCGGCCGACGCGGTGAGGCCCTGGTGCCGGCCGTAGTGGTCGGCCACCGCCTGGCGCAATTCCGGCAGGCCCATCATGGGCGGGTACTGGTTCCAACCCTCGACCACGGCCTCGGCGGCCTTGCGGCGCAGGTCGAGCGGGCCGGGGTCCTCCGGGAAGCCCTGGCCGAGGTTGACGGCGCCATGCTGCCGCGCGAGCCGCGACATGGTCTCGAACACGGTGGTGGGGAGGCCGGCATAGACGGGGTTCATCGGACTGGCCCGGGGGCTGGTGACGCGCGGGGTCCGGTCTTCGCGGTTCGACGCCGGTTTGACAATGGCCCAGCGGCCCCCCGCCTGCGGGCGAGCGGGTCGCGGCATCCCGCGCCCCGCCGTTTCTGCCCCCAAGTCACGCCATCGCGCCCCGCGCCGCCACAGGCCAGAGACATTCGACACGGTTCCCGCGCAGGCCCACGTACCAGTCGAAGCGATCGACGGTCGGGTCGCAATGGCCCGGCACCAGCAGGACCTTCTCGCCGAGCGCGAGCGGCGCCGCGTGCGCCGCGAGTGCCAGGTTGCCGTGCTCGTCCGAGGCGCCGGCATAGGTGACGCCGGGCCTGTGCCAGGGGACCGGCAGGCCGCTGTCGATCGCCACGGCCTTGTGGCCCGCGTCCACCACGGCAAGATCGGGGCGCGGCAGGCTCATGACGCCACCGAGCACGAACAGCGCCTGACGGAACTCCGGCGGTGTTTCGTTGCGGCCATAATCGGCGTCCATGAAGGCGTAGGAGCCGACCTGCAGCTCCGTGTAGACGCCGGACGCGGCTTCGAGCGCGAATGTGCCTGTTCCGGCCCCGCTCACCACCGGGCAGGCGATGCCGGCCCGGGCGAGGTCGTCCCGCACCGCGGCCGCGATCCCGGCCGCCCCCGCGATGCTGAGCCGCCGCTCTTCCAGGCTGCGCTGGTGCTGAGCCTGCCCGTGATAGGCCTGGAGCCCGCCGAAGCGCAGGTGAGGGCTTGCGGCGATGCTCCGGGCCAGCGCCAAGGCGTCGGGTCCGGGCCGGAGGCCGCAGCGGCGACCGCCGACATCGACCTCCATCAGCACGGCCAGGCGCACGTCGGCATCGCGCGCCGCCTGCTCCAATGCCGCGACGCCGCCCCCGTGATCGACGCAGACCGCCACCGCGGCGATGCGCGACAGGGCCGCGAGCCGCGCCAGCTTGCGCGGGTCGACGACCTCGTTGCTGACCAGGATGTCGGGAACGCCGCCCCAGGCCAGGACCTCGGCCTCACCCACCTTCTGGACGCATTGGCCGACCGCGCCGCGACGCATCTGCAGGTGGGCGATCACGGGCGACTTGTGGGTCTTGGCATGCGGCCGCAGCTTCACGCCCGCGGCCGCGGCCAGCCCGGCCATGCGGTCGAGGTTGGCCTCGAAGGCGTCGAGGTCGATGACGAGGGCGGGTGTGTCGAC
>CAXUCF010000157.1:0-11594 GCA_964249275.1 uncultured Lichenihabitans sp.
GTGTGGATGCGTGACGGCCCCGGATCGCTGAGCCGGCTTCGTGCGTTCGCTATCGCCCGGCGGGTCCGGCCCGGCTCCAATCGCGAGATTCCGCCATGTTCACCGATCTTGAAGGTCTTCAGGTCGCCATCCTCGCGACCGACGGCGTCGAACAGGTCGAGATCCTCGAGCCTATCAAGGCGCTCCGCGCCGCCCGGGCCGACGTCAAGGTGGTGTCGCCCAGGGCCGGCACCATCCAGGCGATGAACCAGGACGTTCATCCCGGCGCCAGGATCGCGGTCGACTTCGACCTGTCGGTCGATGCCGCCATCTTCGATGCTCTCGTGCTGCCGGGCGGCACCACCAACCCGGACAAGCTCCGGATGCTCCCTGAGGCGGTCGAGTTCGTGCAGCATTTCGTCGACAACGACAAGCCGATCGCCGCCATCTGTCACGGGCCGTGGCTGCTCGTCGAGGCCGATGCGGTCGACGGCGTGCAATTGACGTCCTGGCCGTCGCTGCGCACCGACATCGAGAATGCCGGGGGCGAGTGGGTCGACGAGGTCTGCGTGCGGGACGGATTGCTGGTGACGTCGCGAAAGCCCGACGACCTTCCGGAATTCTGCCGGCAGATGCTGGAACTGTTCGGCGAGGACGGCGACGAGGACGATTGAGCAGGGCAGCGATACGCGTCGATCGGAGCGTCGACCGGGGTCAGATCGGTCATGTCCGGTCGCCCGGAGCCTGCTCGGCGTCCCCGGGCACCGCGCCGCTGCCGTTCAGCGCATTGTCGGGGTCCCAGGCGTAGCGCAGGGTCTCGAACCGCAGGGAGCGGGCGTCGACCAGCAGGAGCCGACCCACGAGTCCCTCGCCGAACGGCACGATGGCGCGGATGACCTCGAGCGCCATCAGCGAGCCGACGAGGCCCGTCAAGGCGCCGAGCACGCCGGCTTCGGCGCAGGTCGGCACGCTGCCATCGGGCGGCGGAGCCGGGAACAGGCAGCGATAGGTCGGGTTCGGTCGCCCGTCCGGCGCCGCCTCGTGGGGCCGCAGCACCGTGATGGCCCCGTCGAAGGTCCCGACCGAGCCCGTGACCAGGGGCCGGCCCGCATGGAAGCAGGCGTCCGAAACGGCGTATCGCGTGGCCCAGTTGTCGGAGCCGTCCACCACCACGTCGTAGGCGGAGGCCAGCCGCTGGGCATTGTCGGCGGTGATGCGTTCGGGGTGGCGCTCCACCGCCACGTGGGGATTGAGGGCCGCGAGGGCCGCGGCCGCCGCCTCGACCTTGCCGATGCCGATCTGCCCGGTCGCGAACAGCACCTGGCGTTGCAGGTTCGATAGCGAAACGATGTCGTGGTCGACGATGCCGAGCGTGCCCAGGCCCGCCGCCGCAAGGTATTGCAAAACCGGGCTGCCGAGCCCGCCGGCCCCGACCACGAGCACGCGGCTACCCCTGAGCCTCGCCTGACCCGGGCCGCCGATCTCCCGCAGCACGATGTGGCGGGCATAGCGCTGGATTTCCTCGGTCGACAGGGTCATGCGTCGGCGCTGCCTCTCGTCTATAGGATGCGGTCTCTGGCCTTAACCGACGAGGCCGCCGCCACGCAAACGAGGGACGCATGCGGCACCGGGATGATGCCGCTCCGCCTTTCATGGTCTCAGGGCGCGGTGTCGCCGCGGCGCTGGCCCTCACGGTCCTGACGGCGATCGTCTTCGGGCTTTTCCCCGACCTCGACCTCGCGGCAGCAGCGCTGTTCTACTTGGGGAACGGGCGTTTCGCCGGGGTCACGCCGTTGGGCGAGGCACTGCGGCGCGTGTTCTTCGTCGTGCCTTTCCTGGTCCTGGCCGGGACGGCCGTGCTCTACGGCCTGCGCCGTGCCGCGATGCGCCGGGGCACCCGGCCCGGGTGGGCGCCGAGCGGCCGGGGGCTCACCGTGATGGTGGCGAGCCTGGCGCTCGGGCCGGGTCTGCTGGTGAATGTCGGACTGAAGGACCACTGGCACCGCCCCCGGCCCGTCCAGGTGACGGCGTTCGGCGGTCCGGACGCGTTCAGGCCGTTCGACGCTCGCGACGGGCAGTGCCGGCGCAATTGTTCGTTCGTGTCGGGCGAGGGCTCCTCCTCGTTCTGGACCGTGGCGCCGGCCCTCCTGGCGCCACCGCCCTGGCGCGCCCTGGCGCTCGGTGCGGCTCTGCTCTTTGCGGCCGCGACGGGGCTGCTGCGCATGGCTTTCGGCGGACATTTCCTGTCCGACACGCTGTTTGCGGCGCTGTTCACCTGGCTGGTGATCGCCGCGACCTGGACATTGGTGTTCCGGCCGCGCCCGCCGTGAACGGTTTATTAACCACGCGGGCCGAAACTCCTGCTCGGCAAACCTGTCGTTCAGACATTCCGAGGGGCTCCCAATGTCGCCGCACCAACCGTTCCTTCGTGGCCAGGACACCAATGAGCACCGCGCTCCGGGCGAGCGTAGCGTCGGCCAGGATCTCGACAACATCTTCCGTCTCACGGCTGCCCTGCCGGCTGGCGGGCTCAACGGTGCCGGCCAGAACGGCACCGCGGAAGGGCAGCCCCCCGAACGGATCCGCGCCGGCGAGCCTCATCGCATCTCGCAGCCCGACCTCGACGCGGCGCTCGACATGCTGAACCGCGCCGCCAAGGCCATGGACCTGATGCAGGCACGCTATCAGCATGTCGAGGACTACGCCAAAGGCGTCGCCGACCGCGCCGAGAAGGACATCGCCATGGCCTACGCGCAAGCGCGGGAGTCGGAACTGCGGGCCGCCGAGAGCGAGAGCCAACTTGAAGACCTGCGGACCAGAGCGGTCGGGGCCGAGCGCCGCGCCGAACAGGCGGAACGCAACGCCAAGGAAGCTCGCGACTGGCTCGAATGTTTCTACGACAAGATCGTGACCTCCTTCGACACGCGGGCGGTCCTCAAGTCCCGGGCGGCGTAACCGCGCAACCGCCCAACGGGACGGGCGGGGTGCCGCTTCAGGTCGAGCCTTCGCGGCGCGACACCGGCCATCTCGCCGGGCCCGGATGCGCCACGGCGTCGGGCACCACTGTCGGAACCGAGGGCGTGGACGTCATGGCAAAATCCGCCCGTCGGTCCCCCCGATAACGTTTCGTCAACCACCACCGGGCAGAGTCCCTGACCGTGGCCCCCCGGAGACGCCGGCAGCGCCCGCGCGGGAGCCTTTGAGCGCGGCCACGACGGTCGCAGTCGTGCAACGGTCATGGACTGCGGCGGCGCGAAGCCTTCGGCCGCGAAGGTTCCTGGAAACGAAACGGAGAACACCCCATGAGTGAAGCCGCGCTCCTTCGCGTTCTGGCCGACAACCTGGACGAAATGGAAGCCTTGAAGCTGTTCCCGACCGACGTCACCGATCCCGGGACCGTGACGGTGGAATGGACCGCCGGCAGCGACCACCCCGGCTATGCCGTGCTGAGCCAGGCCATCAGCGTTATGGTGGAACAACATTGGAACGCCCTGCGATCGCAGGTCATCAAGAAGAAGGAGACGGAAGTTCAGATGGCCCGCAAGGAGTGGAGCGACCTGGCCGCTGCGCCGCCGGAGCCGGCAGCCTCGGTCACCGACCCGGCCTCCGGATCCGCATCGGCTTCGCGCGTGCAACTCGTCCAGCGTCAAGCCTGACGGCCTCGGTCAGCCGCGCGACGGCCGGAGCGCCGCCCGTCCCGGCGCTGCGTGAAGCGGTGCTCGACGGATTAGCCAGGGTTCAAGCGGCGGTCGCATGAAACTTTGGGCGAGGTGCCAAAGTTAGCGGCACACGCGATCACGCGTTCGTCCCAAGGAGATCAGACATGCCGAAAGCAGCCCATCACGAAGCCGCGGAGCATCACGAGAAGGCCGCCAAGTCGCACAAGACGGCCGCCGAACACCACGACAAGGGTGACCATGCCGCCGCGGCCAAGCATTCCGAAGAAGCTCACGGCCATTCGTCCAAGGCGCACGAGACCTCGGCCAAGGCTCACGGCAAGTCGAAGAAATAGGCTCGCACCGAGCCCGTGAACGCCATACGGCGACGTCACGGCGAACGAAAAGCCACCCCTTGGGGTGGCTTTTTGGTTTCGAGACATCCGACGCCGGACGGTTCGCTCGGTCGCCAGCACCCACAGTTCATCGCCGCCGATGGCGGGCGATGGCTCGGCCTCACTGGCGGTAATGCTGGATCCGGGTCGTCCGCAGGCCGGCCAGCCCGTGCTGGTCGATCGACATCTGCCAACTCAGAAATTCGTCCACCGTCAGGGTATAGCGGCTGCACGCCTCCTCGAGCGACAAGAGCCCGCCCCGTACCGCCGCGACGACTTCTGCCTTGCGCCTGATCACCCAGCGTTTTGTCGAGGGCGGCGGCAGGTCGGCAATCGTGAGAGGGCTACCGTCCGGCCCGATCACGTATTTCGCCCGGGGGCGATGCATATCTACCATTGTGATACTCGCGTACTCGACTCTTGCGAACCTCACGACGGTAGGCGTAGCAGCTTAAAACTTGCCTAAGTCAACTCTCTGCATTTGAATGCCTTTCTGGTTGCGAGAGTCTCGGGGGATGGAGTCTCGGCGTCGTGCGGCCGCGCCGCGCCCCAGCTTGCGCGGGGCTTTCTCCTCTGGAATGCGCCCCGAGATCATCCGGCGCGACGCCGGCGCGCAAGCCGCGGGGCTGGATCGAGACCGGCAAAGGCGCTAGATGACCGGCGTCGGATTCCAAGTTCTGCTCAACTGTGGCCCATGTATCACATGCCGCTTCCCAACACCCTGGGATTTGCAAAACCACCTGCCGATACTCGCGTGGTCGTGGCCATGTCGGGCGGGGTGGATTCCGCGGTCGTGGCGGCGCTCCTGGCGCGCGACGGCTACGAGGTGGTGGGCGTGACGCTGCAGTTATATGATCACGACACCGCCACGTCGGGGGCGGCCGGCACGACGAACCGCAAGGGCAGCTGTTGCGCCGGCCGCGACATTCACGATGCGCGCGCCGTGGCCGCGAAGCTCGGCATTCCGCACTACGTCCTCGATTACGAGAGCCGTTTCCGGGACAAGGTGATAGCGCCCTTTGCGGACAGCTATCTCGATGGCGAGACTCCGATCCCTTGCGTGAGCTGCAACCAGCACGTCAAGTTCGCCGACCTGCTCGAGACCGCGCGGGATCTCGGGGCCGACGCCATGGCGACCGGCCATTACGTGACGTCGCGCGACGTCGAAGGCCGGCGTGCCCTGTTCCGGGCCCGCGAGAGCGAGCGCGACCAGAGCTATTTCCTGTATGGCACCACCCAGGCGCAACTCGACTTCCTCCGCTTTCCGCTGGGGACCTCGACCAAGGCCGAGACGCGCGACCTCGCGCGCGGTTTCGGGCTCGCCGTGGCGGAAAAGAGCGACAGCCAGGACATCTGTTTCGTGCCGACGGGCCGCTATACCGACCTCATTGCGCGGTTGAGGCCCGAGGCGTCGCGCAGCGGCGACATCGTCGGTCTCGACGGCGAGGTTCTCGGGCAGCATCGCGGCATCATGCATTACACGGTGGGTCAGCGGCGCGGTCTGGGCCTGGCCGAATCGACAGCCGGCGGTGGCGCGCCGCTCTATGTCGTCAGGCTCGACGCCGCGCGGGCCCGCGTGGTCGTCGGCCCCCGGGGCGCGCTCGGGACCGCAAGCGTCGTGCTGCGCGACGTCAACTGGATCGGCGACGGCAACCTCGATGCCGCGATCGGCCGGGGCGTGGCGGTGCGGCTGCGATCGACCCGGCCGCCCGTGCCGGCCGTGCTGCAGCGGACGCCGGAGGGCGCCGTCATGGTGGAACTGCATCGGCCGGAGGCGGGCGTCTCGCCCGGACAAGCCTGCGTGTTCTATGCGTCCCTGGCCGAGGAGGCCCGCGTGCTCGGCGGCGGCGTGGTGCGCGCGACGATCGCGGCCGTCGACCGAGATGACGCGGCCGGCAAGTCTGCGGCTCGCGCGGTCGCATGACCCGGTCCGAACGGTCCATCACGGATGCACGCCTTGCAGCGGTCCCTCCCGGCAAGGGGCCGATCACCGAAGCCGGGCAGGTCGTGGCGGCCTATTCGCGCTGGGCGCCGGTCTACGACCTGGCTTTCGCGGCCGTGATGCGGGCCGGCCGGGCCGCGGCCGCGGAGGCTGCGAGTGCCGCCGCTGCAACGGCCGGAGGTCCTGCCGCGGAGGGCCGGCATGGCCGGATCATCGATATCGGCGTGGGCACCGGGCTCGAACTGCCGCTGTTCGATCCGCGGACGCGGATCCTCGGCATCGATCTTTCCGAAGCCATGCTGCGCCGCGCGCGCGATCGGGTCGGGCGCGACAAGCTCGCCCATGTCGAGGGCCTTGCCGTGATGGACGCGACCCGGCTCGCCTTTCCCGACTCGAGTTTCGACGTCGCGGTGGTGCCCTATGTCCTGACGGTCGTGCCCGAGCCGCGCGGCATGCTCGACGAGGTCCGCAGGGTGGTGCGGCGCGGCGGCGAGATCGTGCTGGTCAACCATTTCGGCGCCGAGCGCGGGGCCGTTGCGGCCGTGGAGGCCTGGCTCGGCACGCGTTCCGCCTCGCTCGGCTGGCACCCGCAGTTCCGGTTCGCCATCCTGGGCGACTGGATCGCTGCAACGCCCGAGATCACCCTGCTGGAGCGGCGGCCCGTTGGGCCTTTCGGCCTTTTCACCCTGGTGCGTCTGCGCCGACATTGACGAGCCGGCGTTTCGACCGGACAGCGGGAGGACGACGATGCTGACCTACGATGCCGATCACGATGCAGGGGCCGCCGCGCGGCGGCCTTCGGCCGCGGCGCTCGATGCCGTGCTGAGTGCCTTGTCGGGCCGCTTCGGCAACCGCTTCGCCCAGGCCCGCGCGATCCGCGAGCAGCACTGCAGCACCCGCACCAATGTGCGCTCCGAGCCGCCCGACGGCGTCGTGTGGCCGGAGTCGACCGGCGAAGTGGCCGAGGTCGTCAAACTCTGCGCGGCTCACCGCGTGCCCGTGATCCCCTTCGGCACCGGGACCTCCTTCGAAGGACACGTCAACGCGCCCTTCGGCGGGATCTCGATCGATACATCGGGCATGAACCGGGTGCTGGCGGTCCATGCCGAGGACCTCGATTGCGTGGTCGAGCCCGGCGTCACCCGCAAGGCGCTGAACCTGCACTTGCGCGACCATGGCCTGTTCTTTCCCGTCGATCCGGGCGCCGACGCGTCGCTCGGCGGCATGGCGTCGACCCGCGCCTCGGGCACCAATGCGGTGCGCTACGGCACCATGAAGGACAATGTGCTGTCGCTCGAGGTGGTGACGCCGCAGGGCGAGGTGATGCGGACCGCGCGGCGCGCCCGCAAATCGGCCGCCGGCTACGACCTGACCCGGCTGATGGTCGGGGCCGAGGGCACGCTCGGCGTCATCACCGAGATCACGCTGAAGCTCAGCGGCATCCCCGAAGCCATCTCGGCCGGGATCTGCCCGTTTCCGACAGTCGACGCGGCCTGCAACGCCACGATCCTGACCATTCAGTCCGGCATCCCCGTGGCCCGCATCGAACTGCTCGATGCGCTGCAGGTGAAGGCCTGCAACATGCATTCGCACCTCGGCCTGCCGGAGACGCCGGTGCTGTTCGTCGAGTTCCACGGCACGACCGCCGGCGCGGTCGAACAGGCGACGAACTTCGGCGCCATCGCGGCCGAGTTCGGCGGCGGCCCCTTCGAGTGGGCCACGCAGCCCGAGGATCGCACGCGGCTCTGGCAGGCCCGCCACGACGTCTACTGGGCCAGTTTCGCGCTCCGGCCCGGCGCCAAGGCCATCCCGACCGACGTCTGCGTGCCGATCTCGCGCCTCGCGGAATGCGTCGCCGCCACCCAGGCCGACATCGCCGACAACGACCTCGTGGCGCCGATCGTCGGCCACGTGGGGGACGGCAATTTCCATGTCGGGCTGCTGGTCGACCGTGACGATGCCGCCGAGATGAAGCGCGTCCACGGCTTCCTCGATCGCCTGGTGCGCCGTTCGCTCGCCATGGAGGGCACCTGCACGGGCGAGCACGGGGTGGGGCAGGGGAAGGCCGCCTACCTGCGTGACGAGCACCCGCCTGCGGCGCTTGCCATGATGCGCGCCCTGAAGGCCGCCATCGATCCGCTCGACATCATGAATCCGGGCAAGATCCTGCCGCTGGAGGCATGAGGGCCGGCGTTCGGGCGGCGGATCGGTCCCGGCATGCCCGGCCGCCCGGAAAGAGAAGTTCAACCGATCCCCAGGAGGCGGATCAGCCCGAAGCTGATGATCCCGAGTACGACGAGGGACGCCGTCACGGCGACCGTCACGCGCACGCCGGCGCGGGCCACGACGCGGACGTCCACCCCGAGCCCCAGTGCGGCCATGGACACCGTCGTCAGCAAGTTGGCCGTCTTCCCGAGGGGGACCAGCATGGCTCCGGGGATCAGGCCGAAGGAGCGTGCCGCGGCGACCGCCAGGAACCCGACGATGAACCACGGCACCAATTCATGCAGCGCCGGCCGGGGGCGCTGGGCCCGATCGCCTGCCGCCACATGCTGGGCGGTCTCCCCCGGCGGGTCGTGGAGCCGGCCCGCGACCAGGGAAAGCCCGAGCACGACCGGTCCGAGGAGGAGGACGCGAACCAGCTTGACCACCGCTCCGACCTGGTTGCTGAGAGCCCCGATGGGAAGCGTCGCGGCCAGGACCTGCGGTACGGCGTAGACGGTCAGGCCGGCGAGCACGCCGTATTGCGTCAGCGACATGCGAAGCACCGGGACGAGGAACGGCAGGCCGAGCACGACCAGCACGCCGAGCACGGCCGTGAAGGCGATCGATGAGGCGACATCGTCGCCGTCGGCCCCGATCACCGGCGCGACCGCCGCGATGGCCGAGTTGCCGCAGATCGCGTTGCCGCAGGCCACCAGGATCGCCAGGCGCTGCGGCAGGCCGAGGGACCGGCAGATCGCGTAGCTGGTGGCGATCGCGACAGCGACCACGCAGGCGATCCCGACGATGAGGGCCGGACCGAGCGCCAGCACCGTGGCGGCACTGAGGGAGGCACCGAGCAGCACGACGGCAGTTTCCAGCAGCGTCTTGGCGCCGAACCGGATGCCGGGACGCCATCGCGGTCCCGGGCTCCAGGCCGTCCGGATGGCGACGCCGAGCACGATCGCCAGGACGAGGGCCTCGAGATAGGGCTCGCCCGCGATGGCGACCTCGATGGCCTGGAGCAGCGCAGCGGAAAGCGTCACGGCGATGCAGAGGAGGAGGCCCGGCAGGTTGCGGGCGATCGGTGAGCCGCGACGGGAGGCGTGTCTGCAACGCGACATGAGGGTCAGGCGCGGCCCGCGATCCACAGCGGTCCGGGCCAGCAGGCGAGGGTCGGCCAGCCGGACGAGGGTCCGAACGTCATGGTGCTGCCGGCCGCCGCAGGTCGATATGGATATCCTGTCCTCGCAGAAGCCGGACGCCCTGGTCGTAGACGGTTTGGCAGGGACGGCTCAACGACCGGCGCTTGCCCAGGATGCACGACACCCCATGATCCTTCGCGGCCAAGGCGTTCGGACAGAGGCGCAGGGCTTCGCCGAGACACAGCACCGCGGATTGCTGAAGCTTCCGGGGGATCACGATCATTGGAGCGGCGAGGCAGGCCGAGGTCGCGGCCAACACCATGACGAGGCTCAGGACCGGCAGGCGCATGCTGACCTCGATGACGGCGCCGCCCACCGCCACGCGCGCCCTCATGGCGGCGGACGGTCCCACCCGACGCAACCTGCAAGCGCGAACTCCAGGCAACGCCGGCCCGTGACCGGATCGTCGTTGAAGGTCGGTCGCGGCGCAGATGTGGAGGCGCAGCCCGCGAGAGCGAGCGCCAGGGCGGCGAGGAGCGCGATCCGGGTGAAGATCATGGCCGGGAGTGTGCCCCGCGAGCCGGCAACCGTCCAGGGCCATCGGACAACTCACTGCACCATGCGAGCCATCGTGGAGCCCTACCTAGGTTGTGGGCAGGAAGCAAAGAGCCAACGACCGAGTTGGGGTGGAAATCGGCCCGTCCAGTGTGAATCGGAGGGTCGACTGCACGGGGATCATACCCAGATGGGCCGCCCGGAATCAGAGCCGGCCCGCTCGAAAGCAGGAGTCTACACCATGAGCGACATAAAACTCGACATCGCCTTCTGGAATTACGACCGCACGCGCGCACTGGCCGATGGCGCCGTCAAGATCGACGGCGTCGACGCCCGCTTCCACAGTGCGCCCATCGTTACCGAAATCTTCGAAGAGATGATCCGGCGGCGGGCGTTCGACGTGTCGGAACTGGGCATGACCTACTTCCTGCGCGCCATGGAAGTGAACCCGGAGTTCCTCGCCATCCCGGTGTTCCCGAACCGCGCGTTCCGGCACTCAGCGATCTACATCAACAAGGCGAGCGGCATCGAGCGCCCAGAGGATCTCGCCGGCAAGACAGTCGGCGAACTGGCGCTCTACGGCCACGACGCCGGGGTGATGCCAAAGGGCATGCTGTCGGACGACTACGGCGTGAGTCCAAACCAGTGCCGCTGGATCGTTGGCGGGATCGACTTTCCATTGAAGCCAATCGACTTCGTGCCGCAGCCGTACCCCGCCGATGTCGAGGTGAGCTGGGCTGCCCCGGACGACGACCTGGGCAGGAAGCTCGAAGCAGGCGAGATCGACGCCCTGATCTCCGCCGACATCCCCGAATGCGTGCTCAAGAGGTCTCCGAAGGTTGGGCGCCTGTTCGAGGATTATGAAGCGGTCGAGCGTGAGTATTACCGGCGCACCGGCATCTTTCCGATCATGCACACCGTGGTGGTCCGCAAAAAGTTGGCCCACGACCATCCGGAGAATGTCAAAGCCGTCTACCGGGGCTTCTGCGCCGCCAAGGACGCCGCCATCGAGCAATTCATAAGGGGAATGACCTTCAACAATATGGCTATGATGGTGCCGTGGTTGACCAAGCGCATCGAGGAGAATCGCGATGTCCTCGGCGAGGACTGGTGGCCTTATGGGATGAAGGCAAACCGCACCGCGCTGGACGCCATCCTGCGCTACCATCACGAGCAAGGCCTGACGAGGCGGCGGTTCACCGTGGAGGACATCTTCGTCCCCTACCTTCTGGGCACCTGACGCCGACGGCGGTGTCGAGCTGCCAGAGCAGTGGACCCCGACGTTATGCGTCGGAAGGCATGGTTGCAGGAGACCTGGTCGTACAGGTCCTCGCTAGCTCGACGTCCTCAGCGCCGCCTCATAGGCCAGCCGGACCCAATACGCCATGATGTCGGGATCGTCGAACGCATCATCGGGGATCGACCAATAGGGCATGTTGACGGCCTTGCCGGTCTTGCCGGGATAGGCCCATCGTGTCGCGCCGGCTGCCTCGAAGGCGGGCGCACTGACGGCGTCCGCCTTTAGCAGCACTTCATCGCGCAGTTCGATTGCGACGATCCGGCCGCGATGATAGATGCCCTTGCCGCCGAACATGCGCCTGATGGCGACCGGGCCAAGCGCCGAAAACATCTCTTCGATCTCGGTGTTGTCCATCCAATGCTTTCGGGCAGGGCGATCGAAGTCGCATATACGTTACGGCAAAGAAAAACCGCCCAAAGG
>CAXUCF010000158.1:0-11589 GCA_964249275.1 uncultured Lichenihabitans sp.
GGCCGCCACGGAGTCGCGTGAGCATCCCCGCAGGATCGATCGCCAAACGCAGAACGCGCAACGTCTTCACCGTGGCTTATATAAGAGGTCAAGGTCCAGGCTCTTCTTTCGTCGCGAACCGCTCTCGCGGGTCTCGCAAGGGTGTGGCCGCCGTTTCGGCCGACCTTACCATCTTGCGGAAACTGCGCGGGTCAGTCCCGTAGGCGTCCCGGAACGCACGCGAGAAATGGCTGCGGCTCGCAAAGCCGACGCTTGCCGCAATCACCTTGACCGAGATCGTGCTCGCCCGCAGCAACTCGGCCGCTTGATGAAGACGCGTCTTAAGGACGAATTCGGCTGGGCTCATTGCGAACGCCTCCGTGAACTCGCGGGCGAATGCCGACCGGCTCATCCCGGCGACGGACGCCAGTGACGCCACACTATGCGCCGCGGCCGGCTGGTCGAGGACGGCCGTGACGGCGTTGCCAAGACGGGGGTTGCGTAGGGGCCCGAGCAGCGTCGAGGGGCCCCCTGCCTTGTCGAAGTAGCCCCGAATGACCTCGATCAGACAGACTTTCATGAGCGCTCCGGCGAGAGCGCGGCTACCCAGACCGGGACTGACGACTTCCTCCAGCATCATCGCGAATGCGTGGCGCACAATCTCGACCCCGCTCAAATCCTCGCCGACCGGCTCCGCGATGTAGTCGAGCAGGCCGAACGAGCCGGAGAAGCTCGCGAGAACGTCTCCGCAAAGGAGGCGCAGGTCGCCGGCATTCCCGTCAGCAGCGTCGCATAGCAGCATCCCGGCACGGGTCGTCGAACAGTGCTCCGCCGCGATGACGTCGGTCCGCATATTCTCGTCGGCGCCGATGCTTATGGAGGATCGCGGAGGAAAGATAACGACGCTTCCAGGGCCGCAGATCAGCGGTTTGGCTCCGGGCACCACCGCATGCATCGTGCCTGCGAGCACATAGTGGACCTCGATGGCGTCGACGGCAGCGAAGATCAGCCGCACACCCCTCCGCACCTCGCAGATCGCAAAAGCCTCGATGGCAACGCCGAGCGTCATCAGCAGGCGATCCAGATGGCCGTGCGTCATCAACGCGCTCCCCAAAGTCGGTTCAACTTTGCACCTTCCTCAGGCCACGTGATCCCCCGCTGCAACAATGCTGGACGAAACCGCACGTTTGATGGACGGAAAAGCACCGTAGGCGGGTTGTCAACTCTGGCGTCGCCCGTGTCTTAGGGCCGATGGTCGAGTGGCTCCCATGGTCTGAACAGACCTCCCTTGGCGTGCAAACCCTGCCTCACCTTGGAACCGTATGAGGATCGGGGCCAATCCACTGATCATACGCAAGCAACCTGTCGATCACCTCGACACCCCCTCATTTCTCTTGATCTCGGGGTCAAGTCGGATGCCAGCCGCTTTCATCGCGAAACTCAACAGCCATGCCGTACTTCCTGCGGAAGATATAGAGGCTCTGCGAGCTATCTGTCGAAATCAGCGCGATTTTCCTGCACAACACGATTTAGTTCTCGAAGGTGACAGACCTGGTCCCGTCTCCATTATTCTGAGCGGCTGGGCCTGTCGCTATAAGCTCTTGCCTGAGGGTACCCGTCAGATCACTTCGTTTCTCATGCCGGGGGACTGCTGCGACTTGCACGCCTCTGTCTTGGAGCAGATGGACCATTCGATCACGACACTTACTCCAGCCCGCGTCGCCTTGGTGCCGCGAGCCCGACTGGAGGACCTCGTGCAAACTCGTCCGCTGATCACACGCGCTTTTTGGTGGAACCAACTCGTGGAAGAGGAAACATTGCGAGCCTGGATCGTCAGCATCGGGCGTCGCAAACCGGTTCAGCGCGTGGCCCATCTTGCGTGTGAGCTCTACGTAAGGGCGAACAACGTGGGGCTCGCCGAGGGAGGCACCTGCCAGCTGCCGCTCACCCAACTCGTATTGGGCGATGCTCTGGGCTTGACGCCGGTTCATGTGAACCGAGTCCTCAGAACGCTTCGGGAGAACGGCGCGATGGAGTTGCGCGGCGGAAATCTCCGGATTGCGAACATCAGCAAGTTGACCCGGATCGCAGGCTTCGATGACAACTACCTTCACCAACGGCTGCGGAGCAAACTCGCCATATCGTCGGGTTGAATCAATTCATGCTCTTCACTGATCATGCTCTTCACTGATTGCGATCAAGCCGTCTCGCGGATGGCGTGGTAATCCGACCGATCCACCGCAGAGATCGCTGGTCACCAAAGTCGGAGCAATCCTGCTCAGCCAGAACCTTCAGGTCCATGATGCCGATTGCAACCCTCCCAAGTCTGTCCGCCGCCGCTTTAACGGCGGAACCCGACGCGCATGGGCAAGCCGCATTGCTCTTGACGGAGAGCCTCATGCATATGCTTGTCCAAACCAACGCACTGAAGAATGTGGATGCGATCACGACCATAGACATCGCCGCTGACGTCAAAGTCGAGGTCGCCGAGGCTGCCGGAGAGTCGAGGGGTCGGATGATGGAGTCTCTCCGACTTCTGGGAGTGATGAGGAAAAGTTTCGAAGCCAACGATTGCTAGCTCGCCGGTCGGAGGACGACGTTGCCCACCACTTTGCCGCTCTCCACCGCTTCATGGGCGCCGACGATTTCGTCCAAGGAGAAAGTCTGCGCTACAGCGTGGCTAAGGAGGCCTGCTCGAAGGTAGCTGGTCAGGGCGCCCTGGGTCTCGACGCGGGCGGCCGAAGCCAATTCGTAGACGATGAAGAAGCGGACCGCGGCTCCGATCAAGATCATCGGGGCGAATGGGAAAGCGATGTCCGGCTTGCCGGACCCGTAAACGCCGTAGAGGCCGTCTCGGGCGAGCAGGCGGGGAACCGAGCCAACGTTTGCGGCGGCGTCCACCTCGACGACGCGATCCACACCCCGGCCGTCGGTCCACGCCCTGACGCGGTCGGCGACATCTTCCGTGCGGTAGTTCACGACGTAGTCAGCCCCGAGGCTGTGAGCGACTATGGCCTTCTCGGGCGAACTCACGGAGGCGATGATCTTCGCCGCCCCGAGCAGGCGCGCGAACTGGATCGCGTAAGCGCCGACCGCCCCGGCTCCGCCCATCACCAAGACGGCCTTGCCCGAGACTGCGCCGTCGATCGCCACCGCCCGAAGCGCGGTTAACGCAGGAATGCCCAAGCAGGCGCCTTCTTCGAACGTCACGCCGTCCGGAAGCACCACAGCCTGCTCCTGCGGGAGGACGATAAACTCGGCGGCCGTTCCGAAAGGACGGTTCCACTGCCCGTTCCAGAGCCATACCCGTTGGCCCAGGCGCTCGTCGGAGACTCCCTGGCCAACCTGGTCGATGACCCCAGCACCGTCGCTGTGGGGTATGATCTTCGGGGCCGTCATTGGCCGGCCGGCGCGCGACTTCACATCCGAAGGATTGACCCCGGAGGCGTGAACGCGAACGCGGACCTCGCCAGCCGAAGGCGACGGATCAGGCAGATTACCCACGACCAGGACGTCTTTGGCGGTTCCGGTCTTCTCGTACCAAACGGCCTTCATCAACCTCTCCGCTCCACACGATCGGGGTTCTCCTTGAGCAGCCTAGCGGGAGGCGGTTCGAAGCATGCTGATCGAGATCAACATGGCGACCTCGAGAATGGCGGATAGGTCGCGCTGAATTCTCGGGCCGCGCTCTGTCGAGGGCTGTAACCGGCTCGGGCCGTCCTCGTTTCGAGAACCTCCCCTGCCCAGGAAATCACCCGCATGACGGCCACCCCGCCAGTTCATCCCGACGCCCTCGGCCTGGCCCTCGCGGTGATCGACTCGTCGGATGCGCCCCTATTGCTACTGGACGGCGAGTTGATCGTGATCGCCGCGAGCCTCTCATTCTGCCAGGCGTTCGATTTGGATCCTGCTCAGGTGGCGACACGGCCCGTGTTTGACCTCGGCGCCGGCGAGTGGAGTACTCCTCGCCTGCGATCTCTCCTCAGCGCGACCGTCTCGGGCAGTGCCAAAATCCCTTCCTACGAAATGGATTTGACCCGACCGGACCAACGTTCGCGCCGCCTCGTGCTGAACGCGCACCTGCTCGATTACGGCGACCCAACGCACGTACGACTTATGTTGGCGGTCTCCGACGTCACGGACGCAAGGCTGAGAGACAAGCTGAAGGATGACCTGGTGCGGGAGAAGGCGGTCCTCCTGCAGGAGGTGCAGCACCGAGTCGCCAACAGCCTCCAAATTATTGCGAGCGTTCTGATGCAGAGCGCCCGCAAGGTCCAGTCCGAGGAAACGCGTGTCCATCTGCGCGACGCTCACAATCGTGTCATGTCCATCGCCGCGGTGCAGCAACAACTGGCCGCGTCCACGCTCGGGGACGTCGAGTTGGAGCCGTACCTCAAGCAGCTATGCCGAAGCCTGGGTGCCTCAATGATCCACGATCAGGATCAGCTCTCGATCAGGGTAAAATCCGACGCGACTACCGTCAGCGCCAATGTGTCGGTCCATCTGGGCCTGATCGTCACCGAGCTCGTGATCAACGCACTCAAACACGCATTTCCGGACCGCAGAAAGGGCGAGATCAAGATTGAGTATTCCTCGACGGGGCCGAACTGGACGCTTGAAGTCAGTGACGATGGAGTCGGGATGCCGCAAGAGCCTCGGCAATCGAAGCCGGGGCTTGGAACGGGGATTGTGGAAGCGCTCTCGCGTCAGCTGCGCGCCAGAGTCGAAGCCAAGAACACTGATCCCGGCACATCCATTTCCCTCGTGCATGACGGCGTTGAGGCCCGAGACAAGCAACGCGAGGGTGCCTACTGAGACGACGGGCAGTCCGTCATATGTGTCCAGGCTGGTCTGACCACCTGCGTCGCCCATCACACCGGCGCGACATCTGAGCCCAACGCGAACTCCGGTGTGAACGCCCGGGGCAGTTGAGGTGCGTCGGCCTCAGGCCAGGCAGCAGGAGCAGACACCCGTCCATGGGCGTGGCCGATATCGCGGCCGGCCCGTTCAGCGCCTTCATGCTGTTGGATCCGTCGATCTTGGGTGACCACGGGCGGGATTCCGAACCGCAAGCTGATCTCGATCAATCGGGAGAGCCCACCGGGGTGCTTTAGCTGGAACTCTGAGCGAAGGCCTCGCAAGCGTATTCAGACCTTGCTCATTCGCAGAAAGGCTCCTCCTTGAAATCCGACACCATGCTTGCCCCTCCGGGCTTGAACGCCGGGGTGATCCCAATCGCACCGACGATCGCATATCACGCTGCCGGGAGGATCACGGGCGACGCTTCCGCAGCGGGAGCTGCTCCATGAAACGGATGGTCAGCGACACCATCGGGTTGCTTGCAGCCGGCAGCCCCATCCCTGCCCAGTACATATCACCACAAACGCCACTTGAGCGCGTGGGTCTGGTCCTTCTACGGCTTGCCGTGATCGTCATATTTCTCGTGTTCGGCCTGCAAAAGTTCACCTTGGTTGAAGCGCAGGGCATCGCCCCCCTGGTCAGCCACAGCCCATTGACCTCCTGGCTCGGCATCTTGGGCGTGCAAGGCCAGAGCCGGGTGATCGGAACCTTCGAGCTGACGTTCGGAGCACTTCTCACTTACGGGCTCTGGCGACCGGGCTCCTGGGCGGCGCTTGCCGGAGCGGCCGGCTCATGCCTGTGCTTCGTGACGACCCTGAGCTTCCTGCTGACCACACCGGGCGTGTTCGCTCCGAACGCCGCGCCAATCCTGTCGGGCGATACCGGGCTGTTCCTCCTCAAAGACATCGCGACTCTCGCCGCATCGATCTTGTTCGTAGCGCAGGGCCTCGCCGCATGGACTGACGCTGCCGTCCGCAATCGAATGTAGAAATGGCCGCCCGTCGGCCAGTTAATTCGTAAATCTTCAGTCACTCAGGGCGAAAGACGTGAGACCTTACTTCCTCTACTGCAACTCACTTGTTCTACGCGTCACTTGGGGAGATCAATAATGGCTGTCGCCAATGCAAGACTGTCACCGGTTGTAGGCGTGGGGCTTCATCAGCTCTCGACCTTTGGACCACTCGTCCTGCGAATGGCGGGATGGGCGCTGACCGGCACGGTTTCGATCATCTTTCTCTGGTTTGGAGGGATGAAATTCATCGGCTTCGAGCAGCAGTCCCTCGTTGGCCTGATCTCGAACAATCCGTTGATCTCCTGGCTCTACGCCCTGCTCGGCGTTGCGGGCGGGGCGATGTTCCTGGGGGTCTTCGAGATTACCACCGGCCTGCTGATCGCCGCCCGTCTCATCAATCCGAAGCTGTCCGCCATGGGTGGCGCAATGGGCGCCTGGTCCTTCCTTCTGACCATAAGCTGTCTTTTCACCACCCCCGGCGTGATCCAGGCCGGTCACGAAGGAACGCTCGCGCTGTCGGCGCTTCCCGGCGGCTTTCTGCTCAAGGACATCGTCCTTTTTTCCGCGTGCTTGTGGATCCTCGGCACCTCGCTATCCGAGATACACGCCCGGGCGCCTGTAGAGTAGGAGCATCGGGTCGGTCCCGGTGATCCGAAGAACGTCTCACGAGGCTCGCTCGTATCGATCGCCTGAGGCAAGGGACAGAGCGGCTTCGAGGTGGTGTCGGCTCGGGGCCGGCTCGATATGGAGAACACCCCAATGACCACGCTGCTCCACCTTGATGCCAGCGTGCGAGGCAAGCGGTCGCTGTCTCGCCGTCTCAGCCGAACTTTTGTCGACGCCTGGCTCGTTCAAGTCCCGCACACACGAGTGATCCGCCGCGACCTGGCTGCCTCGCCGCCGCCGCTCGTAGATCAAGAGTGGATCACCGCGTCCTTCACCGATCCGGACGCGCGAACGCCGGAGATGCGAAGGGTTCTCGGGCCGTCGGACGAGTTGATCGACGAGTTGGAAGCGGCCGACCTGGTGGTGCTGGGCACGCCCATGTTCAACTACGGCATGCCGGCGCGGCTGAAAGCCTGGGTGGACCAGGTGATCCGGGTCGGCCGCACCTTCTCCTTCGATCTTGCGCGCGGCGACGCTCCGCTGGAGCCGCTGCTGTCGGGCAAGTCGCTGGTGCTCCTGACCTCGACCGGCGAGTTCGGATTCGAGGTGGGCGGCACCCGCGCCCACATGAATCACCTCGACACCCACATCGAGGTGATCCGCGGGTATCTCGGCGTCCGGGATACGTTTCACATTGGCGTCGAGTACCAGGAATTCGGGGACGGACGGCACGCCGCGTCGCTGAAGGCCGCCCTGGCATCCGCCTCTGCGATCGCACGGCAGATTGCTGCGGGCGTGCCTGGCCGCGCGGCGGCCGCTTAACCCCCGGGGCTCCCCTCAACGAAGTGCCGGCGCTGTTCAGACAAACGAAGCCACCTCAGTCGTTGTCGCGCCGTCACCGGGCTGAAGCGTCCGGCGAGACTGAAGTGTGCCGACGGCAAGATCGGGCGGTGGCCGGACAGGAACATTGGCAGGGGCTGGTCATTGCGGCAACGGACCCCCAAGGGGAGGACATGGCAACGGATACGGAGCGCAGTGCGCGGGGGCGCCCCTCGGCCACCGCGCCCCGGCCGACATGCGGATGCCGCTCAGGCGCCGTACCGGTCGGTTCCCTTCACCGTCAGCTGCGTCGTCGCACCGACCGAGTCTCTGGCGCGAATATGTGCAAATTCTTGATCGAGATCAGTAGGCCAGCTTGGATAGCGGTTACGATGATCCATCGAGGCTCCGATTGTCCTTGTTCTAGCCAGGTAATAAGGGCCGATCTGCCCCAGGGCATCGGGCGTCGAGTGGTCGCCCTGTCGTCATCATGGTCCCGCCCATGGCAACGACAAGGTTTCGAGCCGGCGACCGCAACAAGCGAGCATGATCGACGTGAAACTACCCATATGCTGGGTTCTTGCAACGGCCTTGCTGGCCAGCGGCAGGGTGCTGGCGCAGGAGCAAGCGCCGCCCGCCATGGATGATGTTGCCGCGTCCATCGCGATGCGGCGCTTCCCGCAAGCCGTGCGCGCTGGTGACCTCATCGGCCGAACGTTGATACGGCCGCTCGAAAGCCAGGATGTGGTCGGCCGTGTTACGCACGTCGTGCGCTCCAAAGACGGAGCGGAGATGATCGTGCTCGACCATGGCGGGTTATTCGGGTTCGGGGCGCGGTCGGTGGCCTTGCCGCTCGACGCGGTCGCGCTCCTCGGCGCCGACGTGGTCGTTCTACGCTTGACGCCAGAGCAATTGAGCCAATTGCCGGCCTATGACGGCGGCGAGGCTGTTCCGGTCGCACCCGAAGACATGGTCCGCATTGGTCTGACCGGCCCGGCGCATTGATTCAGGCGAGCCCACCGCCGGGCGAAGCTTTCCATCTCGGTTCCGGAGCCACCATGAGCGTCAGCAGCTTAGAACCCGCGTTTGAGCGCGCGGAACCAGCAACGGAAGGGCGCCGATTGCATCCCGCGCCCGTGCGGATCATGCATTGGCTCAACGCGGTCGCCATGATCCTCATGATCCTGTCGGGATGGGGGATCTACGACGACAACGTCATCATACGCGGCTTCCACTTCGCTCACGTCTTGCGCCTGGGCGACTGGGCGGCACCGAGCCTCCTTTGGCACTTCGCCGGGATGTGGCTCCTCGTGCTGAATGGGATTGCTTACCTGGCCTATGGCCTGGTCACCGGGCGACTGCGCGAGCGCCTCCTGCCGATCCGCATCGGTGAAGTGATCAAGACGGTCCGCGACACCCTGCATTTTCGGATCGAGCACGATGACCTCACGACCTACAACGCCGTGCAAAAGCTGCTGTATATCATCGTCATCTTTGCCGGGCTGTCGCAGGTCGTGACCGGTCTGCTCATCTGGAAGCCGATCCAGTTTTCGGGAGCGCTGGCTTTGCTTGGCGGCTTCCAAGCCGTTCGCATCGAGCATTTCATGGGCATGGCGGTGATCGTCGGCTTTCTGGTCGTGCACGTTGCGCTGTCGGTTCTGGTGCCGAGCACGCTCTGGGCCATGATCGCCGGCGGCCCCCGGCTGCCTCCGCAGGGGATCCGCAGATGAAATCGCCTTTCCGCCCTCTGCAATTGCCCGATCCTGCGGTCCTGGACGACCATCGCCCTCTCATCCGTGCTCTCGATCGCCGGGGTCTCATCCGCGGTGGCGTGTCGCTCGGTGCCCTGACCATGCTGACAGGATGCGACGTCAGCGAATCGACGTCGGTCGGACAGGGCTTGCGCCTGATCTCGTCCTGGAACGATCGCGTGCAGCAGGCTCTGTTCGACCCGAGCAAGTTGGCACCGACCTATCCAGCATCGATGGTGCTGAAGCCGCCGAAGTTCAACGCCTACTACGATATCACCAAGGTCAAGCCGGTCGATGGGCAACACTGGCGTCTGGAGCTGGCCGGTCTGATCGAAGACAAGCGGCCATGGACCGCACAGAAGATCGCCACTCTTCCGGAGACGGAGACGATCGTCCGGCACATCTGCATCGAAGGTTGGGACTATATCGGGAATTGGTCCGGCCCCACGCTGCGAAGCTTCCTGGAACGGGTTGGTGCCGATCTGAAAGCCAAGTACGTTGCCTTCAAGACGGCAGATGATTATCCAAGCAGCATCGACATGGCCACGGCGCTGCATCCACAGACGCTACTGGCGACCAAATACGCGGGCGAAACACTGGCCGATCCGTTCGGCTTTCCGCTGCGGTTGCGGATGGCAACCAAACTTGGTTTCAAGAACCCCAAGTGGATTACCGCAATTGAAGTGACCAATACCTATACCGGAGGCTATTGGGAAGACAAGGGCGAAAATTGGTTCAGCGGAATATGACCGGTCAAGCCGCGGTGGCTGCGTCTTGTGAGCAGCGGTGCAGCAACGCGTTTCGGGCAGCCTCGGAGGCCACGTTTCGGCACGAGGCATTGCGGCATTCGCCGCAGCGTGATCGCAGTGGAGTCCGTTGATGGCTTGGTTGTTACTCTCTCTCGCAAGCGTGTTCGAAGTTGGTTTCACCACGACGATGCGGTTGAGTGACAGCTTCAAGAACCTGTTGGCCGTTGCCGGCTTCGTCGTTTGCGTGTGCCTGAGCTTGCTCTTCCTTGAGCTTTCCAACCGTTCGATCCCGCTCGGAACGGCCTATGCGGTCTGGACCGGTATCGGTGCGACGGGGACAGTCGTGATCGGGATGATATGGTTCGGCGAACCCGTATCGCTCATCCGGTTACTGCTGATCACGGGCGTGGTCGGATGCGCTATCGGATTGAAAGTCACCTCGGGCGAGTGATGCGGCCATAGCCCGCGCAATCGGGAATACGCGAAAACAAGAAACTCCCCCAGGAGGCGATGACTGCCGGCATGAACTGCCTCGGCAGGGTTTCCTCCGAACAATGGAAAGACGTAACGACGCTCATGAGAAACGTGACGTCCGGGAGACCGAGCGTCCTCCTCGCCAGGCGGGGAAACGCTGCGCCCGGCCGAGAACGACCCCGAGCCGGGACAGGGCGCAAGGTTGGCGGTCGTCTGGCGCTGCCCGGCTATTGTGGCAGACCCGAGCGCGCGTTCGCGATCGCGCTGCATGCCGTGGATCACACGCTTTTGGACAACAAGGACACCGACCATGAACACGATCTCGTACCGTACTGTCGAGGTGGACGGTGTGCCCGTCTTCTATCGCGAGGCCGGCCGGCGCGAGGCGCCGACCTTGCTGCTGCTGCATGGTTTTCCCAGCGCCGGGCACATGTTCCGCGACCTGATCCCGCTGCTCGCCGACCGCTTCCATCTCGTCGCACCTGACCTGCCGGGCTTTGGGCAGACCGGGCTGCTGCCCGCCGGCGACAAGCACGGTTTCGCCCGGCTGGCGGAGGTGATCGGCCGTTTCACCGAAATGATCGGCCTCGACCGGTTCGCCCTATACATCTTCGACTACGGCGCGCCCGTCGGTCTGCGCGTGGCGTTGGTGCATCCCGAGCGAGTCACCGCGATCGTGTCGCAGAACGGCAACGCCTATGAGGAGGGGCTTAGCGAGGGCTGGAACCCGATCCAGCGCTACTGGCAGGCGCCGACCGACGAGAACCGCCAGGCGCTCCGCGCGCTGTTCGCGCTCGATTCGGTTCGCGGGCAATATACGCATGGCGTGAGCGACGAGGGGCTGATCTCCCCTGACGGCTACACGCTCGACTACCATTACCTGCAGCGCGACGGCGCGGACCAGGCCCAGCTCGACCTGTTCCTCGATTATGCGAGCAATGTGGCGCTCTACCCCGAGTTCCAGCGCTATTTCCGCCAGCACCGCCCGAAGCTGCTTGCCATCTGGGGCCGCAACGACCCCTTCTTCCGGCCCGAAGGCGCCGAGGCCTTTCGGCGCGACCTGCCCGACGCCGAGGTGCGTTTTCTCGACACCGGCCATTTCGCGTTGGAGACGCATGCGGCCGAGATCGCCGCGGCGATCCGGTCCTTTCTCGGTAGATGAGGCTATCGAAAGGGAGCCGGCGAAGGCTTAAGAACTTGACCAGCCGCGTTTCACCGTAGGGCTCGCGCAACGACAGCCGCCGCGAATTCAGGGTCGATCGGTTCTTTGGAGAACCATCGGCGGTAGAACAGCGGCCCGACCACCCCTGCCGTCCTCGCGGCAGGGGTCACCCCGGCC
>CAXUCF010000159.1:0-3739 GCA_964249275.1 uncultured Lichenihabitans sp.
GCTCACCGTCGCCCTCGCCAGGACGCTCAGCCGCTGTCCATGCTGCCTTGCGCCACGCCGCAAAGCCACCCGCGTCCGACGCTTGTGACGCCAAGAATAGGGTCTGGACCCAATAAACAGGATTCCCAAGGGTAGGCTGACGTGATTCAGCGCCTCGGCGAGGAGGTGGTGAAGTGGCTGATTTTTTCTGGTTTTCCGATGCGCAGTGGAGCGGATCGCGCCCTTGCTGCCAACCGACGTGCGCGGCATGGGCTCGCGCCAGGAGCCCGCGCAGCCAGGCGCCGATCCGGGTCTCGCCCACCTTCAGGGTCGGCAAGGCGGCCCGCGCCCCCTGGATCAGCATCTTGCGCAGGTACTTGCTCCCGCGTTTCGTGATGCCGAGGAGCTTGGGCCTGCCGCCGGTGGTTTCCTGCCGCGGCACCAGCCCCAGCCAAGCCGCGAGGTCACGTCCTCTGGCGAAGGTGCGCGCATCGCCGATGGCCGCGACGAGCGCCGTCGCATTCAGCGGTCCGATGCCGGGGATGGTCAGGAGCCGGCGCGTTCTCGCATCGTCGCGCGCCCGCGCGGCGAACTCGGCATCGAAGGCCGCGATTCGCTCGTCGAGCGCGGCCCATTGCTTGCGCATGTCCTGGATCAGGGCATGGATGCGCGGCGCCAAGGCAGGCTTTTCGCCGTCCAGCAGATCGACGAGACCGGCCGCCAGCTTGGCCCGCCCCTGGGGCACGACGTGGCCGCGTTCCAGCAAGAGGCTGCGGATCTGGTTCATCAACGATGTCCGGTCACCGACAAGCCCGTCCCGGACCCGGTGGAGCGTCTGCATGTCGAGTTGGGCTTCCGACTTCAGCTCGACGAACCGCATCGTCGGCCGGGTCGCGGCTTCGGCGATCGCTTCGGCGTCCCGGTCGTCGTTCTTCTGCGCCTTGACGTAGGGACGGACATACTCGGGAGACATCAGCCGCACTTCGTGGCCCTGCGCGGCCAGAGCGCGTCCCATATGGTGGGCGCCCCAGCACGCCTCCATCGCGACGACCCAAGCCGGTGTCTTGGCGCAGAACGCCATCACGGTGTCGCGTCGCATGCGGCGACGGAGTAGAACCTTGCCGGCCGCATCCAGGCCGACGAGGCTGCAGCTGTTCTTGCCGAGGTCGATGCCGATCATCGCGAGTTGCATGGTCCGCTCCCTTCTCCAAGTTGTGACGGCAGCCTATCAGCTGCCTCGCGGGGAGGGGCGGGCCATCCATAAAGGGGGCCTTGGCTCATGGTATCGGCCGCACCAAAGGTGGCCGGAACACCAAGGTCCATGCCGTCCGCGATGCCAAAGGCCGCCCTCACGTCCTCCTGCTGACGCCGGGCAACGTCCACGACTGCAAGGTCGCCAAGACCTGCATCGAGGCCCTGCCCCCCTCCGCCGAGCTCGTCGCCGACAAGGGCTACGACAGCCAGGAGCTGCGCGACTGGCTCGACGACCGCGGCACTCAGGCCGTTATCCCGCCACGTCGCAACCGCAAGATCCAGTACGATTATGACCGCGCCATCTACAAACAGCGCAACGTCATCGAGCGCATGTTCTGCCGCCTCAAAGACTGGCGACGCCTCGCCACCCGCTTCGATCGCAACGTCAAGAACTTCATGAGCGCTGTCGCACTCGCCGCTGCCGTCATCTGGTGGTTGTGAGTCCGGACCCCAAAACCCAGACCTTCATCCACAAAGCTGCCTGATCGACCCCAAAAACGCGACCCCGGCCAGCGATCCTGCGGCAACAGCCCCTTTTCAGCGACCTGCTAATAGACCGACGCCTCGCTTCGTGAGATCGTGGACAGTATTCACAAGGTGACGAAGGTCCCTCCCAAGCCGATCAAGTTTCCAAATTACGAGGGTATCGCTCTTACGCAACGCCTTGAGACAAGCGTCGAGCCCTGGCCGGCTGTCGCGCTTGCCCGAAGCATGGTCCTCGTAAAATCGAGCCTCATCCACGCCGGCCGCCATGAGCGCGTCTCTTTGGAGATCGGTGACCTGCGATCCATCAGCCTTCGACACGCGCATGTAGCCGATCAGCATCATCCACCCCTGCCCTGCCCGCTTCGGCGCTGATCAGGTGTCACGACAACGAGCGATTTAGTGACAATCAGGGCGCAAACAGATAAAGGGGCGGTCTCGTCATGATCCACTCCAGGAAAAGCGTACGACGATCATATGGGTCGGAAGTTTAAGATAAGGGACGAGTAATTCAAACTAATCCATCACCGGGCCGCTTGCCGCCCGCCGTTTATCCGTGAGCCCAAAGTTCGGCTCCCCTACTCCTGTGCAGCAAGGAAATATTCGAGGCTGTTTCCTCGAACATCGGGAGGGCTGCGGCTCCCAGCGTTGCGTGTCCAAGCCCCACTTTCGCTTTCAGGAGACGCGGCGTTCCGCTCTGCTTCGCATAGGAGACGCGGGATGGCAGTGGTTCGACGATGTCGACCAAGGCGTCGAGGATACGTTGCGGAACGGTCCCGCCGATGAACACGACTTCGGGATCGAGGAAGTTCTCGACCGACACGATGGCCTGCCGCAGCATGGAGCCAGCCTCCTCGATCCATCGGAGCATCGCCGGATCACGTCGCTGCAGGAGGCCGACCAGGATCTGAGGATCGGCACCGGCCGAGGTCGAGAGCACCTGCTCGCGCGCCGCCGATAGGGAAGCGTAGGTCTCAAGACATCCCCTGCGTCCACAGGGACAGGGGCGTCCGTCGACGTCGACGACCATGTGTCCGACCTCGCCGGCAATGCCGGTGGCGCCCCGGTAAGGCTTTCGGCCGAGAACGAGGCCGGAGCCTATACCATCCGAGATGTAGATGTAGACGAAATTCGAAATATGCCGTCCCTCGCCATAGAGCAACTCACCGATCGCCGCAGCCGCCGCATCGTTGTCCGTGAACACTGCAATTCCAAGCTCGCTCCGGAGCGTGTCGACGATCGGGATGTCGGCCCAGCTCGGGAGCCAGGCGTGCGATGAATTGGGCGCAGGGCTGATGAAGCGACCGTCGCGCGAAACGCCGGGCATTCCCAAGCCCAGCCCGTAAAGACGGTCTGCGGGCATGTGCTCGGCCGCGATCAGCTCGCCCGCCATGGCGGCGATGGCCGGTAATACGACGCTTGGCTCCGGCGAGCGCAACGCGGCTTCAAGCTCCGCGCGAGGCGCCCCGACCAAATCGACGAGAGCGCCTCGCAGGGTGCGTTTGTCGAAGGAGAAGCCGAGCGAGAACGCACCATCCGGATTGATCGAGAGTTCCGTAGGCGGCTGACCACGGCGTCCGCTCCGCTTGCGCACCTCGCTCAAGAGGCCGCCTTCGAGCAGACCATCCGTGATGTTGGAGACGGCCTGATACGACAAGCCGGCCTGCCTTGCGAGGTCGGTCCGCGCGAGCGATCCATGCATTCGCACCAGATCGAAGATGACGCGTCGATTGTAGCGTTGGCCTTGGTCCTGGTTGGTTCCGATCAACATTGTTGGCCTGACTACGACACTGGCGGGTTGACGCAGCGCGAGAATAAGGTCTTGCGGCCCGTCCCGAAACGTGAATTATTAATCCCATCGGGTTTAAGTTTTGGGGCCTCGATGTTCAGCACACCCTACGCTGCCTTGTTCGAGCCTCTGGCGATCGGGCCCAAGGTGCTGCGGAACCGCTTCATTCAGGTTCCGCAGTGCACAGGAGCTGGGTGGCGTTATCCCGGCGCAAATGCCGCGCATCGAGAACTC
>CAXUCF010000159.1:3749-8871 GCA_964249275.1 uncultured Lichenihabitans sp.
GGTTTGTACCGAGTCCTGCTCCATCCATCCCGAGGTCGACCAGACGGTCAGTACAGTCCAGAGCCTTTGGGACGAGGGCGACGTCATCAACCACCGGCATATGACCGACAGCGTCCATAAATGGGGCGCCTTGGCCGGGGTCGAACTGTTCCATGCGGGCGGCCTGAGCGACAATCTCGTGGAGCGCCGTATCCCGACCTCCTACCACCAGTTCCAATCGCCGGGGATGCCATCCACCTACGGGCTTGAGGCCACGACCGAGGACCTGGAGCGCGTCGTCGTCATGCATATCGAGGCAGCCAAGCGCGCCGTCCAGGCCGGCTTCGACATCGTCTATGTCCACGGCACGCACGGCACCCTGCCGGTTCAGATGCTGTCCCGCTACCTTAACCGGCGGAGCGACAAATACGGCGGGGCCTTCGCGAACCGTGCGAGGCTGTGGATCGAGATCCTGCAGGGATTGCGCGATGCAATAGGCGCCCATTGCGCCATCGCCAACCGCTTCTCTACGGATCAACTCGTAGGAGACTCGGGCGTCGAGGCAGAAGACGAGGGCGCCGCTTTTGTGGAGTTGGTCACGCGCGAAGGCTTGGTGGATCTGTGGGACGTCAATGTCGGCGGTTTGCAGGAATGGGGCGAGGATATCTGCGCGTCCCGTTTTCAGAAGAGCAATCACGAGAAGGTGTGGACCAGCTTCGTCAAGGGCATCGCCAAGGTGCCGGTTTGCGGCGTGGGGCGGTTCACGGATCCCGAGGAGATGCTCCAGGTCGTCACGTCCGGGCAGTTCGATATCATCGGCTGTGCGCGACCGTCGATCGCCGATCCTTTCATCCCGAAGAAGATCCAGGAGGGTCGTGGTGATGAAATTTGTGAGTGCATCGGCTGCAATCAATGCATCTCGCGCTTCGGTCGCGGTAGCCTGATCGTCTGCACGCAGAACCCCACCGCGCTCGAGGAATACCGACGGGGCTGGCACCCAGAAAAGTTCGACGCTGCGCCGAACGTCGAGAGGATCGTGGTGGTTGGGGCCGGGCCGGCGGGACTGGAATGCGCCCGCGTCCTCGGCAAGCGGGGCTACGAGGTCGACCTGATCGAAGCCACCAACAGCGTCGGCGGTCACATGCGCGACGTCGTGGTGTTGCCGGGTCTCGCCGAGTGGAACCGCGTCGTGACCTGGCGCAAGAGCCAGTTGGCGATGTTGCCGAACGTCAAGCTTCTGCTCGGAGTCGGCGAGGCAACCGCGAACGATCTGCTGGCTTTCGGCGCTCGCAAGATCGTTCTCGCGACTGGCGCCGTCTGGGCTCCGGATGGACAGGGTCCGATCGGCTTCAACCCGATCGCGGGTGTCGATGCTGGAACTGAACGGTTCGCCACGCCCGAACAGGTCATCGCCGGCAAGACCCTGGGCAAGCGCGTCCTCGTGTTGGACGGCGATGGTTATTTCATGGGCGTGAGCCTGGCGGAGCGCCTCGCGGACCTCGGCCACCAGGTCACGCTGATGACGCAGTTCCTGGCGCCCGCGCCCTACACCGACACGTCACACGAGGCCGCGAATCTTCGGCGCATGATGCGCGGCAAGGGAATTGCGGACCGTGCCGGACACTGGGTGCAGGCGGTCGACGAGGCTGACGACCTGACGGTCACTTATTACGACGTCTATCGCGACGACTGGCGACGCGAGAACGTCGCGGAGAAGGGCGTGCGTCCGCGCCGCAAGGGCACCGCGACCAAGAGCCTGCAGGTGGACAGCATGGTGCTGGTCACGTCGCGCCGGTCGCGCACGGCGCTGTTCTCCGATCTCGTGGCGCGGAAGGCCGAATGGACGCGGCAGGGAGTGGCGGCCGTCATGCGCGCCGGCGACTGCCTGGCGCCCCGCTATATCGCCGATGCGGTGTTCGATGGTCATCGAATCGCCCGCGAGATGGAAAGCCCCGACCCGGAACGCCCGCTGTCCGTCATTCGCGAACGTCGGATTTGGGGGCAACCCGCCTTCCCGGAACGGGGGCAGATCGTGCTGTAGCGTTTTCATTCGTCTCAGGAGAGTGCCATGCTGACTCTGACGCGCCGTTCACTTCTCGCAACTGTCCCCGCTCTCGCACTGACGCCGCACCGTGCCTTCGCGGCACCGACGGAATTAAAGGTGATCTACGCCTTCTACAGCGACGCGACGGCCGGCATTTTCAAGACGCTGATCGACTCGTTCCAGAAGACCAACCCCGACGTCAAGGTGAGCGCCGAGGAGATTGGTTGGGACAACCTCCAGCAGCGTCTCACGACCGACATCTCTGGCGGCACCAACCCGGACATTGCCGTGATCGCCACGCGGTGGATCCTCGATTACGCCAAGCAGAACATCGCCGAACCGCTCGATGGATATATCTCGCCTGCCTACAAGGCAGGCTTCTTCGAGTCGCTGCTCGGACCCTCCTCGGTTGACGGCAAGCTCTGGGGCCTGCCATTCGACGCCTCGACCCGCGCCCTCTACTACAACACCGATCTGCTCGAACAGGCGGGGGTGTCGGCGCCGCCCGCCACCTGGACCGACCTCCGGCAGATGGCCGGCAAGGTGAAGTCGGCGGGCAAGGCATACGGATTCGGTCTTCAAGGAAAAGAGATCGAGACCGATACTTACTGGTATTACCCGCTCTGGACGCACGGCGGGAACATCATCGAGAACGGCAAGAGCGGGGTAGCTTCGGCAGCCGCGATCGAAGCCACCAAGCTCTACAAGAGTTTGATCGACGATGGTCTGACACAACCCTCGCCGACCGCCTACAACCGGCAAGACGTCGAAACGCTGTTCAAGCAGGGCCGCGCCGCCACCATCATCACGGGTCCCTGGCTGATGGGGCAGCTCAAGAGCGAGGCTCCAAACATCAAGTACAAAGTCGCGCCCATCCCGAAGGCCACCATGGAAGCGACCTGGAGCGGCACCGACAGCGTCATCATGTTCGCTAATTCCAAGAACAAGGAGTTGGCATGGAAATTCATGTCGCAGGCGATGGTGACGCCAGCCTCGACGTTGGATCTTACCCTGAAGGAGGGCTTCCTGCCGACCACTCATTCGGCGGCCGACAACCCCGAAGTCAAAGCCGAGTTCGGCGCCTTCACGGCCCTGTTGCCAGTGGCCAAATTCGCGCCCCAGGTGCCGAACTGGCCACTGGTCGTCGATGTCACGATCGCGGCGCTGCAGCGGGTTTACTTGGGGCAGGAACCTGCCGAGACCGCTCTCAAAGCCGCCGCGGCAAAGATCAACGAGATAATCACCTGAGGCATGCGACCGGCTCTTCGTCGCTCATTCACGCCTTATCTGATGGTGACCCCGGCGCTCGTGCTGACCCTCTGGATCGTCGGCTTTCCGGTAATCCAGATCGTCGAGATGGCGAGCCACGCGGTCAACCGCTTCGCGCAGATCGGGCACTTCGTCGGGTGGCGCAATTTCGAGGAGCTACCGGGCGATCCGATCTTCCTCGCGAGCCTGTGGCGCACCCTGCTGTGGACGGTTCTCGTGGTGGCCGTCACGACGGTGATCGCCTTTCCGATCGCCTTGATCCTGAACGACGACTTCGGCGGGCGAGGGTTGGCCCGCGTCATCATCATGCTGCCCTGGGCGGTATCGGTCGCCATGACAGCGATCGTGTGGCGCTGGGCTCTCAACGGACAGTTCGGCCTGGTGAATGCGATGCTGTACCGCGTCGGCCTGCTCCGCGAACCGACGGAATGGCTGGCGACCGCGCAAGGCGCTTTCCCGATCGCCATGGCGATCGGCGTCGTGGTTTCGTTACCTTTCACGGTCACGATCTTCCTGGGCGGACTGTCGTCCCTCCCAGGCGAAATCTTTGACGCCGCCAAACTGGACGGCGCTTCCGGGCTGGCCCGCACTCGCTACCTGACGTTGCCTTTGATGAGATCATTTATCAACCTGTCCATAATCCTCAACGTGATTTATACGTTCAACAGCTTTTCGATCATCTGGGTGCTGACGCAAGGAGAGCCAGCAAATTCGACCGACATACTTGTTACCTATCTTTATAAACTCGGGTTTCGTTACGGGAAGCTGGCCGAGGCAGCAGCCGTGACCATCATCATGCTGGTGGTCTTGCTAACTTTCAGCATCATCTACGGCTCAATGACATCGGAGGGGCGAACCTCGGCCCGTAGATTGGCATGAGTTACCGCAGGAAGACCGCGATCTACTGGATCGTGCTGTCACCCGTCATGTTTCTGGCGCTGTTTCCGTTCGCCGTTATGCTGTCGACGGCGCTGAAGCCCGCCGAGGAAGTTTACAGCTTTCCACCACGTTGGCTGGCAAGCCGCCTTGCTGTTGAGAACTTCGGTCAGATGTGGCAGGCGACCGGTTTCGGTCGCGCCCTCGCCAACAGCCTGCTCGTGAGCCTGGGATCGACCATTGTCTGCCTTGCCATCTCGATCCCGGTCGCCTGGGTGCTGAGCCGGCGGAGGTTCCAGGGCGAGGGTCTCCTGAGGCGGTTCCTGATCCTGACCCAGATGCTGCCGCCGATCGTGCTGATCATCGGCCTTTTTCGCCTGATGGCCGCGATGGGTTTGGTCGACCAGCTCTGGTCGTTGGTGTTGGCCTACGCGGCCTTCAACGTGGCCTTCACGGTCTGGATGCTCCAATCCTATTTCGAGACGATCCCGCGCGAACTCGAGGAGGCAGCCCGGGTCGACGGCGCTTCCGTGCTGCAGACGGTGGTGTTCATTCTCCTGCCCCTGGCGGCGCCGGCCATCGGAGTGACGGCAATCGTATGCTTCGTGAGCGGCTGGAACGAGTTCGTGCTCGCGCTGACGTTGCTGCGCTCGCCCGAGCGGCTCACCCTCACCATGAAGGTCTTCCTGCTGGTCACCGGAGCCTATCGCGTAGATTGGCAGCTCGTCATGGCGGCCGCCCTTGCGACGACCATGCCGGCAGCCCTGTTGTTCTCCGTCGTACAACGCTTCATGGTCCGGGGTCTCTCGATGGGAGGCGTCAAATGACGTCTGCATCGGTCATCCTCGCAGTGACGACTGACCGAAGGCGCTCGTCGGTCGCGCTCGTCCGTGAGGGTGCCGAGGTCGTCGGCGGGGTCGCGGCGATCCCCTGCACATCCGACCTTGCCGCACT
>CAXUCF010000159.1:8881-11497 GCA_964249275.1 uncultured Lichenihabitans sp.
TGCCGCACTCGCGGGCTTGATCGAGCGCAAGCTGAAGGACGCAAACGACCGCGGATTGACGACCCTCGGCCTGGCATTCGCCCTTCCAGACGGACCGCCATGGTTGGAGTTTCAAAACGCCGTCGCAGCACGGTCGAACCTACCCTCGACCAGCGAATGGGTCGCCAAGGCGACGTTGCGTGGTGAATACCTGGATGGAGCAGCTAAATACGCAAGCAACGCAGTTCTGCTCGACATCGACGGGCTGAAGCTTGGGCTTTTGCTCGACGGCCGGCCGTATGCCGGGGCCAACGGCAAGGCAGGCGATATCGCACATCTCGGGATCGATCGGACGGGGATCGTTCGGTGTCCATGTGGGCGAACCGGCTGCCTCATGGCGCTTCTCGAGGCCGGTGCCGACGCGCCGCTACCACCGCTGTCCAAGGCATTTTCACTTGGTCCGTCGCGTGCGCTCGGCTGGGTAGCAATCGCGACAATCGCGGTCGTCAACACGCTCAACCCCGCCGTGGTCATCCTGCGCGGTTCCGCAATCGAGGACACATCGGGGTTCGCCCGGCTTGCGGCATCTGTTCGCCACGGCTGCCTCGCCCCGACTCGCGCGGGCCTCGTCGATATCGTCCGCGCGCGGGACGACAGCACGCTTCTCGGGGCGGCCGCCGGATTTGCCGCGCTTCACCGCTAGCCGCTCGGCTTCGAACTCAGCACATCAGGAGCACGCTTTGTCCAAGATGCAGACCTTCATCGCCGAACAGCCCGCTGCGCTGCGCCGTGTGCTCGGCGTTTCCTTTGATTACGACGCACTTCGGTCTGTTTTCGAGTCCCGCGCGATCCGGAAAGTCTGGATGATCGGGTCGGGTACGTCCTTGTTCGCCGCGATGATTGCCGCGACGGATTGGGAGCGTGTCCTCGGCCTGGATGCCGAAGCGATCTCCTCTTTGGAATTCGCTGACGTGCCGGATCAGCTGCTCGGGGCCGGCACTGCCGTGGTCGGCATCTCGCAGAGCGGCGCATCCTTCATCCTGGTGGAGGGCCTCGCGAGAGCGCGTCGGTTCGGCTCTCTGACGATCGGGATCACAGCGGAACCGGTCGCCCTGATCGCATCGGCTGCGGAGTTCCTCCTGCCGACCGCCACGGGGCCCGAGGACGCCATGGGAAAAACCAAGGGCTTCACCACGACGGCCTTTGCGGCCTGCCGGCTCGGATGGCACATCAAAGAGCCCGGATCCACACCCGTTGCCTATGAGGAATTTCCGGAAGTCGTTGGACAGGTCATCGCGGCAGTGGAGCGAGTGGTGACGCAGTGGATCGAGAAGTTCGTCGACGTGCCAGCCATCTTCGCGGTCGGAAGCGGCGGTTTTCTTCCTGCAGCGTGGGAAGGCGGCCTCAAGGTGCTCGAGGTCGCCAAGCAGGTGGTGGTCACCAAAGAGCTCGAGGAAATGCTGCACGGGCCGTTCAACGCCGTCGGCCCATCGTCGGGATTCGTTCTTCTCGCGGGACATGTCGAACGGCGGGACCGACTGGACGCCTTCATCAAGGGCGTCATGGCGCTCGACCTGCCCCTTCTCGCGATCAGGGACGCGCGGACCGAGGTCCCGGCAGGGCCGAACACGTTGAGCTACGTTCTTCCAGCACTCCAGGAGCCCGCGCTGGAAGTCATCCTAGCGGTGGTTCCACTGCAGATCCTCGCCGACCGGCTCGCGGCGGCCCGAGGGCTGGATCCGGACGTCAGCCGGTATCCGTTCCTCTACAAGATCCTGGCGGCGAAAAGCATCTATGTTTGAACGCCATCAAGCCGGTAGGTTGGACGGTGGCCTGCTTCTCGGTGTGGACATCGGTGGAACCAAGATCTTGGCCGGGCTGGTCGATCGTGAAGGGCACGTCCTGGAACGACACAGGCGGCCGACCCGACCCGATCATATTCTGGCCGACGCGATCGAGGCTTGCCGCAATCTGATGGCCTTGGCTGCCCGCCACGACCGCAAGATCGCGGGCATCGGAATTGGCGCTAAGGGCGCCGTGGACAGCCGGCGCCGGCTGCGGGTCGGGTCGCTCTATCTCGGCCACGGCGAGATTGCGATTGGCGACCACCTCGAGCGGGCGTTCGGATTTCCTGTCAGGATCGAGAACGACGTCCATGCCGCCGCTATCGGTGAGCGGGTCTTCGGGATCGGTCGCGAGGTCGATGACTTCGTGTTCTATAACGCTGGAACGGGGATCGCCCTTGGCATCATCGCTGGCGGCCAACTCTATCGAGGCGCTTCCAACACGGCCGGAGAGAACGGGCATGCCGTGATCGACCATAGTGGCCGATGGCCCTGTCTTTGCGGAATGACAGGCTGTCTCGAGACCATGATCGTCTCGGGACGGCATGGGACGACGCTGCCGCCGATCGCGGGCTTGTCGGTCGAACCTGCCCCGGAAGATGCAGCCTATTCCTACATCGCATCAAGCCTGCTCGATGCGATGTACATCTTCGATCCGGCAGCTCTCGTGCTCGGCGGAGGCATGCTGAAACCCACGGATCCCGCCCTGTCCTGGCTCGCCGAGCTCCTAACACGAGCGCCTAGCGATGGCTCCGAAGCACATCATCTCAAGCTCGTTCCCGCATTCGCCGGT
>CAXUCF010000160.1:0-11456 GCA_964249275.1 uncultured Lichenihabitans sp.
GACGAAACGGCCCGGCGCGCCTATGTGGGAGACAAGTCCGGCGTCGTCGACGTCATCGATATAGACAGCAACAAGATCGTCGACAGCCTGCCGTCGGAGAAAAACATGCACACGCTCGCGGTCGATACGAAGACTCATGCAGTCTATGTATACCGCAACGAGAGCAACAAGGTCGATGTCTTCGAAATGAACAAGGCAAGCTGACTTCGACTGCGTCGGAGAGGCGCACGCCGGCACAGCCGCGGCGCGTGCCTCTCCCCGTCGGCTGCCGTGGCCCTATCTCGAGACGCGTTATGGGACGGAGTGAGCCCGGTATGCTGAACGACAACCCCGTCGAGGTCCGGCACTTCGAACACCCGGGCCAGGGGCGAAAACGCGCCAAGCCGACCCCGAAGGGTCGGCAGATCGAGCCCGAGGCGCATCACGAGATCGCGGCATTGCTGGGGGATCGGCCGCGACACCGCGATCTGCTCATCGAATACCTTCACCTCGTCCAGGACACCTATCGCCAGATCACGGCGGCGCATCTGGCGGCACTTGCGGACGAGATGAAGCTCGCGTTTGCCGAAGTGTTCGAGACCGCGACCTTCTACGCCCATTTCGACGTCGTGAAGGAGGGAGATCCCGACGTACCGCCTTTGACGGTGCGGGTCTGCGAAAGCATCACCTGCGCGCTCCACGGTGCGGACGACCTTATCGGTCGGCTCCACGCCACGCTCGGCCCAGCCGTGCGGATCGTGCCGGTTCCCTGCGTCGGGCGCTGCGACACCGCGCCGGTCGCGGAAGTCGGTCACAACTTCATCGATCATGCCACGCCGGATCGCGTGGGCGCCGCGGTCGACGGGCGCCATACGCATGTGCACCTGCCGGCTTATGTCGACTACGACGCCTATCGGGCGGCTGGCGGCTATGATCTTCTCGACCGTCTTCGGTCGGGAGCCTTGGCGACCGAGGACATCCTCAGACCTCTCGACGACGCGAGTCTGCGAGGGCTCGGGGGTGCCGGGTTTCCGACGGGACGCAAGTGGCGCTCGGTCCTCGGCGAGCCTGGCCCTCGCCTGATGGCGATCAACGGCGACGAGGGCGAGCCCGGCACGTTCAAGGATCGGTTCTATCTGGAAACGGATCCGAATCGTTTCATCGAGGGCATGTTGATCGGCGCGCACGCGGTCGAGGCGACCGACGTCTACATCTACATGCGTGACGAGTATCCGGCGTCGCGCGAGATCCTCGCCCGCGAGATCGCGAAGCTGCCCGCCGGTGGCCCGGTGCTGCACCTGCGCCGGGGCGCCGGGGCCTATATCTGCGGCGAGGAATCGTCGCTGCTGGAAAGTCTCGAAGGCAGGCGGGGCTTGCCTCGCCACAAGCCGCCCTATCCGTTCCAGGTCGGGCTTTTCGGCCGACCTACCCTCATCAACAATGTCGAGACGCTGTTCTGGGTGCGCGATATCGTTGAGAGGGGATCCGCCTGGTGGACCGGCCAGGGCCGGAACGGCCGCCAGGGCTTGCGCAGCTATTCCGTCTCCGGGCGCGTTCGCCGACCCGGGGTCAAGCTGGCACCTGCCGGCGTGACGGTGCGCGAACTGATCGATGAATTCTGCGGCGGCATGGCCGAGGGGCATACGCTCAAGGCCTACCTGCCGGGTGGCGCGTCCGGCGGTATCCTGCCGGCCTCGATGGACGACATCCCGCTCGATTTCGGCACCTTGGAAAAGCATGGCTGCTTCATCGGCTCGGCCGCGGTCGTCATCCTGTCCGACAAGGACGACGTGAAAGGGGCAGCGCTGAACCTGATGCGGTTCTTCGAGGACGAGAGCTGCGGCCAGTGCACGCCCTGCCGGGTCGGAACCGAGAAGGCCGTGAAACTCATGGAACGCGGCGATTGGGATCTGGCGCTGCTGACCGAACTCGCCGATGTCATGCGTGACGCGTCGATCTGCGGCTTGGGCCAGGCTGCCCCGAACCCGCTCGTCGGCGTGATCAAGTATTTCCCCGAGGAATTCGCGCCCAGGAGGTCGGCATGACCCACGAGGTCGATATGGCCCAGACGCTCAGTTTCGAGCTCGACGGGCGGCAGGTCGAAGCGAGGCCGGACGAGTCGATCTGGCAGGTGGCGCAACGGGTCGGCACGCGCATCCCGAACCTGTGCTACCTGCCGCAGCCCGACTACAGGGCCGACGGCAACTGCCGGGTCTGCATGGTGGAGGTCGAGGGCGAGCGGGTTCTCGCGGCCTCTTGCAAGCGCAAGCCCACCGTCGGCATGAAGGTCAGGACGCAGAGCGAGCGCTCCGTCGCGGCCCGCAAGATGGTGATGGAACTTCTCGTGGCGGACCAGCCTGCGCGCGAGACCTCGCATGACCCCGATTCCAAGTTCTGGCACTGGGCCGACGAGGTGGCGGTCGGGGCGAGCCGCTTCCCGGCCTCGCCGCGCTGGCCCAGCGATCCGAGCCCCCCCGCCATGCGGGTCGACCTCGACGCCTGCATCCAGTGCGGCCTCTGCGTGCGCGCCTGCCGCGAGGTCCAGGTCAACGACGTGATCGGCATGGCCTACCGCAATTTCGGTGCGAAGATCGTCTTCGATTTCGACGATCCCATGGGGGAAAGCACCTGCGTGGCCTGCGGCGAATGCGTGCAGGCCTGCCCGACGGGCGCGCTGATGCCTGCTGCGCTCCTCGACGCCAATCAGACCCGGACCGTCTGGGCGGACCGGAAGGTCGATTCCCTGTGCCCCTATTGCGGGGTCGGCTGCCAGGTCACCTATGACGTCAAGGACGAGAAGATCGTCTATGCCGAAGGCCGCGACGGGCCGGCCAATCACAACCGGCTTTGCGTCAAGGGGCGGTTCGGGTTCGATTATATCCAGCATCCTCATCGTCTGACGAAGCCGTTGATCCGTCTGGCCAACGCCACGAAGAGCGCCGACGACCAGGTCGATCCCGCCAACCCGTGGACGCATTTCCGCGAGGCGAGTTGGGAGGAGGCGCTCGACGCCGCAGCGCATGGCCTCGCCGGGATCCGCGACCAGCACGGCCCCAAGGCCTTGGCCGGCTTCGGCTCCGCCAAGGGCTCGAACGAAGAGGCCTACCTGTTCCAGAAGCTCGTGCGGACGGGTTTCGGCGCCAACAACGTCGACCATTGCACGAGGCTCTGCCACGCCTCCTCGGTCGCGGCCCTGATGGAAGGGCTCAACTCCGGCGCCGTGTCGGCCCCGTTCGCGGCCGCGCTCGACGCCGAGGTCATCGTGGTGATCGGGGCCAATCCCACGGTCAATCACCCGGTCGCCGCGACCTTCATCAAAAATGCCGCCAAGCGTGGCGCCAAACTCATCGTCATCGATCCGCGGCATCAAGGGCTGACCCGCCACGCGACGCATCATCTGGCGTTCAAGCCGGGCAGCGATGTCGCGCTGCTCAACGCCATGCTGCACACGATCATCACCGAAGGGCTGACCGACCAGCAATATATCGCCGGCTATACCGAAGGTTTCGAGAAGCTGAAGGAGCGGATCAAGGACTTCCCTCCCGAGACGATGGAGGCGGTCTGCGGCATTCCGGCCGAGATCATCAAGGAGGTCGCGCGGACCTACGCCAGTTCGAGAGCGTCCCTCATTTTCTGGGGCATGGGCATCAGCCAGCATGTCCACGGCACCGACAACGCGCGGTGCCTCATCGCCCTGGCCTTGGTGACCGGGCAGGTGGGACGACCTGGAACCGGTCTGCACCCCTTGCGCGGCCAGAACAACGTCCAAGGAGCGTCCGACGCCGGGTTGATCCCGATGTTCCTCCCCGATTACCAGCCGGTCGAGAAGGCCGGCGTGACCGAGCTGTTCGAGGAGTTCTGGGGCCAGTCGCTGGAGCACAAGCGTGGTCTCACGGTCGTCGAGATCATGCGCGCCATCCATGACGGCAAGATCAAGGGCATGTATATCGAGGGCGAGAATCCGGCGATGTCCGACCCCGACCTGCGCCACGCCCGCGAGGCGCTGGCCATGCTCGACCACCTGGTCGTGCAGGATCTGTTCGTGACCGAGACGGCCTTCCACGCCGACGTGATCCTGCCGGCTTCCGCCTTTGCCGAGAAGGTCGGGACCTTCACCAACACCGACCGGCGGGTGCAGCTCGCGCGCCAGGTCGTGAAACCGCCGGGTGAGGCGCGGCAGGATCTCTGGATCATCACCGAGGTCGGCAAGCGGATGGGGCTCGACTGGACTTACACCGGCCCGGCCGACGTGTTCGCCGAGATGACGCAAGTGATGCCCTCGCTCAACAATATCACCTGGGAGCGGCTGGAGCGGGAAGGGGCCGTGACCTACCCGGTCGATGCGCCCGACAAGCCGGGCAACGAGATCATCTTTTCGGCCGGCTTCCCGACCGAGAGCGGCCGTGGCAGGATCGTCCCGGCCAATGTGCTGCCGCCGGACGAAATCCCGGATACCGAATATCCGATGGTGCTTTCGACCGGCCGCGTGCTCGAACATTGGCACACCGGCTCGATGACGCGCCGCTCGGGCGTGCTGGATCAGATCGAGCCCGAGGCCGTGGCCTTCATGTCGCCCAAGGACATGCGACGCATGTCGCTGTTTCCGGGGGATTTCATCCGGCTCGAAACCCGTCGCGGCGCCGTCGAGGTGAAGGTGCGGTCCGACCGCGACGTACCGGAGAACATGGTGTTCATGCCGTTCTGCTACGCGGAAGCGGCCGCCAACCTGCTCACCAACCCGGCGCTCGACCCCTTCGGCCTGATCCCCGAATTCAAGTTCTGCGCCGTCCGGACGAGTCGAGCGGAACTGCGGACGGCGGCGGAATGACGGGGCGCGTCGTCGAAGACCTTCGCGCGGGCGAAGGCCGGAACCGATGACCCAGCAGGTCGGCGTCGCGCGGAGCGGCGTCGACCGGTCGGCTCGACCGGCGAGGGTCGACCTGCTCCTGTGGACCGGGCTGGTTAGTCTCGGTCCGAGCCACGGCCACGTCAGCCGCGAGGTCGTCAGCCTCGACCGCACCGGTCGTACGTCGTCGACGCGGGTTGTCGAACAGCGGCGCAAGGGCGCCCCGGATGATTGAGCCGACCTATGGGATCCTTCTGGCGGGCGGCCTGTCGCGGCGCATGGGCGGGGGCGACAAGGGCCTGCGCGCCATCGGCGGCGGATCGATGCTCGGCCGCGTCGCCGCTACTCTCGTGCCGCAATGCGCAGGCGTCGTGCTCAATGCGAACGGTGATCCGGAGCGGTTCAAATCCTTCGGGCTGCCGATCGTGGCCGACGACGTGCCGGGCTTCGCCGGTCCGCTCGCCGGCATCCTGGCCGGCCTCGACTGGTTGGCACAGAAAACCCCCGAGGCCGTCTGGGCCGTCAGCGTCGCGGCCGACACCCCCTTCATACCGTCGGACCTCGTCGCCCGCCTGCATGCGGCGCGCTCCGCCGCCGAAGCGCGGCTGGCCTGCGCGGCATCGGCCGGCCGAACCCATCCCGTGATCGGGCTCTGGCCGGTCGGGCTGAGGCAGGAACTCCGCGCCTTCCTGGTCGACGAAGGACAGCGCAGGATCGGCGGCTTCACGGCTCGGTACCGCCTGGCCGAGGCCGCGTGGCCGGACACACCCTACGATCCCTTCTTCAACGCCAATGCGCCGCAGGACCTCGACGAGGCGGAAGCCATAGCGCGACGGCTTGCGGGACACGGATGGTGAAGCCCGGCGCCCACCCGCGAGAACGTCAGCGCGCGCCCTTCCGCAGGCGGAAGATCAGCAGATCGCCTCGATGTTCTCGGCTGTCGAGCACGTCGCCGGTCTCGCGCAGCAGGTTCGGAATGTCGATCTGCGCCAGCGCGTCGGTGCATTCGACGATGATCGTGTCGCCGGACGCGGCCACAGAAAGCGCCTTGCGGGTCCGCAAGGCCGGCAAAGGGCATTTCAGGCCCCTCAGGTTCAAGGTCGTCTCGGTCATCGTGAGGTCAGCGTTCCCGTTGCAGCGCCGGAGAGACCGGCGAGCCAGGCATTCTCGCCTCGCTCGGCGGAGCGGATGCCCCCATTCTGCGGCAAGGCGCCTCGGCCGTCGATCTCGGATGCGCGAAGGAGGGCCGGCATGAAGGTGCTGGGCGTCTCGGGCTGGAGCGGGTCCGGCAAGACGGTGCTGATTACCCGGCTCATACCGCTGCTGACCGCCCGCGGCCTCTCCGTCGCCACCATCAAGCACGCCCACCACGCGTTCGACATCGACCTGCCCGGCAAGGACTCCTACGAGCACCGAACCGCCGGCGCCGGCGAAGTGATCATATCGTCGGCGCGCCGCCTCGCGCAGATCCAGGAGCTGCGCGGGGCGCCGGAGCCCCGGCTGGCGGATCTTCTCCGCAGGCTGTCGCCTTGCGATCTGGTGCTGGTGGAGGGGTTCAAGGGAGAGGCGCATCCCAAGCTCGAAGTGTTCCGATCGGCCACGGGGCGCTCGCCCTTGCACCCGACCGACGCCTCGGTCGTGGCGATCGCGTCCGATGACGCGTTCCCGGAAGCGGGCCTGCCTTGGGCTCACATCGACGATATCGACGGCATCGGTGCGCTCGTGGAGGAGCACGCGCAAACGGCCGGCGATGTCCTGGGGAGGCTGGAACGGGATGGCCCAACTCAGTGACGATTGCTTCGCCTTCGGCGGACCGATGATGTCGATCGACGAAGCCGTGGCCCTGATCGTTGCGCGCCTCGACCCGGTCGCGGCCGTCGAAACCCTGGCCTTGGCCCAATCCGATGGGCGCGTGCTCGCGCAAGACGTGAGGGCCGAGGTGGGCCTGCCCCCGTTCGACAATTCGGCCGTCGACGGCTGGGCGGTGGCCTTCGCCGACATCGACCCGAAGCGGCGGACCACGCTTCCGGTTCGCGGCCGCGTCGCCGCGGGTGGATCGGCCGAGGGCGTCGCTGCCGGAGGCTGTGCGGTCCGCGTCTTCACCGGCGCACCGCTTCCGGCTCTTGCCGATACGATCTTCATGCAGGAGGACGTGGTGCGGCAGGCCGACGAGGTCGTGCTGCCGCCCGGGCTGAAATGCGGTGCAAATGTGCGGCGCGCCGGCGAGGACGTCGCCCGGGGCTCGCTCGCTCTGCCGGCCGGCCGGCGCCTCCGGCCTCAGGACCTCGCGCTCGCGTCGGCCCTCGGCCGAGTGGATCTTCCGGTCCGCGCCCGTTTGCGCGTCGCCGTGCTCTCGAACGGCGACGAAGTGCAGGAACCGGGAACGCCGCTCCGTTCGGGCGCCGTCTACGATGCCAATCGGGTGATGCTCCGCGCCATGTTGGAGCGCGCCGGAGCCGTCGTGACCGACCTCGGCATCTTCGGCGACGATCGCGAAGCTTTGCGGAACAGCCTCGCCGAAGCCGCGCGCCACCACGATCTCATGGTGACGTCGGGCGGCGTGTCGACGGGCGAGGAAGACCATGTCAAAGCCGCCGTGGAGGCGGCCGGCCGCCTCGTGTTCTGGCGCATCGCCATCAAGCCGGGACGGCCCGTCGCCATGGGCGTGATCGACGGGACGCCGCTGCTTGGCCTTCCCGGCAACCCGGTCGCCGCCTTCGTGACCTTCTGCTACCTCGTGCGCCCGCTCCTCGACCGCTTGGCCGGGGCCTTGCCCCAGGCACTCCCGACCCTGCGTGTGGCGCTCGCGTTCGATTATCGGAAGAAACCGGGCCGGCGGGAGTTCGTGCGCGTCAATCTCGAAGCCCGCGCCGACGGCAGTCTCGGAGCGCGCCAGTTTCCCAGGATAGGAGCCGGGGTCATCACGTCGCTGACGGAAGCGGACGGGCTCGTCGTGCTGTCCGAGGACTGGAACTCGGTCGAAAACGGCACCGTCGTGCCGTTCGTCCCCTATGGGTCGCTGCTGTGACAGGGGTGGGCCGCTCAATCTCAAGGAATTCTCGATGCTCAATCGTCTGCTGACCCTGGTCCTCAGTCTGGCGTTCCTCGTCCCGAATTCCCTTGTTGCATCCGCGCAGCACAGGTCCATCGTGGTGGCGTCGACGACCTCGACCGAGCAGTCCGGCCTGTTCGGTCATCTCCTGCCCGCTTTCACGGCGAAAACCGGCATCGAGGTCAAAGTCGTGGCGGTCGGGACCGGGCAGGCCCTCGACATCGGGCGGCGCGGGGACGCGGATGTGGTGCTGGTCCACGACAGGACGGCCGAAGACAAGTTCATGGACGAGCGGCAGGGCGTCAGGCGCTACGACGTGATGTACAACGATTTCGTCATCGTCGGCCCGAGCAGCGACCCGGCCCACGTGAGAGGCAAGGACCTTCTGGCTGCTCTCACGAAGATCGCCGCCAGCAAGGCTCCGTTCATCTCCCGCGGCGATCGATCGGGCACCAACGCGGCCGAACTTCGGTATTGGAAAGACGCCGGCATCTCTTCGAAGGGAGACTGGTACAAGGACATCGGCCAGGGCATGGGACCCGCGCTCAACGCGGCTTCGGCCATGGACGCCTACACGCTCTCCGACAGGGGTACGTGGCTCTCGTTCGGACATCGGGGCGATCTGACGATTCTTGTTGAAGGTGATCGGCAGCTCTTCAACCAGTACGGGGTCATGCTGGTCAGTCCGGAGAAGCATCCGCAGGTCAAGGCGGCAGAAGGCCAGGCCTTCATCGACTGGCTGGTCTCGTCCGAGGGGCAGAACACGATCGCGGGCTACAAGATCGGAGGCGAGCAGTTGTTCTTTCCGGATGCGAGCGCCGCGCCGCACTCGTGACCGGGTGGCTGTTCAGCCTTGCCGCCTCCAGCTCTCCAGAGCGAAGGCCGTTGCGCTGACCGCCAGACTGAGGCCGATCAGAACCACACCAAGCGCCAGGGCCAGGGGGAGGTCGCCCATGCTTGTCTCGAGCGCGATCGCGGTCGTCATGGTGCGGGTGAACCCGCGAATATTGCCGCCGACAATCAGGATCGCGCCGACTTCGGATACCGCGCGCCCGAAGGCCGCGAGGAAGGCCGTCAGCAGCACCCCGCGGCCCATGCGAAGCAGTTCGAGCCCGACTCGCGCCCGGGAGGCGCCGTCCATGAGCAAGGCATCGCCGTAGTCGCGCCACAGCGGCTCCAGCCCGCGATGGACCAACGCGACCGCGATGGGAAGGGCGAGGACGCTCTGGGCCACGATCATGGCTCCCGGCGTGAACAGAATGCCGAAGGCGCCGAGCGGGCCAGAATGCGAAAGGGCCAGATAGAGCACGAGTCCGACCACGACGGGTGGCAGCCCGAGCAGCGCGTTCGTTACTACCACGAGAGCCTGACGTCCGGGGATCCTCGCAACGACGAGACAGGCACCGAGAGGCGCACCGATGCAGAATCCGACGACTGCGGCTGAAAGGCTCACCTGCGCGGACAGGGCCAGGATCCCGACGAACTCCGAGTCGAGACGGCACACTAAGCTAACGGCCAGCAGGAGGGCGCGACCGAAATCCATCATCCGTGCGGGTCAGACGCCTTCATCGCGAGGACGGGATCGTCCTGCCCCGGCGGTTGCTGTGGTGCCGAGCCGGAAACTCGCGACCCGGTCGAGCGGATGGAACTCTAACCCTTGCGGGGGCTGTCCGTCGGTGTTTTCTGTTCGATCACATCGGGCGCCGGGCCGTCGGGCAGGTCCCCTGTCTTGTTCCGTTGGTACTTGGTGCTCTCCGGTGGGTTGCCCGAAACGCCGTCCTTGACGGGCTCGTCCTGGCCGCCTGCGGGATCCTTGTCGGGGTCCATCCTCTTGTCCAAATGACCCATACCCGTCCTCCACCTTCCAGGTCCACACGCCACCGACGTCAATCTTCGGGCAGGACGTTGGTTGCCGACCCGCGGCGATCCCGGTCCGCCAGGGCAGGCCGGCATGATCGGAATCGGGCACGACAGGAGGCCGCATGATCGCCTTCCTCGCAGAGACCCGGTTCGTAGCCCCTGGTTGGCCATCGTCGTGGAGGCCGCATGGCGGATGACGGAGGGCGCGACCGCCCGCGAGCCGACGTCCGCATGCGCGGGTTCGCCGACCGCGTATCCCTCGAGCAGGCGACACGCTGGATCGACGCCCAGGCGCGGATCCCGGCGCATGAGGAGATCGACGTCGCTCGCGGGGCAGGACGCGTTCTCGCCGCGTCCATCGCCGCTCCGTGCGATCGTCCGTCCGAAGACCGCGCCAGCCACGACGGTTACGCGGTCCGGGCCGCCGAAACCCTCGGGGCAGCAGACTACAATCCACTGCCGTTTGCCCCTCCCTATCAGGATGGCCCATTGCCGTTCGGCGCCGCGACGCCCGTCGTATCGGGTGCGGCGCTGCCGGCCGGATCGGATGCGATCGTGCCGTTCGAAGCCGCCCAGCCCAACGGCGACGTGGTGGACATCTACGCCCCGGTCGCCCCGGGGGACGGCGTCGAGTACCGGGCCCGGCAGGCCGCCGCCGGAACGGTGCTGATCGAGAAGGGCCGCCGTCTTCGCGCGCAAGACCTCGGCCTTGTCGCGTCGCTCGGCCTCGCTCGCGTCCGCGTCCTCAGACGACCGCGGATCGTGCTGATCTCGGCCGGCCCGAAATCGCGTGACGGCTCGGCGTTGCAGGACGTCGACGCGCCGATGCTGCGCGAACTGGCCCGCCGCGACGGCGGAACCGTCGCGCATGTGGCGTCGCGGGCCGACACGCGCGCCGCGATGGTCGAAGCGATGATGACGGCATCCACATCGGACGCCATTCTCGTCGCCGGGCGGACCGGCACCGGCGCCGACGACGAAGCCGCGTCGGCCCTCGCCGAAGCCGGCGCGTTGGCGATCCACGGCATTGCCCTGCGGCCCGGCGGCTCTGCCGGGATGGGACAGGTGCGAAGCACGCCCGTCATTCTCCTGCCGGGCGACCCGCTCGCTTGCCTCTGCGCCTACGAGATGATCGCAGGGCGGCTGGTCCGGAGCCTGGGAGGTCTCGACCCCGAGCCCCGCAATCGGTCGCGCGTGGTCGAAGTCGGGCGCAAGATCGTGTCGGCGGTCGGTCTCGTCGACATTTGCCAGGTCCGTCTCGTCGAGGATCGCGCGCAGCCTGTCGGCTCGGGTGGGCTGCTCGCTGCGGTCCGGGCCGACGGGTTCGTCGTGGTTCCAGCCCCGATGGAGGGGTACGCGCCAGGTGCGCGGGTGGTCATGTACACCTACGGCGAGGCTGGCACGGTCGGTCCCAGGGACGGGGAGTCGGAGAAGTGACGGACGATCTGAGGACGGCCTTGCGTCAGGCTGCGCGGCAGGAACAGTTCCTCGAGGTCGTCGATCGCGACGAGGCCGAAGCACGTTTCCGCCGGCATATCAGGATGGCCCCTCTGGGCGAGGAGACCGTGGTGCTGGCGCAGGCTCTCGGCCGTGTGTTGGCGCGCGATGTCTTCGCTGCGGTCGACGTTCCCGCCTTCGATCGGGCGAGCGTCGACGGCTTCGCGGTTCGCGCATCCGATACGGAAGGCGCCTCCGACGATGCGCCCCGCGTCGTTTCGC
>CAXUCF010000161.1:0-10960 GCA_964249275.1 uncultured Lichenihabitans sp.
TCGCTGGCGCGACGATGTCGCGCTTCGCTTCGCCCGGAATGACCGCCGGGAAAGGGGATCAAACGGAAATCGTGTCATTGGACCATCATGCCGGCTAATGCTTGGGATCACCATCATTGGTTTTCATCTCGGCGGCGGGCGCGCTACGCCGAACTCTCCCACGAGGAGAGGCCATGTCTCTCGATGCCCTGACTCCGCTGTTCCTGTTCGTCCTGGTGTCGACGATCAGCCCTGGGGGCGCCACCACGCTCGCGACGGCGTCGGGTGCGAATTTCGGATTCCGGCGTTCGGTGCCGCTGATCGCCGGCATCGCGGCCGGGCTCGCCTCGATGGCGGCCTCGGCGGCGGCGGGGCTCGCCGGCATCCTGATCGCGATCCCCTCGCTGCAACTGGCCATGAAGGCCATCGGCTCGCTCTATCTTCTGTGGCTCGCGTGGCAGATCGCGGGCCGCGGCGCTCCCCATCTCATGACCGGCATCACCAAGCCGTCGAGCTTCGTCGCGGGCATCTGGATGCTCTGGCACAACCCCAAAGGCTGGGCCATGACGGTCGGCGCCGCGGCCTCCTTCGCGGCACTGGCGAACGGGCCTGCCCGACTGGGGCTGCTGCTCGGCATCACCTTCGGACTGGCCGCGGCCCTCTCGCTGTCGCTCTGGTGCGTCGCCGGGCTGCTGCTCGCGCGGGCCTTGCGGACCGAGGCGCAATGGCGGACGCTCAACGTCGTGCTCGGAGCCCTGCTGGCGGCTTCCATCGTGCCGATCTGGCTTTGATCCCCGCTCCGGAGAATCCCTTGATCCAACCCGTCGACATCGAAGCCGCCCTCGAAGGCGTGACCGAGCACTGGTCACCCAAGGTGGTGGGTCGTGTGAACGATCAATATGTGAAGGTCGCGAAAGTCCTGGGCCAGCTCGCATGGCACAAGCATGACGAGGAGGACGAGCTGTTCCAGGTCATCCGGGGCCGGCTGCGCATCCAGTTCGAGGGCGGCGCCGAGACGGTTCTCGAGGCGGGCGCGTTCTGGGTCGTGCCCCGCGGGATGCTGCACAATCCGGTCGCCGACGAGGAGTGCTGGATTGTCCTGATCGAGACGGTGACGACCAAGCATACCGGCGACGTCGAAACGCCGCTGACCCGCTCGATCGCCCAGCAGCTTACCTAAGCCGACCTGGCCGCCCGGTACCCTCCGCGCTGTAGACCCCGCCTGTCCGCCGATGCAGTTCTCCTGCCGTGGCTCGATGGCACCCAGCGCCTCCCAGCGCCATGGCGTCGGCAAAAGGCTGGCAGGCGGCCCCATGCCTTGCTATTCGGGTCACCCTGTCGCCGCGCTGTTGCGGCTCGCCGGAGAAACGACAGGAAGATGCGACCGAATGTTTCGAGGATCGCCGTCGCGGCGCTGTGCTGCGTGTTGCTGTCGACATACAGCCACGCGGGCGAGGGTCGGGCCGACGTCGAGAAGGTCGTCGCGCAGGCGGTTCAGCCAGTGATGGAACGCTACGGCGTCCCCGGAATGGCGGTGGGGGTCGTCGTGGACGGGCACGGGCAGGTCTACGACTACGGCGTGGCGTCGAAGGCGACAGGCAGGCCCGTTACGGACGACACGCTTTTCGAACTCGGCTCGGTCAGCAAGACGTTCACCGCGACCCTCGCCTCCTACGCGCAGGTCGGTGGCCACCTGACGCTTTCCGATAGCGCGAGCGAGTACCTGCCGGCTCTGCGCGGCAGCAGCTTCGACAAGGTGAGCTTGTTGAACCTCGGGACGCACACGTCGGGCGGCCTGCCGTTGCAGGTCCCCGACGAGGTCACGAACGACGATCAGCTGATGAGCTACTTCCAAAGCTGGAAGCCGACCTACGCCCCCGGGACCTACAGAACCTACGCCAACCCGAGCATCGGCATGCTCGGGCTGATCGCAGCGAAGAGCATGGGGGGAAACTTCGATACCCTCGTCGAACGCCAGCTGTTCCCGGCGCTGGGCATGAACCACGCCTACCTCGACGTTCCCCGGGCCGAGTCGGGCAATTACGCGCAGGGCTACACCAAGGCGGATGTCCCGACCAGGATGGCACCGGGAGTACTGGCGTCGGAGGCCTATGGCATCAGGACGACCGCCGCCGACATGGTTCGCTTCGTCGAGGCCAACATGCAGATCATCGACCTCCCCGAGGATCTGCAACGCGCGATCATCGACACGCACACGGGGTACTACCGGATCGGTGCGATGACGCAGGACCTGATCTGGGAGCAGTACAGCTATCCGGTCGCGCTGGACGACCTGTTGGCGGGGAACTCCGCCAAGGTGAGCTACGAGGCCAATCCGGCCGCCAGGCTCGATCCTCCGTCGCGGCCGCGGGAGAACGTTCTCCTCAACAAGACGGGATCGACCAACGGCTTCGCCGCCTATGTGGCGTTCATCCCCGAGAAGAAGATCGGCATCGTGCTCCTGGCCAACAAGAACTTTCCGATCGCTGCCCGCGTCACGGCTGGCCACGAGATCCTGACACGGCTGGACCGCGGTGCGACGGGACACTGAGGGTCGACCTTCCGAGGAGCGCCGCAGCATGCGGCAATCGCCTCAGCTTACGCGGGACCGGAACCTCGGCAAGGGGGTGGACATGCCGGTTGAAAAGGCTGGCGGAGCGATCCGGTGGAGCGCCTGCCGCGGCGGCGGCGTCCTCCGACCGGCGCACCGCTTGAACCCTTGCGACGCTCCCTTGCACGGGACGCCGTTGCGGTTCAGCATCGGTCGGGCTCCCGGGGCCGCTGAATGCAGGATCCCTGGAGCCACGTGACGGCACATCGTCTGTTCACGGGCGGGTCGGTGCGAGGGGGGTGGCCGGGCCATGAAGTGCAAGCTGGAAGTGGAATGCACACCCCTGGAAGCCCGACAGTTCTTCGGCCTGCCGGACGTCCAGCCCCTGCAGGCGACCGTGATGCAGGAAGTGGAGAAGAAGATGCTGGCCGAGATCGAGCGGTTCTCGCCCGACAGCGTGCTGAAGAGCTGGCTGTCGATGTTCACGCAGTCGCCCGAACAGCTCCAGGACGCCTTCTCCAAGATGATGTTCACCGGCCTTAACCGGACCAAGACGTAAGACCGGCGTGGGAGACCGCCGTGGTCCGCTTGCAGCAGTTCTCATTGGGGCGTCATGGCCGGCCTTGTGCCGGCTATCCATGCCGACCCGTTGCAGTTCCCTCGGCCACTCAATCTCCCACCGGAGCGGCGTGGATGCCCGCGACTAGCGCGGGCATGACGAGCTGGAGCGCAAATGAGAGCTGCTGGTCCGCTTGATAGACGACGTGATTCCGGGCAAAGCTGGAACCACGCTGAACCGAGGAAGACGCGATGGGTGCGAGACTGCTCCTGGCCGTCGTGACGGCGGGCCTCTTGGCCTATACGGCCCAGGCGGGTGCGGCCCGGGCGGCCGATGCAACGGCGCCGAGCGCGCCGCTCCTTGCGACGGTGCCCCTGCCCGGGACCGCAAAGCCATCGGCCGGAGCCGGCCTGGCCGCAGCCCCCGCCCTGCCCTCGATGGCGCTCGACCCGCAGGTGCCGGAGTCGCTCTACCACGGGCTCTACGTCGGGACCGAGATCTTCGGCGTCTCGGGCCGCGGCATCAAGGGTGGCGCCGGCGGCGACGTCTATGCGGGTTACGACCGCATCCTCGGCAACGGCGTGATCCTCGGACTGCAGGGCGCCACGGGCTACGGGCCGGCGCTGCTCGGGCGACCGGGCCTGAAAGGCTTCGATTTCGGCGAGGCGAGCGCCAGGGTCGGCTATGCCATGGGTCGCCTCACGCCGTTCGTCACGGCCGGTCTCCTCGTCGCCAAGCCGATCACCGGGCCGGGGCTGGCCGGCAACACCACCGACAGCTTCAACGACCTGCTCAACGGCTCGGGCAACCTCATCGCCGCGCCGCGCGTCGGTGCGGGCTTCGCTTATGCGCTGACCGGCAACACCTCGATCGAGTTCGGCGTCTCGGTCGGCCGGGGTCTCGCGGCCGGGTTCCCCTGAGCAGCCTGGCGTGAAACAGGCCGCGCATGAGGTTTCGACTACCTCATCAGAGCCGCACCGCCGATGAGCAATGCTGCCGCAGCAAGCCGTTTGAGGCTCAGCGGCTGCATCGACAGGCCGAGCAGCCCGAAGTTGTCGAGAACCAGCGAACTCAGGACCTGACCCGTCATCACGAGCGCGATCATGCTGGCGGTGCCGAGCCTGGGCGCTATGGCGGTCGTGGCCGACAAGACGACGGCCCCGCAGAACCCGCCCGTCCACGCCCACCACGGCAGCGCATCGAGGCCACTCGTGCGCGGGCCGGCTCGTGTTGCTGCGCCGGCGACGGCGGCGAGGACGATCGTCAGCACCAAACCTGAAACAGTGGCGGCCCAGACCGGACCGCCCACGACACGCGCGAGCCGCGCATTGATGGCCGCCTGCAAGGGCAACATCACGCCCGCGACGACGGCAAGGGCGATATAGAACAACGCCATGGGGGCACCTCGGAGTCGCTGAGTGGCGATCGGTTCTGGCAGCTGAGGGACGGCCTCGTCACCTCGTCAGAAATGCCTGAACGAGCCGCGGTCGAAGACGCGCGCCCGGCCGTTCCGGTCCCGGAACAGGGTCGCGCTTACACCGGCGACGACGCGGCCGATCGCCGTCACGGCGATGCCGGCCGCGAGCGCCGCGGCCTCGAAGCCGGCGGTCTCCCGGTCGGGCACCGTGGCGAGAATCTCGTAATCGTCGCCGCCCGTCATGGCGACGTCGAAGCCCGACGGCTCAGCCGCGATCGCCAACCCCGCGGCCCGCGACAGCGGCACCGCCACGAGGTCGACATCGGCCGATACGCCTGACGCCCGCATCATCTTGGCGAGATCGCCCACGAGCCCGTCCGATACGTCCATGGCGCCGGACGCATGGGCCAGGAGCGCCGGCCGCAGCGCCAGCCGCGGTTGCGGGTGGAGATAGCGGTCGAGGAGGTGGGCCTGCTCGGGCCGCGGCTCACGGCCGGACAGCCGCAACACCAATCCGAGCGCGGCGTCGCCGATGGTTCCCGACACGTAGATCCGATGGCCCGGCCTGGCGCCAGTGCGCGGCACCATGCGGCCCTCTGGCACGAGGCCAAAGGCCGTGATCGACAGCGTCAGGGGGCCGGGCGTCCTCACCGTGTCGCCACCGAGCAGCGGACAGGCGTAGGCGGCCGCGTCCTGGCCGAGGCCGCGCGCGAAGCGCTCCAACCAGTCGGCTTCCCACCCAGCTTCGAGCGCCAGCGCCAGGGTGAAGCCGAGCGGTTCCGCGCCCTTGGCGGCGAGGTCCGACAGGTTCACGCGCAGCGCCTTGCGGGCGACGGAGTCGGGCGGATCGACGGCGAAGAAATGCACGCCGGCCACCAGGGCGTCCGTCGTCACGACGAGGTCGTGTCCCGGCGGAGGTCTCAGCAGGGCGGCGTCGTCGGCGAGATCGAGCCCCCCCGGCCCCGCGATCGGGGCGAAGAAGCGTTCGATCAGGGTGTCCTCGTCGAGAGCGGCGGCGTTCCCGGTCGGGTCATCCCTGATCATTTCCGTCCCTGGCATCCATCATGGAACCAGCCTTCCTCACGCTGCCTCTTGGGGCGCATGACCATCATGGTACACCGGAACTGCGCGGGCCCGTCGGCGTCCGTATCCCCGAGCCGCACTGCCCTTTTCCCGCAGGCGGGAGAAGGGCGAAACCGCCCCGCACCGCGTTGGATTGCCATGGGGCCTCGGCTCTCACAGGTTCTCCACCTGTGCGACCCCCGCCATGGCGCGCAGCGCGTTGGCGACGTCGGGCGAGACGGCATAGCGGTCGCGGAGCTTCACCTCGACTTCGCGCCCGCCGCCGCCCGACGGCACCAGGAACGACACCTCGCCATCGCCGCGGTGACCCAGTGCACCGGCAATGGAGGCGATGGGTCCCGCGTCGCGCAAGTGGATGCGGAGCCCCTTGCCGATGCGGCAGGCCGCGGCCTCCAGCGCCTCGGCCTTCAGGATCCGCACCCGGACCTCGTCGCCCTCGGCACTGGCCTGCACGTCGAGCAGCACCGCATTTCCCTTCTCGAACAGGTCCCGGTAGGTGTTCAGCGTCTCCTGAAACATGATGGCCTCGTACTGGCCGGTCGGGTCCGACAGGTCGACGATGCCGATCTTGTTGCCGGACTTCGTTCGCCGTTCGTTGCGGTCCAGCACCGTCGCGGCAAGCCGCCCGCCGCTTCTGCCCGACCTGACGTCGCGGGCGAAGGACGACCACGTCTCGACCTTGAGCCGCTCCAGCACCCGGCCGTAATCGTCGAGCGGATGGCCCGAGAGGAAGAAGCCGATGGCGTCGAACTCGCGTTTCAGGCGCTCGGCCGCGGGCCAGGGCCGTCCTTGCGGCAGATGCAGCACGGGTGCTTCATCGGCCCCGCCGAACATGGCGCCCTGTCCGCCCTGCCGGTCGAGATGCATGCGGTTCGCCACCGCCATCATGGTCTCGATGCCGCCGAACACCTTGGCCCGGTCCGGCTCGAGTTCGTCGAAGGCGCCCGCGGCCGCGAGGCTTTCCAGCACCTTCTTGTTGACCTCGCGCGGGTTGATGCGCGCCGCAACATCGCCGAGACTCGTGAAGGGCCGGTCGCCCCGCGCCCGCACGATGGCCTCTACCTGGCCCTCGCCGGCGCCTTTCACGGCCGAGAGGGCGTAGCGGATGGATCGCTTGGCGGCGTCGACCTCGAAATCCACCCCCGACAGGTTGACCGAAGGCGGTTCCACGACGAGGCCGAGGCGCTGGGCCTCGTTGCGGAATTCGCTCAGCTTGTCGGTATTGGCCTTGTCGAGCGTCATCGAGGCCGCGAGGAACTCGACCGGGTAGTTGGCCTTCAGGTAAGCCGTTTGGTAGGAGATCAGCGCATAGGCGGCGGCATGGCTCTTGTTGAAGCCGTAGTCGGCGAATTTGGCCAGGAGGTCGAAGATCTCGTCGGCCTTGGCCCGGGGGATGTCGCGCTCGACCGCTCCCTCGACGAAGCGCGCCCGCTGGGCGTCCATCTCGGCCTTGATCTTCTTGCCCATGGCGCGGCGCAGCATGTCGGCCTCGCCGAGCGAATAGCCCGATAGGGTCTGGGCGGCCTGCATCACCTGTTCCTGGTAGATGATGACTCCGAAGGTCTCCTTCAGCACGGGCTCGAGCTTCGGGTGCGGATATTCGGGCTGCTCCTCGCCGAGCTTGCGCGCGCAATAGACCGGGATGTTGGCCATGGGGCCGGGCCGGTAGAGCGCCACCAGCGCGATGATGTCCTCCAGCCGGTCCGCCTTCATTTCGGCCAGCGCCTTGCGCATGCCGGCCGATTCCACCTGGAACACCCCGACGGTCTCGCCGCGTCCCAGCATCGCGTAGCTCGGCCCGTCGTCGAGCGGGATCTTCGACAGGTCGAGCGCGATGCCGCGTCGCGCGATCAGCTTGATGCAGGTGTCGAGCACCGTCAGCGTCTTGAGGCCCAGGAAGTCGAACTTCACGAGACCGGCCGGCTCTACCCATTTCATGTTGAACTGGGTGGCCGGCATGTCGGACTTCGGGTCCTTGTAGAGCGGCACGAGCTCATGCAGCGGACGATCGCCGATCACGATGCCGGCCGCATGGGTCGAGGCGTTGGAATAAAGTCCCTCGAGCGTGCGCGAGATGCCGAGCAGCTTCGCGACCTTCTCGTCGGTCTCGGCCGCTTCCTGAAGTCGCGGCTCGCCCTCGATGGCCTGGGCCAGGGTCACCGGGTTGGCGGGGTTCTGGGGCACGAGCTTGGCGAGCTTGTCGACCTGGCCCAGCGGCATCTCGAGCACCCGCCCGACGTTGCGCAGCACGCCGCGCGCCAGGAACGAGCCGAAGGTGACGATCTGGGCCACGCGGTCCCTGCCATAGCGCGAGCGGACGTACTGGATCACCTCGTCGCGGCGCGTCTGGCAGAAGTCGATGTCGAAATCCGGCATCGACACGCGCTCCGGATTGAGGAAGCGCTCGAAGAGAAGCCCGAAGCGCATCGGATCGAGATCCGTGATGGTCAGCGCATAGGCGACCAGCGAGCCGGCCCCGGAGCCGCGGCCGGGACCTACGGGAATGGTTTGAGCCTTGGCCCATTTGATGAAGTCGGACACGATCAGGAAGTAGCCGGGGAACTTCATGCCGGCGATGACGTCGAGTTCGAAGGCGAGCCGCCCCGCGTAGTCCTCCTCGTCGAAGCCCGGGGCCGGACCGTGCGCCGCGAGCCGCGCCGCGAGACCCGCGCGGGCCCCCGCGCGCAACGCGGCTTCCGCGTCGAGCGGCGTGCCCTCGAGCGACGTGAAGTTGGGCAGGATGGGCCTGCGGGTCTGCGGCCGGTAGGAGCAGCGTCGGGCGATCTCGACCGTGTTGGCGGTCGCCTCGGGCAGGTCGGCGAAGAGCTCCACCATCTCGGCCCGCGTGCGGAACCGGTGCTCGGGCGACAGCTGGCGCCGGTCCGGCGAGCCCAGCACCTGCCCTTCCGCGATGCAGATCAGGGCGTCATGGGCCTCGTGGTCGGCCACGGACGCGAAGAAGGGTTCATTGGTCGCGACGAGACGCAGCTTGCGCCCGTAGGCCAAATCGACGAGTTGGCTTTCGAGGCGCCGCTCTTCTGGCAGGCCGTGGCGCTGCAGTTCGACATAGATGCGCTCGGCACCGAAAACCGCCGTCAGCCGGTCGAGTCGTGCTGCCGCCGCATCCGGCTTGTTGGCCGACAGGACGCGGTCGACCGCGCCATTGGGGCCGCCGGTCAGAAGGATCAGTCCGCCGGTTCCGCCGGACAAACGGTCGAAGGTGATGTGAGGCTCGTCGCCCGATGCGGGACGCGTATAGGCCTCCGAGGCCAACCGCATCAGGTTGACGTAGCCCGCCTCGGTCGCGGCCAGCAGCACGACCGAGCCGCGGGCGTTGCGCGCGAGATCGCGCCCGAACAGGGTGCCATCGCCGAAGTCGATCGTGAGTTGCAGGCCCGTGATGGGCTGGATGCCCTCCTTGGCGAGTTTCTCCGAGAATTCGAGAGCGCCGAAAAGGTTGTTGGTGTCGGTGATGGCCAGGGCCGGCATGGCGTCCGCCACGGCCAGCTTGGCCAGCTTGGCGATCGTGATGGCGCCCTCGCGCAGCGAGTACGACGTGTGCAGATGCAGGTGAACGAAGCCGGGTCCCTGATCCATCGCAGTCACATGCCGTCCCTCCGCTTGGCGTCAGACCCTGCCCCGGCCATCGCCCCGAGTCGAGGTCGGGACGACACGCGCCTGTGAACGGGTGGCATGATGGGCAAGGCTGCCCGACCGGCCCATCAGTCCTCGCACCAGCGCGCCAGCATCGCGCGCTCACCAGCGCGCCAGCATGGCGACCGAACAGATGAACGCCGCCAGGGACATCAGCTCAAAGGCGTCGACGGCCAGACGACGAAGCATGCAATCCTCCTATGGCGAACCTGAGAGGAGGATTTTCGTTCTTGTTTTGTTCTAATGCAACAGGGAAAGCCGCGGCTGCTGTCCCGGTCGGTCCTCGTGGTTAACAAAGGCCGGCGGAAGCCGCCGGCCTTCACGAGCCCCCGCGAATTCAGCGGCAGATGCGATGCGGAAGCGGCAGCAGCACCACGCGGCAGAACGGGCGACGCACCAGCGGACGCACGAAGAAGCGGTTGGGACGGCAGCCGAGGAACGGGCCGCGGTGGAAGCCGGGACCGCAACCGCCCGCCACCAGGGTGATCCCGGCATCGGCGGAGGCCGCGGGAGCCGTCGCGACCGGGAAGGCTTCGGCCGACAGCGGCAGAGCGGACATCATCAGTGCGGCAGCGGCCGCGAGCTTGAATGGCTTGGTCGACATACTGAAAACCCCTTTCATGGCCTGGCTCCGCCGCGATCTCGCGGCGGTCGTCCCCGAGGCGGACACGGCGTAAGTTCGCCGTCCGGCAGTTGGGCCGGCGTTGGTAGACCATGCTTTCTGCACTGGAAATGAATGCTCCCGCGGCGCGCGCCGCGATGCCGCCTCGAACCGCGCCCGGTTCCGCCCGGGAGGCGGCGTTTTTCCGCCGACAAACCGGGCGGCCAACGAACGAAAGCGAGGCGGGTTGCTGGACTTGCCGCCATGATTCGGGCAGGCAACTCACAATGATGCCTCGACATTGTGGGCGGAAGTCACCCGGCACGTTGTCCCGAAGCAGCCGCGGCGCGGCGGAGAATGGATCGATCATGACGGTAGCCGAATGTGCGGCGGGGTTCTCCTTCCTGATGACGGGTGCACAGGTTCTCAGCACGGGAGTGGCGGCCGTCCGATGCCGCAAGGTCCTCGACGCCGTTCCGGTGCCCGACGACGCGCCATCCGTAAGCCTCATGCGGCCCGTTTGCGGGCTCGACAACTTCGCCGAGGAGACGCTCAGGTCGAGCTTCACCCTCGACTACCCACGCTACGAACTCCTGTTCTGCTGCGACCGGGCCGACGACCCCGTGCTGCCCTTGATTCGCAGGCTGATCGCTGGCCATCCCTCGGTCCCGAGCCGCATCCTGATCGGCCTCGACGAGATCAGTGCCAACCCGAAGCTCAACAATTGCGTCAAGGGTTGGCACGGTGCCGCCCACGACTGGATCATCATGGCGGATTCGAACGTGCTGATGCCGCCCGACTACATCCAGCGGCTGCTCAAGCGCTACCGCCCCGACACCGGCCTCGTCTGTTCGACCCCCATCGGCTCCCATCCCGACGGGTTCTGGGCGGAGATCGAATGCGGCTTCCTCAACACGCTCCAGGCCCGGTGGCAATATGCAGCCGAAGCCATCGGCTTCGGCTTCGCCCAGGGCAAGTCCATGCTGTGGCATCGCGCCACGCTCGACCGGCAGGGCGGCATCGAGGCCCTGGGCGCCGAGATCGCGGAAGATGCGGCCGCCACCAAGCTGGTGCGCCGGCAAGGTCTGAAGGTGGGCCTCGTCGACAATCCCTTCG
>CAXUCF010000161.1:10970-11266 GCA_964249275.1 uncultured Lichenihabitans sp.
GAAGTCTGGGGGCGCCAGTTACGCTGGGCGCGGCTGCGCCGCGTGACCTTCCTGCCCTTCTTCCTGCTCGAGATCTTCACGGGACTGCTGTTCCCGTCGCTCGCCGCCGCCTATGCGGCCGCCGCGTTCGGTTACGACGCCTTGCTGGCGGGCCTCATCGTCGCGGCGATCTGGCTCGTTGCCGAAGCCGTTCTGGCCCAGGCGGCCGGATGGCGCATGACCCTCGCGTCTCCGTTCATCTGGCTGTTCCGGGATTGCATGCTGCCGTTCCTGTTCACGACGGCGCTGCTCACCCA
>CAXUCF010000162.1:0-11214 GCA_964249275.1 uncultured Lichenihabitans sp.
GGCTGCGAGGCCGCCGAACAGGGTGCCGCGCGCGGCCTCGTCGTCGAGGTGGAAGCGTTGGGGATCGAACTGCGCCGCGAAGGCCTTGATCTGCTCCTCGTCGAGCGCGTGGGTGCCGCTCGTGAAGCGCTGACCGGCCGCGAGGTGGTCGAGTGTCAGGCCGCCATCCTTCGCTTCCCTATCCGCCATCAGGTCCCCCTCACGCCACCGCAGCGCGCAGCGTAACCCGACGCGACCGCAACCGCGACCGTGCTTGCGGGCCGGCACGAACGGGGGCATGACTCTGGCGATCCGCCACAGGCCGGTGGATCGCCGGCAAGCCGAGGGAAGCACTATGACGATGCCGTCGACACGCCATTCCGATTATCCCATCGACCCCGTGTTCCTCGAACGCTGGTCGCCGCGCGCCTTTTCCGCCGATACGATCGAGGCGGAGGAACTTCTGGGGCTGTTCGAGGCGGCCCGCTGGGCACCGTCGTCCTACAACTCGCAGCCTGCGCGCTTCATCTACGGCCGCCGCGGCACGCCGGCCTTCGACAAGCTGCTCGGCATCCTCAACGAGTTCAACCGGTCCTGGGCCAAGAGCGCGGCCGCGATCGTCATCGTGGTATCGAACTCGCTGATGCGTCCACCGGGCCAGGATAAGGACGTTCCGTCCCACTCCCATTCCTTCGACACCGGCGCTGCCTGGATGAGCTTCGCGCTCCAAGCCACGCGTCGCGGATGGTACACGCACGGCATGGTGGGGCTCGACTTCGACCGCGCCTTCGCCGAACTCGACGTGCCGCAGGGCTACCGGGTCGAAGCCGCCATCGCGGTCGGCCGCATCGGCGACAAGGCAACCCTGCCCGACTTCCTCCAGGCGCGCGAGCAGCCGAGCGATCGCCAACCGTTGTCCGCTATCGCGATGGAGGGTGGGTTCAAGAGCTGACCGGGCGGCCGCCACGTCGTTCGACGACGAAAGGTTGGCGGGTTCAGCGCGCGCCCGTCTCCGAAGCGAAGTAGCGCGCGATGACGCGGCCATAGATGGCCTGCAGCCTGCTCAGATCGTCGAGGCTCACGCGCTCGTCCACGGCATGCATGGTCTGGCCGACGAGCCCGAACTCCACCACGGGGCAGTCGCGCGTGATGAACCGAGCATCGGAGGTGCCGCCGGTGGTCGACAGGACCGGCACGAGGCCCGTCTCGACTTCGACCGCCTCGGCCACCATCGTCGCGAAAGGGCCGGGTTCCGTGACGAATGCGAGCGCGTTGCAGGGCGCGAAGGCGAGGCGATGGGGGCCGATGCCGTCCCCCGACAGGCGGCGGCGGATCTCGCCCTTCAGTGCGTCGGGTGTCCAGGAATCGTTGAAGCGGACGTTGAAGCGCGCCCGGGCTTCGGCCGGGATGACGTTGGCCGAGGGATTGCCCGTGTCGACCGTGACGAGTTCGAGGTTCGAGGGGTCGAAATGAGCCGTGCCGCGGTCGAGCGGGTCGGCCGTGAGCGCCGCGAGTGCCCGCATGAGGCGCGGGATCGGGTTGTCGGCGAGCTGCGGATAGGCCACGTGCCCCTGGCGGCCCTGCACCGCGATCTCACCGGTCAGCGATCCGCGCCGGCCGATCTTGATCATCTCGCCGAGCCGCGCGGGGTTGGTGGGTTCGCCCAGGAGGCAGTGGTCGAAACGCTCGCCCCGCTCCCGTGCCCAATCGAGCAGCTTCGGCGTGCCGTTGACGGCCGGGCCCTCCTCGTCGCCCGTGATGAGGAACGAGAGCGAGCCCTTGGGACGGCCATGACGGGCGAGATGGGCCAGCACGGCCGCGACCGCGGCCGCGATGCCGCCCTTCATGTCGCAGGCGCCACGTCCCCAGACCATGCCGTCGGCGACCTCGCCCGAGAAGGGGGGGAACCGCCAAGCGGCGGCGTCCCCCGGCGGCACGACGTCGGTATGGCCCGCGAAGACGAGGTGCGGCGGCTCCGTGCCGACCCGGGCATAGAGGTTGTCGACGTCGGCCTCACCGGGCTCGGAGAAACGCAGACGATGCACCGTGAAGCCGGCGGGCTCGAGCACGTGGTGCAGCACGTCGAGCGCGCCGCCTTCGGCCGGTGTGACGGAGGGGCAGCGCAGCAGGGCCTGGAGCACGTCCAGCGCCAGCGGAACCGACGACGGCGTCACGGGACGATCCGCTTGGTTCCGACCGCGGTCGGGGCGAAGCCGAGGTCGACGACGTTCCAGATCGCAATCGCCACGAGAGCCACGAAGGCGACCGTCGCGGCCCAGGCCGGCACCTCCCCGAAACTCTGCGGGATGAACCAATCGAGGGCGCCGGCCAGGAAGGCCGCCAGCGGCAGGACGGCGGCCAGACGGCCGGGCCGGCCGCGGTCGCGGAAGCGCTTGGCCGAGACGTTGTAGTAGCACACGGCCGCCAGGATCAGGCCGAACGCATAGGCCGCCAGATAGAGGTAGGCCAGGATGGTGGCGACGTCGATGAAGGGCTGGGTGGCGAGCTCGTGCACGGCATAGGGCTTGATGAAGACCCACAGCGCCGTGGCGGCCGCCACCAGCACGGCGAGCGGCACCATCCCGCCCCACCAGGCGGCGCGTGCGATGCGCCCGCGGTCCTCGCGGTAGAGGAAGCGGAAGCCGGTCTCGGTCAAGGCTCAGTCCCGCAGGAGGTCGTTGATGGCGGTCTTGGAGCGCGTCTGCGCATCCACCGTCTTGACGATGACGGCGCAGTAGAGCGACGGGCCGGGACTGCCGTCCGGTAACGGACGGCCGGGGAGGTTCCCCGACACCACCACCGAATAGGGCGGGACGTAGCCGGCGTGGACCTGGCCGGTCGCGCGGTCGACGATTTTGGTCGAGGCCGAGAGGAAGACCCCCATGGACAGCACCGAGCCCTGGCCGACGACCACGCCCTCCACGACTTCGGAGCGGGCCCCGATGAAGCAATCGTCCTCGATGATCGTGGGGTTGGCCTGGAGCGGCTCCAGCACGCCGCCGATGCCGACCCCGCCCGACAGATGCACGTTCTTGCCGATCTGGGCGCAGGATCCGACCGTGACCCAGGTGTCAACCATGGTACCGGCCCCCACATAGGCGCCGAGATTGACGAAGGAGGGCATCAGGATGGCGCCCGGCGCCACATAGGCCGAGCGGCGCACGATGCAGTTCGGCACGGCCCGGAAGCCCGCCGCGGCCCACTGGTTGGCGCCCCAGCCCTCGAACTTCGACGGCACCTTGTCGTACCAGGACGAGCCGCCCGGGCCACCCGGCACGGCCGCCATGTCGTTCAGGCGAAATGACAGGAGCACGGCCTTCTTGAGCCATTGGTGCACGGTCCAGCTATCGGGGCCGGTGGTACCCGCCCGCTTCGTGGCGACGCGCAACTCGCCCGAATCGAGCAGGTTCAGTGCGTGGTCGACCGCCTCGCGCACCTCGCCGGTCGTGCCGGGGTCGACGGACGCCCGGTCCTCGAAGGCCCGCTCGATGACAGCCTGCAGCGCGCCGTGGTCCATGATGCTCCCGATGTCCCGCCGATCGTTGGCGGCACGTGTCGGGCCGTGCGGACGCGATGTCAACCAGCGGGATACTGGTGTGATCGGGTGGGCCGCCGCGATCTTCCTCAAGGTTCGGAACTCGGACCAACAAGGCGGCGATCTTCCCGTCCTGGCCGGACTTGTTCCGGCCATCTACGCCGACGTGCTCGCATTCTAGAGGCAGAACGGCCAGATGGACCCATGCGGACCGTTTTTTGAACCGATATCCATGTATCGTGAGCGCGCGCGCTTCGCCGCGATATGGACCGGAGCAAGAGAGCCGCCCATGATGGACGAACCAAGCAGACAAGCCCTCGCCGCCTATTCGAAGGGAGCCATGACGGCGATCGAACTCCGCCGTCGGCTCGGCGACGCCTCTTACGGCGACGTCTTGCGTCTGCTCGGCGAAGAGAACCTGCCGCTGCCGCGTGCGCCGGTCGAGGGACGTGACGCGGATCTCGCGCGGGCCCGCGCGTGGATGTTCCCTAAATCATGTCCCTGACGAGATCGGGACGCACGATCCGCCGGCATCCCTTTTTTTTTTTTTTTGATAGGGCGTCGACGGAGATCCACACGCGCCTGACCCCGAGGTCGTCCCCCAGTAGGACGAGGTCGGCGACGAACCCCGGCGCCAGCCGCCCCCGCTCGCCGTCGAGCCGCAGCATCTGCGCCGGATAGAGGCTGGCCATGCGCAGCGCCTCGTCGAGCGGCTGGCCGAGGTGCTCCACCGTGAAGCGAAGGGCCGCGTCCAGGGTGAGGTCGGCCCCGGCCAGCGTGCCGTCGTCGAAGGTCAGCCGGCCGCCCCGGCGCGTGACGGTGCGGCCGCTGAGCGTGAACGTGTCGCCCAGCGCGCCCGTCGGCGGCATGGCGTCGCTGACCAGGAAGAGGCGCCCGGGACCCTGCTTCGACCGCAGCGCGATCCGCAGCGCGACGGGATCGACGTGGTGCCCGTCCGCGATGATGCCGCCCCAGAGCCCGCCGTGGTCGAGTGCCGCCCCGACCACGCCCGGGGCACGATGGCCGAGCTGGGACATGGCGTTGAAGAGATGCGTCACCGAGGTGACGCCGGCCTCGGCTGCCGCTATGATGACGTCGTAGGAGGCGTCGCTGTGACCGATGCTGACCACCACGCCGCCTGCCGTGAGCCGCCGGATCTGCGCCGGCGACACGGTCTCGGCCGCCAGCGTCAGCAGCACGGTCGCGATACCGCTGTCGAGCAGGTCGCCGACGTCGCGGTCCGTCAAGGGCCGGATGAGGGCCGGATCGTGAGCGCCCTTGCGGGCCAGGGCGAGAAAAGGACCTTCGAGGTGGATGCCGAGCACGCCGGGCGCCCCGGCCGCGATCGCCTCCCGAACCGCCGTCACCGCCTCGCGACGCCGCTCGGGCCGGTCGGTGATGAAGGTCGGCAGGCATCCCGTGGTGCCGAAAGCCGCATGGGCGGCCGCGACCGCCGCGGCACCCGCGGCCGTGCGGCTATCGTTGAACAGCACGCCGCCGCCGCCGTTCACCTGGGCGTCGATGAAGCCCGGCGCCAGCGTTCCGCCGCCGAGATCCTCGCTCCTTACGCCCGGCGGCAGCACCGCCTCGGGCACGAGGTCGACGATCCGCCCGCCGTCGAGCAGCAGGGCGTGGTGGTCGAGGAAACGCTCGCCCGTGAAGATGCGGGGGCCGCGCAAAGCCGCCGGAGCCATTACGTCGTCTCCGTGACCTTGCGCAGGTGGCTCGGCCGGTCTGGGTCGTGACCGCGGGCGCGGGCGAGTTCTTCCGCGAAGCCGTAGAAGCCGAGCAGCATGGAGAGGGGGTCGAGCAGGGGATGGCCCGTCGGCACCGCCGCGAGCCCCTCGGCGCCGTCCGGGGTGCCGTCGGCCGTCACCGCGAACACCCGCCCCCCGGCGGCCCTGAGTCGTGCCACGCTGTCCCGCATGGCGTCGCGGGACGCGTCGCCCTGGGCGAAGGCCATCACCGGAAATCCCTCCTCGAGCAGTTGCAACGGGCCGTGCATCACTTCGGCGCCCGAGAAGGCCTCCGCATGCAGCACGGCAGTCTCCTTGAGCTTCAGGGCGGCCTCGGCCGCGACCGGGAGGGCCGGTCCCCGCCCGACCACATAGGCCGAGGGCGCGGCCGCGAAGGCCGGCAGCGCGGCGCTCCAGTCGCGGCCGAGCGTCCGGTCGAGCGCGTGCGGCAGGTTCGCCATCGCGGCCTTCAGCGCCACGTCGTCGTGCCATTCCGCTACCAGTGCCGCCAGGGCCGCGGCGGAGGCGAGACAGGTCTTGGTGGCGGCTATGCTACGCTCGGTGCCGGCCCCGAGCGGGATCACCGCATCGGCGCCTTGCGCCAGCGGGGAGTCCTCCTGGTTGACGACCGCGATCGAGAAGGCGCCGGCCGCGCGCGCCGCGGCCTGCAGCGCCACGATGTCGGGGCTCACGCCCGACTGCGAGACCGACACGACGACGGCTGTCCCGAGCCTCAGGGGCGCGCCGTAGAGCGATGCCACGGAGGGGCCGATCGAGGCCACCGGCACGCCGAGCAGGATCTCGCAGAGATACTTGAACGAGGCCGCGGCATTGTCGGAGGAGCCGCGCGCGCAGGTCACCACCACGGCAGGGTCGCGGTCCCGCATCCTGCGGCCGAGATCCGCGATGCGACGCCCCTGCGTCGCCATCAGCCGCCCGACTACGGCCGGCGTCTCGCGGATCTCAGCCGCCATGAAGGTCTCGGCCGCAGGGCGGCTTCCGTCCGGCATCGCGTCTATCCCAGGGTCAGTTCGGCGACGAAATCGTAGATGTCGCCGCGAAAGAAGCTGTGGGTAAATTCCACCGGCTGGCCGCCTGCCCGGTAGGCGACGCGCTCGATCGACAGCGCGGCGCTGCCGGGCGCCACCGCGAGCAGGTCCGCCTCCTCGTCGGCGAGGTTGGCGGCCGCGAGCCGCTGCAGCGCCCGCACGGGCTTGGCGCCCAGCCGTTCCAGGACGGCGTAGAGCGACGCGTCCACGGCCTCGGGATCGCCCAGGATGCTGTGCGGCACCGAGGCCAACTCGATCGCCATGGGCTGGCCGTTGGCGAGCCTCAGCCGGCGCAGGTGGCACACCCGATCGCTGGGCGACAGGGCGAGGTGCAGCGCCTGCCGGGCGGTCGGCAGCGAGACTTCGCGATGCAGCCAGCGCGACGTCGTGGCGAGGCCGCGCAGCCGCATGTCGTCCGTGAAGGAGGTCAGCCGCGACAGCGCCTGCTCGACCCGCGGCGGCCGACGCGCCACGTAGGTGCCGGATCCCTGCCGCTGGTCGAGCAGCCCGGCTTCGACCAGCCCCGACAATGCCTTGCGCACGGTCACGCGCGACACCGCCATGCTCCGGGCAATGTCGCGTTCCCCCGGCAGCGCATCGCGAGGCTGCAACCGGCCGCGGTCGATGGCGGACGCGATATGGGCCTGGAGGCGTCGGTAGAGCGGCAGGCTACCGCCGCCGGCACCGTCCGACCGGAGAGCCGCGGCCACGAAAACGGTGTCGCCCAGGGAAGCGCCGATGCCGGCCGGGCCGTTCACGCGCCCTTCCTCTCGGTCCTGCATCAAGCCTCCACCCTCGGCACCATACCATGGAATACCAATGGCGCAGCGAAGTCGACCTGTATTTCCGCATCGGCGGCCCTGCGTTCGAGCCGCGGTGCAAGTGGGATGCCCCGGCTGACCGGCGGAAGGGCGAGGGCACCTTCCTCCCATCAGCCGAGGACAGCTCCTGGCATATTGACGAGAGGTCCGTGATTGGTATCAACTCTCCGCCGCGAGGTCTGGGCAGCAGCGCGACGCCGTCGCGCATGGAGGGATGGGGATGAGCAGGATGACGGTTCTCAGAGCCTGGGCTCTCAGTGGGGTGGCACTCGCCTCGGCAGCCTGTCCGGCGTGGGCGGCCGATGCCACGCTGACGGTCGAAAGCTGGCGCAATGACGACCTGCCGATCTGGCAGGAGAAGATCGTCCCGGCCTTCGAGAAGGGCCATCCCGGGATCAAGCTGAACTTCCAGCCGACGGCGCCCAAGGAATATAATGCGGCGCTGAACTCCAAGCTCGACGCCGGCACGGCCGGCGACATCATCGCGTGCCGCCCCTTCGATGCTTCGCTCGAGCTCTTCAAGAAGAACGAACTCACGAGCGTCAACGACATCCAGGGCATGGGCAATTTCGGCCCCGTGGCCAAGGCCGGCTGGACCACCGACGACGGCAAGACCACGTTCTGCGTGCCGGTCGCGGCGGTGCTGCACGGCTTCATCTACAACAAGGACGCCTTCAAGAAGGCCGGCATCGCGGCGCCGCCTAAGACCTCGCAGGAGTTTTTTGCCGACCTCGATAAGATCAAGGCGGACGGCACCTACGTGCCGCTTGCCATGGGCACGCCCGACCAGTGGGAAGCCGCCACCATGGCGTACCAGAACATCGGACCGAACTACTGGCATGGCGAGGAAGGCCGCAAGGCGCTGATCGCCGGCACCGAGAAGCTTACGGATCCCGAATGGGTCGCCCCCTTCAGGGAGATGGCCAAGTGGGGTCCCTATATGGGTGAGGGCTACAAGGCCCAGTCCTATCCGGACAGCCAGAACATGTTCACGCTAGGCCGCGCCGCCATCTACCCGGCCGGCTCCTGGGAGATCGCACAGTTCGAGAGCCAGGCGCAGTTCCCGATGGGCGCCTTCCCGCCGCCGGTGCCGAAGGCCGGCGACCCTTGCTACGTGTCCGACCACGTCGACATCGCGTTCGGCATGAACGCGAAAACCAAGAGCCCCGAGGCCGCCAAGGCTTTCCTGACATGGGTGGCATCGCCCGAGTTCGCGCAGCTCTATTCCAACGCGCTGCCGGGCTTCTTCAGCCTGCAGAGCCAGCCTATCGAGCAGAAGAACCCGCTGGCCAAGGAATTCGCGTCGTTCCGCGACAGCTGCAAATCGACGATCCGCTCGACCTACCAGATCCTGTCGCGCGGCACGCCCAACCTCGAGAACGAGACCTGGGTCGAGTCCGCCAACGTGCTCAACGGCACCGACACGCCCGAACAGGCAGCCGCCAAGCTGCAGAAGGGTCTCGACAGCTGGTACAAGCCGGGAAAATAGGCTTTCTCGTCTTCTCCCGCTCGGCGAGGGCGGCTGGCGAAGCCGCAACCTGTGCGCGGACGGCCTCGATCCGTCCCCGCGTGACATCGACGCCCCGACCGTGCGGGGTCTCCTCCATCGTCGCCGCTGTCGCGTCGACACCTTCCTGCCCGAAACGCAAGAAGGAGCCTGCAACCCGAGCCTGCCATGGCCCACATCGAGCGAATCGCGGCCGATGCCCCGCTGCCCGCCATCGCAGGCGCTGCGACCGTGGCTCCGGCGCGGGGCCGGCGCCTGCATGTCGCGGTGTTTCTGGCCCCGGCCCTCCTCGTCTACACCGCCCTCGTGAGCGGGCAGCTGGCCGATACCCTGCGACTCGCGCTCTAGGGCCGTACCGAGGGGATCTCGCATTTCGTCGGCCTCGCCAACTTCCGCACCCTGTTTCTCGACGACCGCTGGTCCGGGCATTTCTGGGGAGCGCTCGGCAATAACGTCTACTTCTTCGCGTTTCACATGATGCTGCAGAACCCGATCGGCATCGCGCTGGCGGCGCTGCTGTCGCTGCCGCGCCTGCGGGGCAGCGCCTTCTACCGGACCGCGTTCTTCCTCCCCACGATGCTGTCTTTCGTGATCGTGGGCTTCACCTGGAAGCTCATCCTGAGCCCCATCTGGGGCGTCACGCCGTTCCTGCTCGGTGCCGTCGGGCTGAAGTGGCTGTTCCATCCCTGGCTCGGCCAGAGTTCCTCGGCTCTCACCACGCTGGCCCTGATCTCGGTCTGGCAATATGTCGGCATCCCCATGATGCTGATCTACGCGGCCCTGCTGGGCATCCCGGACGAGGTCGTCGAAGCGGCCGAGCTCGACGGCATCACGGGCTTCGCGCAGTTCCGCAGGATCAAGCTGCCGCTCATTTGGCCCACCATCGGGATCTGCTCGATCCTGACGTTCGTGGGCAACTTCAACGCTTTCGACCTGATCTATACGGTCCAGGGTGCGCTGGCCGGACCGGATTTCTCGACCGATATCCTGGGCACCCTGCTGTTCCGCACCTTCTTCGGCAACCAACTGCAGCTCGGCGATCCCAACATGGGCGCCACCATCGCCACCATGATGTTCCTGATCATCCTGCTGGGCGTCTCGGTCTACCTCTTCGGCATCCAGCGGCGGATGCGCCGCTACCAGTTCTGAAGCCGCCATGAACGCGGCGCGCTCTTCCCCGCTCGGCCGCGCCACGGTCCATGCCGTGCTGCTGCTCTACACGGTACTGTGTCTCGGCCCCGTGCTCCTCGTCGTGTCGAACTCGTTCAAGACGCGCGCCACGATCTTCGGCACGCCTCTCGCACTGCCGGGACCGGCGAGCTTCGACCTCGTCGGCTACAGGACCGTGCTGGGCCAAGGCGTGTTCCTGAACTATTTCCTGAACAGCCTGGTCGTCACCGTGGGGTCGATCGTGGCCGTGCTGCTGTTCGGCGCCATGGCGGCCTTTGCGCTCAGCGAGTACCGGTTCCGCCTCAACACGGCGCTGGGCCTCTATCTGGCGCTCGGCATCATGGTACCGATCCGGCTCGGCACGGTGGCGATCCTCGACATGATGGTGGCGGCCCGCCTCGTCGACACGCATCTCGCGCTGATCCTGATCTACACGGCGCAAGGCCTGCCGGTCGCGGTGTTCATCCTTTCGGAGTTCATGCAGGGCGTATCCAAGGACCTGAAGGACGCCGGCCGTATCGACGGATTGAGCGAATACACGATCTTCGTCCGGCTCGTGCTGCCGCTCGTGCGCCCCGCCCTCGCGACGGTGGCGGTGTTCACCATGATCCCGATCTGGAACGACCTGTGGTTCCCGCTGATCGTGGCACCGGGCGAGGCCACCCGCACCGTGACGCTCGGCGCCCAGAGCTTCATCGGCCAATTCGTGACCAACTGGAACGCCGTGCTGGCGGCCCTCACGTTGGCGATCCTGCCGGTGCTCGTGCTCTACCTCCTGTTCTCGCGCCAGCTGATCCGCGGCATCACCGCAGGAGCCGTGAAATGACCCTGCCGTTGCGCGTCCTCGTCGTCGGGCTCGGCCAGATGGGCCGCAGCCACGCACTCGCCTATCACCGCGACCCCGCCTTCACGCTGGTCGGCTTCGTCAACCGCTCACCCGTCGACGCGCCGGGCGAGCTCGGCGGCTATCCGCGCCTCGGCAGCTTCGAGGCCGGCCTCGCTCTCGCGCCCGACCTCGTCTGCATCGCCAGCTACACGAACAGCCACGCCGATTACGCGGTCGCCGCCATGGAGGCCGGCGCGCATGTCTTCGTCGAGAAGCCGCTCGCCGCCACCGTGGCCGAGGCGGAGCGCGTGGTGGCCTGCGCGCAGCGCACCAAGCGCAAGCTCGTGGTGGGCTACATCCTGCGCCACCACCCTGGCTGGATCGCCTTCATCGCACGGGCTCGCGCGCTCGGTCCGCCCTTCGTCATGCGCATGAACTTGAACCAGCAATCCTCCGGTTCCGCTTGGGAAATCCACCGACGCCTCATGGAAAGCACGAGCCCCGTGGTCGACTGCGGCGTCCACTATGTCGACGTCATGCTGCAGATCACCGACAGCCGGCCCGTGCAGGTGCGCGGCATGGGGGTGCGGC
>CAXUCF010000163.1:0-1105 GCA_964249275.1 uncultured Lichenihabitans sp.
CAGGATGGTCCGGGGCGGCCGTGCGCTGTTCGGGGAGCAGCGAGGTCTGGATCCCGTATCTGCGCGCCTTTCGGCGCTGGTCCGGGATGACAACCGGAGTTGATCATGCGGAAAACCGTGTGACGATCGCGCGTCACGGCCGCGGCCGTCTCGGTCCGGACTGCCTCCCCCCATGATCTTTTCGGCTCACGCCGGGTCTCTGGCGTGTCGCCGTCCCCCAAGCGACCTGCCGGACTCCTGGGCCGACAAACCAGCGCCGAGCTCTGCCGATCGAGGGGATCCTGGACCCCCGGGCGAAGCTTCTCGTCGGCACTGTGCCGCAAACCGGCGTCTCTACGGCGAGGGGGACGCAGGCACGAGCAGCGGAAACGAAAGGGACGGCAGTGTCATGGCGCCCGAATGCCCGACCGTGACAATGGGTCCGTCCCAGGAACCGCGCATGTCGAAGGGCAAGCGCTGGCTGCCCTGCACCGGGACGCCGCCGCTGTCGGTCTGTGCCGCGACCGCGTGGATGTCGATCCGCCCGTCGGGCAGAGCCGTCAGGGCGCCGAACGACATCTGCAGGCCGGGAGCCGTCAGCTTGCCTTCCGGTATGCTGAGGATGCCGTGATCGACCGAGAAACCCCATGAGGCTCTATCGAAGGTCGTGGGTTGCCGGTTGCGCTCGCCCTCGATGGGGACCTTTTGGCCGAGGCGCCGCAGCATGTGTCCCAGGGACAGCCCTGCGAGCCGGCCGTCGTCGATCGTGACCTGCCCACGGCCGCCGAGGCTCGACACCAGCTCACTGAAGCTGGCGCTACGGCCATCGAGCACGGCATGCCCGGTCAGCGTACCGCCGACGCGGTCCTGGCCGCTGAGAGCGCCCGACAGCTGACCGAGGTCGACGCGGGTGGCCGACAGTTCGGCATGGCCATCTAGACGGCCTTGGCCGATGTTGGCGATCGCCCTGGCCTTGATCAGGCCGCCGTAGGCGCCGGCTTCGTCGAGCGTCACCTCGAGCCGCCCGGCCCGCAGAAGAGCCGCGACTGCGGCGTCGCCCAAGCTGAGGCGCCCGATTCGCGCCGCGGAAGCGGAGACCCGCATGTCGACGTCGGTCGTGAACGCC
>CAXUCF010000163.1:1115-11163 GCA_964249275.1 uncultured Lichenihabitans sp.
GTGCTTTGCCGCGTCCCCGATCAGTGCATCGACGTCGAGCAGGTCCGTCGCCAGCGTTCCCTCGACGAGGTCACGCCCGTTCTCGCGCCGCACCGCTAACGTGCCCTCGAACTTCGCACGATCGAGCCTGATCTGGGCGTTGGACAAGGACAGGTCGCGCGCTTTCGCGACGAGGTCGCCGCTGATCTGCGCCCGGTGGGCTGTGATCGCGACCGGAAAGCCGTCGAGCGCCCGCAGCAGTCTCGGCAACGCCGGTGTCGACGCCGCGACATGTCCGACGAACCGATCCTGAGTACCGCCCGACAGACGCCCGACCGCCGCGAGGCTGAAGATCGGTGAGTCCACCTGCAGCGATCCCGACGACCCTTCCGGCGCGAAGGCCCACTCCGGACGGTCGAGGCTGCCGGCGAACTGGACCGTCGTGCCCCGCCACGTGGAGGTGCCAGAGAACACCAAGCCATCGCCGTTGCCCGGCCAGGTCGCCGCGGCGTCGATCCCGGTGGCGACGACGTCGGCGAAGGCGGTCGACGACTTGGTTCGTATCAGGCCGGACCTGACGCGCAACTGGACCTGCCCGGGGGTGGCCTCGGGCACCGGCAGGCCGCCGACGGGCCGGCGCCGCGCCGCCAGACGGTCGAGGTCGAGCGTGATGGTGGGCTCGATCAAGGTGGCCGTCGTCATGCTCCAGCGCCCCCGGATCAGGCTCGGGACGTCGATCTCGGCCCTCAGGGCTGGGGCATCCACCAGCAAAGCACCATCCCGGTCTGCGATCGACAGGTCTCGGGTCTGGATGCGGGGCCGCGGCAGCAGCTTGAATGTGATCGGGCCCGACACCGTGGCCTTCAGCCCCGTGGCCTGCGCGAGATGTTCCGCGACCGCGTTGCCGGCTGCCGGGTCGGCGATGCGCCAGGGCGACACGGCCGCGGTCACGATGGCCGCTCCCACGCCCGCCATGATCAGCTTGGTCCGCAATTTCATCCGTCTCGGCCGAACAGCATCCACCAGGTCCCGTGCAGGTCCGTCTTAGACGAGCGCCGTTGGCGAGGCCAGTCCGACAACCCGAAGCGTGACGCAAATGTCACGAGGGTCAGAGCTTGTCGACCCTGGCGCCCCAAAGCCGGCCTAAGCCACCTCCACTGACGTCAACGCCATAAATAGGCCGACCTGGAACGGCGGCTGTCCGGGCGAAAACGTCGATCTTGCCCGCCTCCGACCCCGCCGTCACCGGATCCCTCCATCCGGCCGATGCTGGGCCGTTCGGGCGGGTGGCTGACGGGATCAATGGCGGCGGGTAGCGGCGCAGCGGCGCGTTTCGCTCGGGGCCGGGCCGAAGGAATTGGAGCAATGCCTTTGACGAACGACGTCCGACGATCCCGTGCGTCTTCGATGCCGGCCGGTTCTGCCCGGCTTGCCGCTCTGATGGTGTCGACCGGCTTGGTGTTCGGCTTCGGCGCGCAGGCCGTGGCCCAGCAGGCCGACGGCGAAGCCTCAGGTCTCGGCTCGCAGGCCGAATGGGCTCAGCGCTACGACTCCGACGCCCGCCAGCAGGTGCAGCGGGAAACCACACCCACGCTTTCGCCCCAGACCGTCGCAGCGACTGAATCCGCGGTGCAGCACTATCAGTCCATCGTGGCGCAGGGCGGATGGGGCGCAGTCCCGGCCGGGGTCAATCTGCACGTCGGGTCCAAGAGCCAGGCCGTGGTGGCGCTCCGTCATCGCCTCGAGATCACGGGCGACCTCGACCAGGCGGCTGGCATGTCGCCCGTGTTCGACAATTACGTCGAGGCCGGCGTGAAGCGCTTTCAAGCCCGCCACGGCCTTGGTCAGACCGGCATCGTGTCGAGCCAGACCGTCGCGGCCATGAACATCCCGGCCGACCTCAGGCTGCGGCAGCTCGAGACGAACCTGATCCGACTGCGCTCCTTTGCCGGCAATCTCGGCAGCCGCTTCGTCATGGCCAACATCCCGGCCGCTTCGGTCGAGACGGTCGAAAACGGTGCCGTCTTCAGTCATCATGTTGCCGGTGTCGGCAAGATCGACCGTCAGTCGCCCGTCATGCAGACCAAGGCGATCGACATCAACTTCAACCCCTACTGGACCGTGCCGGCATCGATCATCCGCAAGGATCTGATCCCCAAGATGCAGGCGGACGCCAATTACCTCAACGACAACCACATCCGCATCTTCAACAAGGACAACCAGGAAGTCTCGTCGAGTTCCATCAATTGGCATTCGATGGACGCCACCAATTACAAATACCGCGAAGATCCAGGCATCAACAACTCTCTCGGCGTGGTGCGGATCAACATCAACAATCCTTACGGCGTCTACATGCATGACACGCCCACGAAGGGCATCTTCGGCGATGACTTCCGCTTCGTGTCGTCGGGCTGCATCCGCGTCCAGAACGTGCGCGACTATGTGGCTTGGCTGCTGAAGGACAACCCAGGCTGGGACCGTGACAAGATCGACGCCGCGATCCACTCGGGCGAACGCATCGACGTCAAGTTGGCCCAGCCTGTGCCGGTCTACTGGGTTTATGTCACGGCCTGGGCCACGCCCGACGGCGTCGTGCAGTTCCGCGACGACATCTATAACCGCGACGGCCTCGGCGCTCCGGGCACTCTAGCGTCCGCCGCCGATCCGAGCCAGGACGAGAACGCGGCGGTCGAACCGGCCCTGCAACAGGATTGAAGGGCGTCTGGCCCGAGACGGTCAGCGGCCAAAGGGCGCTTCGGCGCCCTTTTCTCGTTATGGTGATGACGGCGCAGCGGGGACGCGCTATCACGAATGCCGGCCATGGAGGGGGGGTGCCTGTGCCCTATCCCTGCCGGCTGTCCAAGCGGCCGGCGACGTGCCGCCACCCCTCAGGTGAGACCGTCATGAGCGTCACCCCGATGTTTGCCACCGCCCGCGCGAACCCGGCTCTGTCGAACAGCTTCTTCGGTGCCGACCTGAAGGCCGCCGATCCCGAGGTCGCCCGCGCCGTGGATCTCGAACTCGGCCGCCAGCGCGACGAGATCGAGCTGATCGCCTCCGAGAACATCGTGTCGCGGGCCGTGCTCGAAGCCCAGGGCTCGGTGATGACCAACAAATATGCCGAGGGCTATCCGGGCCGCCGCTATTACGGCGGTTGTCAGTTCGTCGATATCGCCGAGGACCTCGCCATCAAGCGGGCCACGCAGCTGTTCGGCTGCAGCTTCGCCAACGTGCAGCCGAACTCCGGCAGCCAGGCCAACCAGGCCGTGTTCCTGGCCTTGATGCAGCCGGGCGACACGTTCATGGGTCTCGACCTCGCGGCCGGAGGGCATCTGACCCACGGTGCGCCCGTCAACATGTCGGGCCGGTGGTTCAACGTCGTGTCCTACGGCGTCGACCGCGAAACCCACCTCATCGACATGGACGCGGTCGAACGAACCGCCCAGGCGGTGCGTCCCAAGATCATCATCGCGGGGGGATCCGCCTATTCCCGCCATTGGGACTTTGCCCGGTTCCGCGAGATCGCCGACAGGGTGGGGGCCTGGTTCCTGGTCGACATGGCGCATTTCGCCGGCCTGGTGGCGGGCGGCGTCCACCCCTCGCCCTTTCCCCACGCCCATGTCGTCACCTCGACGACCCACAAAACGCTGCGCGGCCCGCGTGGCGGGCTGATCCTCAGCGACGATGAAGCGATCGCCAAGAAGCTGAACTCAGCGATTTTCCCGGGCCTCCAGGGCGGGCCGTTGATGCATGTCATCGCGGCCAAGGCGGTGGCGTTCGGCGAGGCGCTGGCACCGGAGTTCAAGCGCTACGCTCGTCAGGTGACCGACAATGCCAAGGCCCTGTCCGACTGCCTGATCGGCCAAGGCTTCAGCATCGTATCGGGTGGTACCGACAACCACCTCATGCTGGTCGATCTGCGGGCCAAACGCATCACCGGCAAGGCTGCCGAGGCGGCCCTCGGAAGGGCTCACATCACGGTCAACAAGAACGGGATTCCATTCGATCCCGAGAAGCCCATGATTACCTCCGGCGTTCGCGTCGGCAGCCCGGCCGCGACCTCGCGCGGTTTCGGCACGGCCGAGTTCGAGCGGGTCGGCACCCTGATGGCCGAGACCCTCGAGGGTCTTGCCGAAACGGGCGAGGCCGGCAATGCCGCCGCCGAGGCCAGGGTCCGCGAGCAGGTCGCTGAGTTGGCGGCCCGCTTTCCCATCTACTGATCGTCACTCCCGAGGGTGCCGCGTGTTCACGGGACTGGTCAGTGACGTCGGCGAGGTGGTTGCGGTCGAGGATCGCGTCGGCACGCGACGGCTTCGCATCGCCTGCGCCTATCCGATCGACGGCATCGCGATCGGCGCCTCGATCGCCTGCTCGGGTCCCTGCCTCACGGCCGTGGCCGCGGGCATGGCAGGGGACCGGACCTGGTTCGAGATCGACGCCGGTGGCGAAACGCTCGAGCGCACGACCTTGGGCCGTTGGACCGTGGGCCAGCGCATCAACCTCGAACGCTCGCTCAAGCTCGGTGACGAACTCGGTGGCCACCTCGTCTCGGGGCACGTCGACGGCATGGCGACGGTTCTCGGCCGTATCGAACTCGGCGAGACCACGCGCTTCGACATCGAAGCCCCCGAGCGGTTGGCACGCTTCCTCGCCGAGAAGGGCTCCGTGGCGCTCGATGGCACGTCGTTGACCGTAAACCAGGTTGCGGGCCGCGTCTTCTCCGTGCTGCTGATTCCGCACACGCTGGCCGTCACGACCTGGAGCGAGGTGCGGGCCGGCGATCTCCTCAACATCGAGATCGACACCATGGCGCGCTACGCGGCCCGACTGGCCGAGTGGCCGGAGAGAATGGTCGGCCGAGAGGTGGCGGGTCGCGAAGGGTCGGTTCGATGACGGAGCGGCTCCGCGCGCTGGCGCGCTACAACGCCTGGGCCAACCACCACCTCTACGCCGCCGCGGCGGCTTTGCCCGACGAGCAATACCGCGCCGATCGGGGGGCCTTCTTCAAAAGCGTGCATGGCACGCTCAACCACCTGTTGGCGACGGACCGGATCTGGATGCGCCGCTTCACGGGCGAGGGCGCGGCACCCGACCGGCTGGACGCTATCCTGTTCGACGATCTTCCGTCCCTGCATGCCGCCCGGCAGACCGAGGATACCCGCATCGTCAGCTACGTCGACGGGCTGGACGATGCCGCCCTGGCCGGGACGTTCAGCTACGCCCGCACATCCTCGCCCGAGCGCTACCAGCATGAGCTCGGGCCGGCGCTCGACCATGTCTTCAACCACCAGACCCACCACCGCGGGCAGGTCCACGCGGTGCTGACGGGCCTGGGCGCTGCCGCGCCGTCGCTCGACCTCATCATGTTCCAGCGGGAGGTGGGCTTCGGCGGCATGAAGCGGATCGCCTGAGCTTGCGGCTGCCGCATTGCGCCGCTAAGCACGGCGCCTCCCTCCGGCAGCCCCGACGCGACGAGCTCATCATTCATGGCCGAACCTCAACGTCGCACCGACACCGACCCCCTGGTCGCGACGGCCCGCTTCCTGATCGTCGAGGGGCGGTTCTACGACGAGATCGGCGACATGCTCCTGGCGGGTGCAACCGCGGCCCTGGTGGCGGCCGGCGCGAGCATCGACACGATCCGTGTGCCGGGAGCGCTGGAGATCCCCGCCGCTATCGCGATCAGGATCGATGCCGCCGCGGCGGCAGGGCGCGCCTATGGGGGCGCGGTGGCGCTCGGATGCATCATGCGGGGCGAAACCTATCATTTCGAGGTCGTGTCCAACGAGAGCGCCCGGGGTCTGATGAGTCTGGCGGTGGGCCGTGGTCTTCCCGTCGGCAATGGCATCCTCACGGTCGAAAACGAGGCTCAGGCCCGGGTGCGGGCCGATCCGGCGCGGGGCGACAAGGGCGGCGAAGCCGTCAAGGCCATGTTGGCCTTGTGGCGGCTGAAGCAGGACGCGGAGACGATGCCGTGAGCCGCCGCGAGCTCCGGTCCGCGGCACGGCTCGCCGCCGTCCAGGCGCTCTATCAAATGGACGTCGCCAAGAAGGGCATCAACGAGATACTGGCGGAGTTCGAGTCACACTGGATCGGGCAGGAGGTCGAGGGGGATCGCTACAAGCCGGCCGAACTGGCCTTCTTCAGAAACATCCTCGAAGGCGTGCTGGCAGAGCAGGGCGAGGTCGACGTGCTGGTCGATAGGGCGCTGCAGCAGGGGTGGCCGCTGCATCGCATCGAGGCCGTGTTGCGCGCCATCCTGCGAGCCGGCGCCTATGAACTGCTCAGCCGCAAGGACGTGCCGGCCCGCGTCGCCATCGTCGAATATACCGACATCGCAGGCGCCTTCTTCGAGGGCGAGGAAGTCGGTATGGTCAACGCCGTGCTGGACAGCCTCGCACGCCGGCTACGGCCGGACGAGTTGGTCGGCACGACGCGCTAGCTGGGCTTGGCCCGCGCCGTACGGCGTTCCGAGCGGGGGGTCCGACACCACACGGAGGGTGCGATGCAGGTTCGATCGTTCGGCGACGTCGACGGGGTCGAGATCAAGGAGATCATGCTTCGCAACACGGCCGGCACCACGGCTTCGGTGATCACCTGGGGCGCCGTGCTGCGCGACCTCGTGGTACCGGCCCGCGGCGGCCCGCAGCGGGTCGTCCTGGGCCTCAATTCGATCGAGGACTATCGCGCTTACTCGCCGCATTTCGGCGCCATCCCGGGACGATATGCGAACCGCATCGCGGGCGCCCAATTCACGCTGGACGGCAAGGACTACCGGCTGCCCGCCAACGACAAGGGCAAGAATACGCTGCACGGTGGACCCAAGGGGTTCGGCAAGCGGCCATGGCGCCTGGAACACGCCGAAGATGCGTCGGTGACCCTGGTGGTCGACTCGCCGGACGGCGACGCGGGTTTCCCCGGTGCCGTGCGGGCGACCTGCACCTATGCGCTGCTCGAGCCCGGCACGCTGCGCGTCGACCTCCATGCCACCTGCGACGCCCCGACCCTCGTCAATCTGGCGCATCACTCCTATTTCAATCTCGACGGCAGCACCGATATCCTCGATCACCAAGTGATGCTCAACGCGCCGTTCATGACCGTCGCGGATGCCGATTCGATCCCGACGGGCGAGATCGCGGCGGTGGCCGGCACCCCCTTCGATTTCACGGCGATGCGTCCGGTGCGTCATGCATCGGGTTCGACCTACGACAACAATTTCGTGATCGGGCCGGCGCTCGACGTCGAGACCGGCCTGGCTCATGCGGCGACCGTGCGCTCGCCCAAGAACGGGCTAACGCTGGAACTGCATACCGATCAGCCGGGGCTGCAGTTCTACGATGCCTCGAAATTGAACTGCCCGGTGCCGGGCCTCGATGGCGCCCATTACGGACCGCATGGCGGGCTCGCCCTCGAGGCCCAGCTCTTTCCCGACGCTCCGCACCACCGCCATTTCCCCTCGGCGGTCCTGCGGCCCGGGCGAACCTATCGTCAGCGTTCGGAGTATCGCTTCATCTGACCGGTTTCCCTTTCCCCGGGGAGCAGGGCTGAGCCCGCGTGCGTACCCGCGGGCGCGCCCCAGGGTCCCACGGGCATAATCGCTTGGAACCAAGGATTTCGCCGCAGGGCAGGATTGGGATAGGGCGAAGCGGTTGTTCCCCTGGGAGCCCTCAGTAGCCCAGGGCCATGCCGTCCTTGCGATGGTCCGAGGCACCCATCAACGCGCCTCTCGCCTCGTCGATCATCACGGCCTGGCAGCCGCCGATCGGCGACGATTGCACCTCGACGTCGTGGCCGAGGCGCCTCAGTGCATTCATCGTCTCGGCCGAGACTGTCGGCTCCACTTGCAGCTTGCCCTCGGTCGAGAAGCTCCGTGGCGCGTCGGACGCCTCCTGGATGTCGAGGCCGCGGTCGAAGACATTGGTCAGGAAATTGACGTGGCCGGTCGCCTGGTAGTGACCGCCCATGACGCCGAACGGCATCACGGCGCGGCCGTCCCGGCACACCATACCCGGAATGATCGTATGCATGGGCCGTTTGCCGGGCGCGATGCTGTTGGGATGTCCGGGCGCAAAGCGGAACGACAGGCCGCGGTTGTGCAGCAGCACCCCACTCTCCGGCACGTAGATCCCGCTACCGAAACCGTTGAAGAGCGAGTTGATGAACGACACCGCGTTACGGTCCCGGTCCACCACCGACAGGCAGACCGTGTCCTTATGGGTCACCTCGTCCCAGAACAGCGGGCCTCGGGCGCGAGCCCGATCGATGTGGGGCAGGACGCGCCGCGTCCAGTCGTCGGACAGGAAATGATCCACCGCGACCTCGCAGTGGAGCGGATCCGCCAGGTACGTGTCCCGCGCGTGATAGGCCGCCTTGGTGATCTCGGCCAGGAGATGGATGCGCTCGGGCTCGGAGGCGCTCGCGAAGTCGAGGCGCTCGGCGAGGCGGAGCATCATGAGCGCGATCAGCCCCTGGCCGTTGGGAGGACATTCATAGACGTCGTGCTCCCGGTAAGTGGTGCGGATCGGCTCCACCGGCGTAGCCCGCTGCGCGTCGAAGTCCTCCGCCATGTGCAGACCGCCGAGGCGTCTCAGCTTGGCCACGATGCCATCCGCAACGGCGCCGGCATAGAAGGCCGGGCGGCCCACGCGCGCGATGGCACGCAGCGTCTCGGCCAGGGCCGGCATGCGGTGCCGGTCGCCCGCGACCGGGGCGCGGGCGCGAGCATCCGGGTCGGCCTCGAGGCGGGGCCGACCGCTCGTCCAATCGGCCGCAACGCGCGGGGTGACGCGAAAACCCTCCTCGGCGGCCCGGACGGCCGGCCGGAGCAGCTCGTCGAGCGGTTTCGATCCGTGGTCGGCATTGAGACGGCACCAGGCGTCGACCGCACCCGGCACCGTCACGGCGTGCGGCGACGTCGGCGCCGGCGCCGTCAGGCCGCGCTCGGCGAACCACGCGGCCGTGGCGGCCGCGGGCGCCCGGCCCGAGCCGTTCAGTGCCACTGGCACGCCGCCGCGCGGCGCGTAGAGCACGAAGCAATCGCCGCCGATGCCCGTCATGGCGGGCTCGACGACGCCCTGCAGGGCGACCGCCGCGATGGCCGCGTCCATGGCGTTGCCGCCGTCCTTGAGCACCTCGATGGCGGTGAGCGTCGCGAGCGGGTGCGATGTCGCCGCCATGCCGTCGGAAGCGATGGCGAGCGAGCGGCCGGGAACGTTGAAGTCGCGCAAGGGGGCAGGGCCTTTTTGGAAATGAGCGTGAACGGACGCGACTTTAGTTTCGGATCCGGCAGTGTCCAGCGAGTGCCTCAGCTCCCGGCTCTCGTTCATAACCGTCATGGCCGGGACAAGCCCGGCCATGACGATGAGGTGATGCTGGTCACGACGCCTTCAGATTTCGGCGCCGACCTGTTATCCCCTCCACCTATCCTGCGAGCCAAGAGGGCCGCCGATGATCGAATTGTCCAACGGTCACGTCCTCGACCATGTCGTGTCGAGCGGCTCGCTCGCCTATGACGGTAAAGGTTGGCCCTGGGAGAGGCCGATGGTCTCCTCAGGCCTGATTCGTCCCGACCTTTTCACGGTGGTGCTGAAGACCCTCACCCGGGAACCGCGGCAGGGCAACCTGCGCTGGCACAGGCCGTGGTCCTGCGTGGCGCTGGTGCCGGGCGGCGCCGTCAACAAGGTCGGGCTGACCAACCCGGGGATCGCCTGGTGGTGCCGCGACATCGGCCCGACGCTCGACTACGGGCGCGTCGGGACCGTGGCGTCGATCTTCGGCGACGATGCCGAACTCGCCGCCATGGCGGGCATGCTGAACCGGTTCGCGCTGGCCGGGCTTGAGGTCAATCCGTCCTGCCCCAACACGGGTCACGCGCTGCAAGGCGCCGAACCGGTGGTGCGCGGCGTGAGGGCGGTCAAAGCCGTGTCGCGGCATCCGATCATCGTCAAGGTGTCGACCGGCCAGGACTACATCGCGATCGCCCGCGGCCTTCGCGGCATCGCCGAAGCCGTGGCGCTGAACAGCGTGCCCTGGGAACAGGTCTACCCGGATGGACGCAGCCCGCTGTGGC
>CAXUCF010000164.1:0-334 GCA_964249275.1 uncultured Lichenihabitans sp.
CGTGAGGTCGCGGGCGGCCTCGGGGTCCGCCACGATGGCCTCGCAGGCGTGCGCCACCCCGGGCGAATAGGCGAGGGCCAGGTCGCGCTGCGTGGCCATCCGTTTCGTGGGCTCGACCGAGAGCTTGCCCGGCACGGGATAGCGGTGATAGTCGAGCGCCGCCTTCTTGAAATCGTCGGCCAAGTTCCTGCCCTCCCCGGTCGTTCCGCCCGCGCCTTACCCCGACCATGGCACGTCCGGCCGCGAGGGTGAACCCGGCGCGGGCCCGCCACCAACACCCCCCCCCACCCACCCAAACAACACCCCACCCCCCCCCCCCACACCACCACACCCC
>CAXUCF010000164.1:344-8203 GCA_964249275.1 uncultured Lichenihabitans sp.
GGCGCGCCCGCAAAACGGGCGCGTCAGTCCAGCATCAGGGGACTCGGCACCTCGGCCTCGAGCGCGTCGTCGAGCCTCTCCTTGCGGCGGTCGCGCAGGGGCCGTTCCTCCATGATGGCGAGGAAGAACCAGGCAAGGCACAGGCCAAGGCAAGCGGCCCAGAAGACGGAACGGAACGTGGTCGCCAGATGATCGGCGTCGGCGCCACGGATCAGGCTCTCCATGTCGTGCCCCCCGACGCCGCCACCGCCGGCGGCACCGCCCAGCACGATCGTGCCGAAGGCCGCCACGATGAGGGCGCCGCCGAGCGATCGGAAGAAGTTCATGCTGGCCGTGGCGATGCCGAGCTGGTGGAACGGCACGGGGTTCTGGATCGCGATGGTGCTGAGCGGCAGAATGGTGCCGAGCCCCATGCTGAGCAGCAGGAACAGCGTCTCCAGAAGCGGGAACGGCAGCGCCCGGCCGTAGACCGCAATGGTGGCGCAGCAGGCCACGCTGATGCCCATCATGACGAGCGGGATCAGCTTGTAGCGGCTGAAATACAGCATGGATCGGCCCGACAGGGTCGCGCCCATCACGGTACCGACCATCAGCGGCACCAGCGCCACGCCGGACCGGCTGGCCGTGAGGCCGAGCACGCCTTCGAAGAAGATCGGCACGTAGATGGCGAGGCCGATAAAAGTGCCCATGGCGAAACAGGCCGCCAGGGTGGCGCTGTAGACCACCTGATCGGACAGCACCGCCGTGGGAATGAGGGGCTCGGGCGCCATGAGAAGGCGGGCCACGAAGCTGCAGGAGCCGAGCACGGCGACCGCCAGCAGAGCCAGCACGATGCCGGAACCCCAGGGGTAACGTACCCCGCCCCAGCTCAGGGCCAGGAGCAGGCTCGTCGAGGCCAGGATCAGCAGGCCGGCGCCGGGGTAATCGAGCCGATGGCGACGTTCATGCCGCGGCAGCAGCTTCAGCTTGTCGTTGGTCAGCCAGAAGGCCAGGAAGCCGATCGGCAGGTTGATCCAGAAGATCAGCGACCAATGAAGGTGCTGGGCGAAGAAGCCGCCGAGCAGCGGCCCGGCGATCGACGAGGTCACGAAGACGCTCGCGATATAGACCTGGTATCGCGCCCGCTCCTTGGGCGACATGATGTCGCCGATGATGGTCTGGGCCAGGGCGATCAGGCCGCCGCCGCCGACGCCTTGCAGGCCGCGCGCCAGGGCCAGGATCACCATGCTGGGGGCCAGCGCGCAGACGAGCGAGCCGAGACTGAACGTCGAGATGGCGATGAGCAGCATCACCCGACGACCGTGGATGTCGCTCAGCTTGCCGTAGAGCGGGGTCACGGCGGTCGAGGCCAGCAGATAGGCCGTGACGATCCAGGGCAGGTTCCGGGCGTCGCCGAGGTCGAGCCCGATGGTCGGCATGGCGGTCGCCACGATGGTCTGGTCGAGGGCCGCCAGCAGCATGGCGGTCATCAGGCCGATGACGATGGAACGGATCTGAACGGGGTTGAGACGGGTGGGCGGCGTGAATGCGGCCTCCGGTGCGTTCATGATCCATCCTTCGGGGCGGGCCTGCTCGGCGGCCTTCCGCAGCTTGCGCCACGGTCGATGTCGCTGTCGAAGCGACACCGACGCTGCGCGACATCGTAGGTGTCAGCAGGTTCACAAGAACCTGCCGAGGCCGTCTTATGCGGGAGGGGCCTGTGCGGCGCAACCGCGATGGCCTCTCCGGTCAGAGGCCGACGCGTCCCACGCCGGGCAGCTTGATGGCGGGGCGCCTGAGATCGACCCCGATGACGCCGCCCAGGATGTTGACCTCGATCCCCTCCGTCCAGCCGACCATCAGGCCCAGATAGCCGCCGAACGATAGGCGGAGGCCGGTGCGCGACGGCGTTGCCGCGACGATGCGTCCGTCGAGCGGGTAGTCCTTGCCGACAGCGGTCGGCGGCAGCACGGCACCGCTCTCCGGCACCGCCGCCAGCACGGCCTGGACGAAGGTGTTGGAATTCGGCCCCGGCCAGGCCCGGTAATCGCCGCGGTTCCGGTAGCGGTACGAGGCGATCGCCTCGCGCATGCGCGGCAGCAGTGCCTCGGCCGCGGGGCCGTCGGCCGCATAGATCGTGTCGGGCACCTGCCCGAACCAGCGTCCGTCGGGGTCGAAGCCATCGATGCGGATCGGGTCGCCCCAGGCGGTGAGGTCGTAGCGCTGGTAGCGCGGTGCCCCGGCATCCTTCATCACGATCCAGCTATGGACCGCGACGATTCCCCGCCAACTCACCGTACGGGCCGCGAAGATCCGCACGGCGGCTTCGGGATGCTGCTGCGCGGCCGGCAGAAGGCCGGTGCTCGACCGGTCGGCGCTCCACCAGGCCACGGCGGGGCCCCGCCAGTAAAGAGCCGCCCTCAGCGCCACGGGAGCCAGGAACACGGCCAGGAAGCAGGACAGGAGCAGGAACGTGCGGGTCATCGAGCTCGGCAGGGTGAGGGGCGGCCGGTCCCGGAGATGGGCAGCCCGCCGGCCCGGGGAAAGGGCGATGCGCTCGCAGGCTCGGCAGCCTGCCGGATTGACCCCGGCAGGGTTCGCCACCACTTGAGGCTCGCCCCCGGACGGGCGTACGGAGCAGCCCCATGACCTACTCCACCTTCGAAACGCGTTCCGCTTCCACCGCGGCTTCGGCCGCGGCACGCCTGTCGCGCCTGAAGACGATCGCCTGGGCGGTCGACGGGGCCTTTCGCATTCCCGGTACGCGGTTCCGGTTCGGCCTCAACAGCCTGATCGGCCTGACGCCGGCGGCCGGCGATGCGGTCCTGGCCGGTATTTCGCTCTATATCGTCAACGAAGCCCGCAAGCTCGGCCTGCCGCGCGAGAAGATCGCCCGCATGCTGGCGAATGTCGGCGTGGAGGCCGCGGCCGGTCTCGTGCCGATCCTGGGCGACATGTTCGACATGGGCTTCAAGGCCAATCTGCGCAACATCGCGATCATCGAGGAGCATCTCGGCACGGCCAGCCGTGCCGGCTCGAACGGGCCGCTCTAAGGCGTTCCGGGCATCCTGGCGTGGCCGGCGGGCCGACGCGCCTGCGCCCTCCACGCCCGCCGCGCCGCGCCAGGATCTTGCGAGACGTCGTGGCCGCGCTCTGCCTCGCAGCCTGGATGGCGGTTGTAGTCTTTCAACCGTTTATCTCGGCCGTGCCTCAACTGGGGCTCGACGGATCCTGGGTCACCGCCCTCGGCGAAGCGGCGGACCGGCATCTACGATGGGGCGTCGACATTGCGTTTCCCTATGGCCCGGCTTCCCCGCTGGTCACCCATTACGGCAACGCCGCATACCTGTCCCTGACGCTTCCCCTCGTCCTGGTCACCTGTTTGTTGTTCGGCGCCAGCACCATCATGCTGGCCGGCAACGCCGACGACGGCCCGAAGTCCGGCCTCGGCACGACCCTGGCCGCGCTCCTCACCATCGGCATCGTCACTTCGAGCGCCGCCGGTTTTCCCGATGCCGTCGTCCTGGTCCTGCCGCTGCTGCCCGTGCTTCTGGTCCTGCGGCCCGCACCGCTGCGACGTGGCGCCATCTGGCTCGCCATGGCGATGTCGGGGGTGATCGGCGCCGTCGGCATGGTCAAGATGGGCTTCCCGATCGCGGCACTGCCGCCCTTCCTTGTGGCGGATGCCGCCCTCCTGATCCGGCGGCGTCCGCCGGTGCTCACCCTGCCCTTCCTCGCCGGCTTCCTCGCAGGCGACCTCGCCTATGGCCAGAGCCTCGGCGACCTGCCGGCGTTCCTGCGGCTCCAGGCACAGGTCGTGGCAGGCTATAGCGACGCCATGGCGTTTCGCGGCAGCAATGGGGAAACCGCGGCATTCGCGCTTTCTGCCGGCGGCCTGCTGGCGCTCTCGGTGGCGGCCGGGTATGCGGTGCCGGGCCGGTCCCGATTCGCGCTGCCGCTCGCCGTCGGCCTCGCCATCACCATGCTGCTGAAAGCCGGGTTCGTACGCCAGGACCTCCACACCACCATCGCCTGGAGCGGTTTGGCCCTCATTGCGGTATTGCTGGCCTGGACCAGGCTTCGGGCCTGGCGTCGCGACGCGGCATGGGCAGTGCTGGCCTGCGCTACCGTGGGCGCGGTCGCGCTCTCGGCGTCGTTGGCCGACAACGGCGCGCCATCGTCGGCCAGGGCGGCGGCGGTGCTCGCGGTCGAGTGGGACCGGTTCATTTCCCAGCCGTCGAACCAGCTCGCCGCGGCCTGGGGGCTGCTGAGCAACCCATGGGCCGTCGCGGCCGCAATCGACGACGCCAAGGCGCAACGCTGGCAAGAACTCCGCGAGGATTTCCCGCTGCCTCGCTTCGAGGGCAGCGTGGACGTCATTCCGTCGATCCAGAGCGGCGTGCTGGCCAACCGCCTCGACTACAGGCCCCGCCCGAGCTTTCAGGAATACGCGACCTATACGCCCGATCTGGCAGCAGCCAACCGCGCCTTCATCCAGGGACCGCGGGCACCCGATCGGATCATCTTCGGACAGGAACCAGGGTATGGGTCCCTGACGATCGATCATCGCTACCCGAGTTTCGCGGAAGGCGCGCTTTGGCCGGACCTCATGCGGCTCTACGGCCCGGAATGCCGCTTCGAACCGTTTCTCGTCCTGCGGCGGCGCGCCGTCCCCGCGGCGCTGAACCTGGGCGATCTTCGACGCACCACGACCGCGTTCGACGAGGCCGTGTCGGTGTCGCCGGCCTCCGCGACCTTCGCCACGGTCGCGGTGCGCTATACGCTGCTCGGCCGCATCGCAGCCCTGCTGTTCAGGCCGGTGCCGCTGCGCATGACGATCGTCTTCGCCGACGGGCAGCGCCGATCCTACCGTTTCATTCCCGGCATCGGCGAAGCGGGGTTTCTTGTCTCGCCGATGGTCGACGACGCAACCGGCTTCTTGGACCTCGTTCAGGGCAGGGAGGCCGCGCCCGCTCGCCGGGTCGCGGCCTTCGAGATCCACGCACCTTCGGAGCTGCGCAGCTTCGTCGCGCCCGAGATCGAGGTTGCGATGCGGTCCATCTCGGTCGATGCCACGGATGCGACGGACACGCTTGAACCCTGCGAGCCTGCCCCGTGAGGGCGCGGCGGTGGCGGCCGTCACGAAGCGTCAACCTCCGCGGCGTCCAATGGGTAGTCCCATGTCCAGCGGAGCAGACCTCGTGACCCAGATGCCGCCGGCCCTCGCCATCAGCGGACTGCGCAAGACCTTCGGTCGCGGCCGGGCCGCGGTGGACGACCTCGACCTGACAGTGGCGTCCGGCGCCTTCTACGCATTGCTGGGCCCCAACGGGGCCGGCAAGACCACAACGCTGCGCATGGTGGCGGGACTGATGCGGCCGGATGCCGGCTCGATCCGCATCCACGGCATCGACGCGCTCTCGGATCCGACCGCGGCCAAGCGGATCGTCGCCTGGTTGCCCGACGATCCGCTGCTTTACGACAAGCTGACGCCGCTCGAATACCTGAGCTTCGTGGCGGGGCTCTGGTCGGTCGAGCCGGCACGGGCCCGGCAGACCGGGGAAAGGCTGCTGGCGCAGTTGGACCTGTGGCCGCATCGCTCCGACCGGTGCGAAGCCTTCTCCCGCGGGATGAAGCAGAAGGTGGCGTTGGCCGGGGCCCTGATCCATGAGCCGGGCCTGCTGATCCTCGACGAGCCGCTGACCGGCCTCGATGCCGGCGCGGCCCGCACCGTCAAGACGATCCTGGGCGACCGCGTCGCGGCGGGCGCCACCGTGATCCTGACCACACATATCCTCGAAGTGGCCGAGCGTCTGGCGAGCCGCATCGGCATCATCCGCCAGGGCCGCCTCGTGGCCGAGGGCTCGATGGCGGAGTTGCGGGTTCGGGCGGGCGCCGGGGCCGAACTCCCCGACGGTTCCCTCGAGCAGGTGTTCCTGCACCTCACCCGAGACGGTGCCGAGGCGGCCTGACATGAGAGCCCCTGCCCCGCTGGCCGGATCCACAGCCTGGCTCCTCCGACATGACCTGCGCCTGGCCTGGCGCGACTTCCGTTCGACCTTCGGGTCGCTCGGCAGCCGAGCTCTCACGGGCCTCCTCGTGGTGCTGGTCGGGCGCATGCACCTTCTCGTCTACCCGATCGCGGCCGACTTCGGCGCGCTCGCGGACACGCCGGCGAGACTGGACGAGGCTTATGGCGTGGCGCTGCCGATGGCCGCTTTCGCGCTGCTGCTGATGACTGCCCAGACGCTCAACGGCACGACCAAGCTGCTTTACGCGCGAGGCGACCTCGACCTGCTGCTGTCCTCGCCGGTGCCGGCCGGCCGGATCCTGATCTCACGGGCGCTGTCGGTCGCGGCCGGCGCCTTCACGTCGGCAGCGATCTTCGTGCTTCCACTCGCCGACGCCGGGATAGCGACCGGCCACCCGCGCTTCCTGGCCCTCTACCCCACACTGGCGGGCGGTGCTCTTCTGGCCGCGGCGGTCGGGCTCACGATTGGGCTCGCGCTGTTCAGGTCGATCGGGCCTCGCCGCACGCGCTTGGCCGCGCAGTTGCTCGCCACCCTGATCGGGGCCGGATTCATGATCGGTCTGCAGGTCCACCGCGTCTTCCCCGGTTTCATGGCGTCCGGCATCGTGCCGCGTGACGGCTGGGTGCACGACGCGGCACTCCTGCCGGTCCGAGCCGCCTTGGCGGCGCCGACGTCGCTGCTGGTGTGGTCCACCATCGGGCTCGCGGCCTTTACGGCCGCCGCCTTGCTTCTCGGACCGGCTTTCGCGGCCAGCGTCAAGGCGGCGGTCGGCGTCGGGCCGGTCGGCCACGGCTCGACCACCCGCACGGAACCCCGGCGCTTGGGGCGATGGTGCCCGAATGTTGCGCGAGCTCGGCATGGCGGCTGGTCCTTCGGCCGGAGTGCCGGCGCCAGCCTGCGCAGCAAGGAATGGCGGCTCATCGGACGCGACCCCTGGGTCGCGTCGCAAATCCTGCTGCAGATCCTCTACATGACCCCGATGATCGCCATCCTGTGGTCGGGCAGCGGCGACCCGTCGCTGGCGGTCGCGCCTACCGTGGTCGTGGTGACGTTCCAGGTGGCTTCCTCCCTGACCTGGCTCGGCCTGTCCGGAGAGGACGCGCCCGATCTCCTGGACACTGCGCCGATCACGGCCGGGGTGGTGCGGCGCGCCAAGATCGAAGCTGTGGGGTGCCTGACACTCGGCATCGTGGCGATCCCGGTGCTCTATCTGGCGACGGTGTCGCTGGCCGCGGCCGCTCTGGCGGTCGGGCTCGGCGCCTTCGGGCTCTGCACGGCCGTGATGCTGCAGCTTTGGTACGGGGCTCCGGCGCGACGCTCGGCTTTCGCGGCCCGACATCGCGAATCCAAGCTGATGGCGCTGATCGAGATGTCGTTCTCGCTCCTGTTCGGCCTTACGACGGCCTTGTCGGTGATCGGCACTGCCTGGAGTCTGGCGCCGTTCGCGGTTGTCGGCGCCATCCTGCTCTGGCTGAAGCCGCGAGGCTTTCCGACCGAAGCCGGTGCCGCTAGATAGGCTGCATCGATCGGAGAACCAAGCCATGCGGCCCGACCTCGCCTCAACATCCGGGGCCGCGCTCATGCCGGCAGAGCCCGCCGGTCCGCTCAGGCCGACCTTTCGCGTCAGCGGTACAGCATTCCGTTTCGGCGAAGATGCCGGGACCGCCATGGAGCGTTCCGTGGCGACGGAAGTGCCGGTCCAGATGCTGTTCGCCGACATCCCGTTCGGCATCATGATGGCGAGCCCGGCCGACCTCGAGGACTTCGCCTACGGGTTCAGCCTCACCGAGGGCGTTATCGCGGTGCCGGGCGAGATCCGCCGCGTTTCGGTCGAGCCGGAAGATGGTG
>CAXUCF010000164.1:8213-11134 GCA_964249275.1 uncultured Lichenihabitans sp.
AGATGGTGCCGTGCGGCTCAGGATCGACATCGTCGGGGCGCGGCTGCAGGCCCATCTGGCCCGTAAACGGGCCATGACGGGCCGGACGAGTTGCGGCCTTTGCGGCATCGACGACCTCTCGGCCTTGCCCCGGGCATCATCCCCAGAGGGATCGGCGCCGCATGTCGCGCTCGGTGCCATCGGACGGGCCTTGGCGTCGCTTGATGGCCTGCAACTGCTCAACGCCACCACGAGGGCCGTTCACGGGGCCGCATGGGCGGGGTTCGATGGCGAGATCCGGATCGTGCGGGAGGACGTGGGCCGGCATAACGCCCTCGACAAACTCATCGGTGCCTGCCTGCGGGCGGAACTGCGCCCCGAGGACGGCTTCGTCGTCGTGACGAGCCGGGCCTCTTTCGAGATGGTCGAGAAAACCGCGACCTTCGGGGCCCGCACGTTGGTGGCGATTTCGGCGCCAACCGCCTTGGCGATCGCGCGCGCACGGGATCTCGATGTGACGCTGGTGGGCATCGCACGGCGCGACGGCATCGCGGTGTTCCACGGCGCCGAGCGCATCGCGACCGGCCCGTGATGGCGACGGCCTCGCTCGGCATCCCGGAACCGCGGACGGGCTCATTGACATGCTCAAACGTTAGGCATTAGCCTCCTCCGTCGGACGAGCGTCGATGCCCGGCCGCCATGGCAGTCGAGCATCGATAACGCACGCGAGATGGCATTAACGGAACGGGGTTTTTCGGGTCGAAACTGTGTCGGACGTGCGATCGATCGTCGGCACGCCCCTTGCTAGCCTGCTTCCGATTGATGCAGCAACGGTCGCGCAGGTGCGATGCGTCGAAAGGTTTGCCGCCCCAGATGGATGTTTTTCTTCAATCGATGATCAACGGGGTCACGCTAGGCTCGATCTATGGGCTGATCGCGATCGGGTACACGATGGTGTTCGGCATCATCGGTATGGTGAACTTCGCCCACGGCGATGTGTTCATGCTGTCGGCATTCATAGCGTTGATCCTGTTCCTGGTCCTGACGCAACTGCTCGGCATCGCCTCCGTGGCGCTGGCCTTCGCGATCGTGCTGGTCGCCGCCATGGCCATCACGGCATTGTGGAACTGGGCCATCGAACGCGTGGCCTACAGGCCCCTGCGCGGTTCCTTCCGCTTGGCCCCGCTGATCTCCGCCATCGGCATGTCGATCTTCCTGTCCAACATGGTCCAGGTGATCCAGGGGCCGCGCAACAAGACCATCCCGCCCATGTTCGACCAGGTCATCAGAGTCACGTCGGGCGGCAACTACGACGTGACCCTGTCGTACAAGCAGGTTCTCATCATGGTCTCGACCGCGGTGCTGATGGCCGGCTTCTGGTACCTGGTGCAAAAGACCTCGCTCGGCCGTGCCCAACGGGCTTGCGAGCAGGACAGGCGCATGGCGTCGCTGCTCGGCATCGACGTCGACCGCACGATCTCGCTCACCTTCGTGATCGGCGCCGCCTTGGCGGCGGTGGCCGGCGTTCTCTACCTCAGCTATTACGGGGTCGTATCCTTCGCCGACGGCTTCGTGCCGGGCGTCAAGGCCTTTACGGCGGCGGTGCTGGGCGGCATCGGCTCGCTGCCGGGTGCCGTCCTGGGCGGCTTGCTGATCGGTCTCATCGAGGTCCTCTGGTCGACCTATGTGTCGACCGACTACAAGGATGTGGCGGCTTTCTCGATCCTGGCCATCACCTTGATCTTCATGCCTACGGGTCTGCTCGGCCGCCCCGAGATCGAGAAGGTCTGAGCCGATGCTGATGGAGACCACGCAACCCGTCGTGGCGGCCGAGTCCCCACCGGCGCCGTCAGCACCGGCCTTCGACATGGTGGCGGCCTTGAGGAGCGCTGTCTTCTCGGGCGTGGTGACGCTTGGCCTCGGCTTCCCGCTGCTGGCCTTCGACACCCACCAGGACATCTCGAACAGCCTCGTGGTGCTGCCCCGCTGGTCCTGGGTCATCTGGGCGGCCGTCATGGTTTTCGCGGTGCGGTTCTTGGGCCTGCTGTTCAAGGCCCGGCCCCGCGCGGCGAGACGGCCTCAGCAGTTGCGCGTCCCGAGCCGCGCCGAGAACTACATCAAGACCAACCTCGCCTGGTTCGCCCTGGCGGCTCTGCTCGCGTTCCCCATTGTGATGCTCTGGGCGAAGGGGGCGGACGGATCGCTGAAATGGATCAACAATTACGGCATCCAGATCCTGATCTACGTGATGCTGGGCTGGGGCCTCAACATCGTGGTGGGCCTGGCCGGGCTGCTCGATCTCGGCTACGTGGCCTTCTACGCGGTGGGAGCCTATTCGTACGCGTTGCTGTCGACCACCTTCGGCCTCAGCTTCTGGATCTGCCTGCCTCTGGCCGGCATCCTGGCGGCCTTCTGGGGCATGATCCTGGGTTTTCCGGTGCTGCGCCTCAGGGGCGACTATCTCGCCATCGTGACGCTGGCGTTCGGCGAGATCATCCGCATCGTCCTGATCAACTGGACCGACCTCACCAACGGCTACGCCGGCATCTCGTCGATCCCTCGCGCCACCTTCTTCGGCGTCAAATTCAACGACAGCGACCATGGCTTCGCGCATTTGTTCGGGATCGAATACGATCCGATCCAACGCACGATCTTCCTGTTCTATGTCATTCTATTCCTGGCACTTCTCACCAATTTCGTGACGCTTCGTCTGCGCCGCCTGCCGGTCGGCCGGGCCTGGGAGGCGCTGCGCGAGGATGAGATCGCCTGCCGTTCGCTCGGCATCAACACGGTCAACACCAAGCTCACGGCCTTCTCGCTCGGCGCCATGTTCGGGGGCTTCGCGGGCTCCTTCTTCGCCGTGCGCCAGGGTTTCGTCAGCCCCGAATCCTTCACCTTCATCGAATCGGCCACCATCCTGGCCATCGTGGTGCTGGGCGGCA
>CAXUCF010000165.1:0-10955 GCA_964249275.1 uncultured Lichenihabitans sp.
CGTCGCGATGACGTCGTAGCCGGCCGCGACTGCGAGTTGGATCGCGAAGCTGCCGACGCTCGTCGAGCCTCCCCAGACCAGCAGGGTCTTGCCCGTGGGTTCGGGGCCAGCCGCAGAAGGATATCGAAGCGCCAGCTGATCCTTCTGAAACAGGCCGCAGGCCGCCGTCGACAGCCCCAGGGGCAGAACCGCGGCACGTTCGAAGGCCATCGCCTCGGGAATCGGAGCCGCCATGTGGGCGAGCAGGACCGTATAATTCTGAAATGCGCCTTCGGGCGCGCTGTTTCGCTTCCTGTCCACGCCGACCGCGTGACCAAGGACACGGTCGCCCACCTTGAATCGAGAGGCGGTGGTCCCAACCTCGACCACCTCGCCTGCCACGTCCGAACCGAGAATGAACGGGTATTTGAGCCAGGGAAACGCGACGTCCCCGACGATCGGCGTCAGCCAGTCTATCGGATTGATGGCCACAGCACGGTTCTTGACGACGATCTCGTTCTCACGCGGGCGTGTGTATGGCGCAGGCCTGATCTCGAGCCCGGCACGCTTTGCCGCCAGCCAGACGGCATTGTTGGACGGCATCTCCGCTCACCTCGTTCGTTCCGAAGACTGGCCCTGAAGCGGCGCGGCTCGGCCGCAGCGGCAGGCCGACCTGGGTCGGCGGGCTCTTCGCACCAGTAGGCGTTTGCAGGCACACGATCCATGCTGTAGCGTCCTCATTATCTTCGCCATCGTTCGGAATAGTCGTGGATCCACTCTCAGATGTGCTCTCGCTACTGAAACCGCGCAGCTACATGTTTCGTGGCCTCGACGCCGGTGGACGATGGTCGATCCAATTCCCTGAGGGGGAAGGCATCAAGTGCTACGCCCTGACGTCCGGCCAGTGCTGGCTGGTCGTCGAGGGCGTTTCGAACGCGGTACGCCTCTCGGCCGGAGACTGCGTTCTGCTGCCGAGGGGACGACCCTTCCGCCTCGCCAGCGACACGACTTCGGTATCCGTTGATGCTGAAACCTTTTTCTCGACCGCACGAGAGGGTGGCGTCGCTTTGCTCAACGGCGGCGGAGATTGCTGTGGGATCGGCGGCTACTTCGCCTTCGCCGGTCATCATGCCGACGTCATGCTTGGGATGCTGCCGCCTATCGTTCATATCCGGAAAGAATCGGACAAAGCCGCGCTACGGTGGTGTCTCGAACGGTCGATGGAGGAGTTGAGAGAGCCGCAGCCGGGCGGCTTTCTGATTGCGCAGCAACTTGCAACCATGATGCTGGTCCAGGCCCTGCGGCTGCACCTGGCGGAAGGTCTCAGCGGCGGCGTAGGCTGGCTCTTCGCCCTGGCCGATCGCCGGATGGCGGCGGCCATTACAGCCATGCACGGCGAGCCGGCACGTCGCTGGACATTGCAGTCGCTGGCGGAGCGCGCCGGCATGTCACGCACGGTGTTCACCCTGAAATTCAAGGAGACCGTCGGGGCGTCGCCCATGGAATATCTGACGCGCTGGCGCATGCTGCTGGCCGGAGACAGGCTGACGAATTCCAGCGCCCCCATTTGCGTCATTGCCCCGTCGCTCGGCTACGATTCCGAGAGCGCCTTCAGCACCGCCTTCAAGAGGGCCATGGGATGCTCGCCCCGGCATTATCGCCATGGACGAGATCCGGCTTCGCCGTCGCGGGGAACGGGCCAGCGCCCCGCGCCGCTGATGGCCATGGACGCATAGCGGGCCGGTGGGCGCGGCCGGGAGCGCCTACGAGCCGTCCGACGTCGGGGTCCGCGAGACCCGAACGATCACGACTGTTGTCTCACGGTTCGAGCATTCGATGGTCGGATGCGCCCCAGGCGGGGTGCGTCCCCTCATCGCGCCACGGCGCCCGGAGGCAGTCGCACCACCGGGGGGGATGGCCTCCCGCTTGGCCCAGCGTGGCCGACACTCAGGCTGGCCAGCGTCGCGTCGAGTTCGGCGGCACCGCGCGCCTCGGGCAGCGCCACCGACGGATCGCCATCGCTGGCCGACTCCGCATAGCTGAACCGCTCAGCGGCGTAGCAGGCACCTGCTACGACGGTGCGCAGGTCGGTGGCGGCGATCCGCTGGCTCATGCCGGCATCGCCGTTCGTCCACACAGCATAGCGCAGGCCGTTGATGACGCGATCAGGCTGGCGCCGGCCCGACCCGCCGTGGAGACCGTAGGTGAGACACGACCGCACGGTCCCGGGATCGCGGCTCACGCCGACCTGAAACACTTCCGTGGCGGTCTTCTCGGACGGGGGCGGCGTTACCTTCAGCACCAGCCGCACGACCACGTGGCCGGGGGTGGTCTTCTCTCCGGCCCAGATCAGCCGCCAACTGGCCGTCATCAAGGTGCCCAGCGGCGCGGCCGAGGCGGTCGCCTGGGCCAGCGCTGGGCGCAGCAGGCGGACGCGTCCGTCCGGGCTCGTCCAGGGTTGCATTGGGGCCGTGAAGCGGACCGGCGCGATCTCCATCTTCTGCGCACGTGCGACCCAAGCCGGAACGACACCCGCCAAGATGGTCAATCCACAAAGGAAGCGGCCGAAGCGGAACCTCATCGTTGGCCGATGGTCAGTCGCCGCGCGACTATGCTGGCGCGACGTCATAGGCGACACCTGGCCCCGCGGGCACGGGTAGGGTGGACGGAGCGCAGGCTGCTGGCGACGTGGTTCCAGGCGTTGATCATTGCGACCAGCGCGGTGAACTTGACGAGTTCCGCCTCATCGAACCAGCCACGGACTTTCGGTGACGAGAGAAGGGTCGCGGCCGGCTTCCGATCAGGACTTCGGAACTCCCCGGCCATGGCCAAACCCCGGGATGCGATTGGACGCGCAATCAGTCTGGGATCTTGGTAACGTCCGCGCCCGGCCAGAGTTCAAGAGCGGTCGTCCCGTCGGTCGATCGACGTGTCCCGAGGCTTAGACTCTAGGCCGATCTCACCGGCGCCTCCGTGCTGACCGGCGAAGTAGCGGTTCGAGGCGAAACGCGGAGCCACCCGGATGCAATCCGTCATCGATGCCATTGGGCACACGCCCCTGATCGCGTTGAAGCGGGCGTCCGAGATCACCGGCTGCATCATCCTGGGCAAGGCGGAGTTCCTGAACCCCGGCGGATCGGTCAAGGACAGGGCGGCGCTGGCCATCGTCGAGGACGCGGTCGCCCGCGGCCTGTTGCGGGGCGGCGGCACGATCGTCGAGGGCACGGCGGGCAACACCGGCATAGGCTTGGCATTGGTGGCCAACGCGCTCGGATATCGGACCGTGATCGTGATCCCGGAGACCCAGAGCCAGGAAAAGAAGGACATGCTGCGCATGTCCGGCGCCGAACTCGTGGAGGTACCGGCTCGGCCCTACAGCGATCCGGGCAATTACGTGCACGTATCCGAGCGGCTGGCCACGCATCTTGCCGGGCACGACCCGAAGGGCGCGGTCTGGGCCAACCAGTTCGACAACGTTGCCAACCGCGGGGCCCACGAACGCACCACCGGGCCCGAGATCTGGGACGAGACCGGAGGCCGACTGGACGGGTTCGTGTGCGCGGTCGGCACGGGCGGGACCCTGGCCGGCGTCGGCATGGCGCTGAAGGCGCGCGATGCCAAGGTCAGGATCGGCATCGCCGACCCGATGGGTTCGGCCCTGTTCAACTTCTACGACCATGGCGAGCTGAAATCCTCCGGCTCGTCGATCACGGAGGGCATCGGCCAGGGCCGCGTCACGGCCAACCTCGTCGGCGCACCGATCGACTTCGCCTGCCAGGTCGACGACGAGGAAGCCGTGGAGATCGTGTTCGATCTCGCCGAGCACGAGGGCCTGCTCCTCGGCGGCTCGTCCGGGGTCAACGTCGCGGGCGCGATCCGCCTCGCCCGTCATCTCGGCCCCGGTCACACGGTCGCGACCATCCTGTGCGACTCGGGCGCCCGCTACGCGTCGAAGCTGTTCAACCCGGCTTTCCTGCGATCGAAGGGGCTTCCGGTCCCGCCCTGGCTGACCCGTGAACCGCGCGTCGGGCCGGAGATGACCCGATGACCGCGCTGCTCCATCTCGAGGACGCCTATCGGCGCGAAATGTCGGCGACCGTGGTCGCCATCGATGGTCGGGGTATCGTGCTCGACCGCACGGTCTTCTATCCACAGGGCGGCGGACAGTCAGGCGACTCCGGCACGTTGTCGACAGCCGCGGGCAAGGTCCCGGTCACGGTCGCGACCTATGGCAAGAATCGTTCGGCCGTGTTGCACATGGTGGCCGAGGGAGCCCCGCTGCCGGGCGTCGGCGAGACGGTTGTGGGCCGGATCGACTGGCCGCAGCGTCTCGCCCGCATGAAGACCCACACGGCGCTGCATCTGCTCTCCGTGGTGCTGCCCTACCCGGTGACGGGCGGTTCCGTCGGCGACGGCGAAGGCCGGGTCGACTTCGACATGCCCGACGGCGGCGCCGACCGCAGCGAGATCGAGACGAAGCTGCGCGGCTTCGTGGCGCGCAACGCGGCCGTCGGCACGCGCTGGATCACCGACGAGGAGTTGCTGGCCGATCCCAGCCTCGTCAAGACCATGAAGGTCAAGCCGCCCATGGGCACCGGTCGGATCCGGCTGGTCGAGATCGACGGCATCGACCTGCAGCCCTGCGGCGGCACCCACGTGGCCCGCACGGGCGAGATCGGGCAGGTCGACGTCACCGGCATCGAGAAGAAAGGGCGCCAGAACCGGCGCGTCCGGATCGCCTTGGCATCTCCTGGGGCGTAACCGCTCACCTCGCCATGCTGTTGCGCCGAGCGCTACGCGCTCCGAAGCAGCTGTTCCCGTGAGCGTCCTTGGCGCCGGCGAAGACGTGGAACTCCTTGTGTCTCGACCCGGGCGGGACTAACTCTCTGACGAAGCCGAAATCGAAAGCGGCTCCCGTGCTGCCGGGCTGCCGCCCCATATGGAACGAATGTGACCGAACCATCGAGACCGACACAACTCGGCCGCGCCGTCGTCCAGCCGGGTTCGCCCGAGGAGGCGCGCCTCGAGCGTGTGCCGAACCCCCATCCCGGGACGAGCTTCCTGACGCGCTTCACGGCGCCGGAGTTCACCTCGTTGTGCCCCGTGACCGGCCAGCCCGATTTCGCTCATCTGGTGATCGACTACGTGGCCGTCGGTTGGCTGGTCGAATCGAAGTCGCTGAAACTCTACCTCACGTCGTTCCGCAATCACGGGGCCTTCCACGAGGATTGCACGGTGAGGATCGGCAAGGACATCGTGGCGCTGCTCGAGCCCAAGTGGCTGCGGATCGGTGGCTATTGGTTTCCGCGCGGCGGCATCCCGATCGACGTTTTCTGGCAGACCGCTACCCCGCCCGACGGGCTATGGCTCCCCGACCAGGGGGTGCCGGCTTACCGCGGCCGAGGCTGACGCCGGAGACCCTTGGCCACGGTCCTGGCCACGGCCGTCCTCCCCTTCCCGACCCGGTGCTTCAACGCACCGAGCGGCTTGGCGAGGCGGCGGTCGCGACGGTCCAGCATGGCGTGCAGCAAGGCCGGAGCCGGGAAGGCCTTGGACAGGCCGTAGGTCACGCTCTTCAGGTGGTCCGACAGGCTTTGGCGGTCCATGATGGGCGGTAGCTCGGCGAAGGCGATCGGCTCGCCGATCGCCACCAGCATGGCGGTGCCGATCCGGCTCCTGACCTCATGGAAGATCAGCGACAGGCGCAGCGCCGGGCTCAAGTGGCTGGCGATCTGGAACAGGCGGCTGTTCTGGCCTTCGAAGCAGATCGGCACCACCGTGGCGTGCGCGCGTTGGATCAGCTGGGCCGTGAACGGCTGCCAGGGTCCGTCTACGGCGCGCCTGCGCCCCAAACGGTCCGGCGCCGTCGAGATCCCGCCGGCTGGAAACACCACGACGCAACCCCCTCGATGGAGGTGCCGCCGTGCGGCCGCACGCGATTCGACATTGGTGCGGGTCGCCTCCTCGGTCCCCGCGAAGTCGACCGGCAGCACATAGCTGGCGAGTTCCGGCGCCCGCAGCAGCACGGCATTGGTCAGCACCAGAAAGTCCGCGCGCACCTGCTGGATCAGCCAGGAGATCACGATGCCGTCGAGAACCCCGTAAGGATGATTGGCCACCACGACGACTGGGCCGGTCGCGGGAATGCGCTTCAGCGCTGCTGCGTCGTAGCGGACATCGATCGCGAGACTGCGGACGGCCGCGGCGAAGAAGCTTTCGCCTCTCACGCCGTCGCGGCGGTTGGCGAGGTAGAGGCGGCGCAGGTGGCGCTGCCCCGTCGCAGCTTCGACGAGTCGGATGAGGCCGCGCTTGACGGGCGGCATGGTATCGTCGGCGTAGCTGAAATTCGGTTGGCTCATGCTCGTTCGAGATAGCCTCGCCGCGTGAAGCTTCAATGACGGGTCGATATCGCAGCGCGGGACCGCGTCATGTCAAACGGAAGCCTTGGCGAGGCGGTCGAAGCGTTGAAGCAGGGCAACGAGATCGGCCATTTCGTCGAGCGGCACCATGTTGGGGCCATCCGACAGAGCCGTCTCGGGCGCGTCATGCGTCTCGATAAAGACGGCCGCGACGCCGACCGCCACGGCGGCGCGGGCCAGCACCGGTACGAATTCCCGCTGCCCGCCGGACGTGCTCCCCTGCCCGCCAGGCTGCTGGACCGAATGCGTGGCGTCGAACACGACCGGCGCCCCCGTCTGCGCCAGCACCGGCAGGGCCCGCATGTCCGACACGAGCATGTTGTAGCCGAATGACGCGCCCCGCTCGGTGACGAGGACGTCGGGATTGCCGGCGTCCGCGATCTTGTCGACCACGTTGCGCATGTCCCAAGGGGCCAGGAACTGCCCCTTCTTGACGTTGACCACGCGGCCCGTGGCGGCGGCCGCAACCAGGAGGTCGGTCTGGCGGCACAGGAAGGCGGGGATCTGCAGGATGTCGACGACCTCGGCGACCGGCCTGCATTGCGCGGCATCGTGGACGTCGGTGAGGACCGGCAGCCCGGTGCGCTCCTTTACCTCGGCGAAGATCGCCAGTGCAGCGTCGAGGCCGAGCCCGCGGGCGCTGCGTGACGACGTCCGGTTGGCCTTGTCGAAGGAACTCTTGAACACCAGTCCGATGTCGAGTTTCCCGGCCATCTCGGCCAGGGTGTCGGCCATGAACAGCGCATGGTCGCGGCTCTCCATGGCGCAGGGACCGGCAATGAGCGCCAAGGGCAGATGGTTGCCGAACCGCACCACCCTGGCGCCCTGCCCGACCACGACCTCACGATTCACGTCCATGCCGGGCCTTCCTGCCGTCTGCCCCGGGGGAATGGCACGGGGCCGCCGCAAAGGCCAGCGCCGCGCCGAAGGCACACTGCGGCGACACCACGATGCCGTCGGCGATCTCGGCATGAGGAATGCCAGCACGATCGCAGCAGGCCCGCACGGCATCGAGCGACTCGACGGCCACGCCGAATCCCGCAAAGCGTCCCGAAAAGGCCGCAACCGTATCGCCGTAGCGCGACCGCACGTCCTCGGCCGTCATGAGGTCGATGCGCCCCGTCCCAGTCTCGAAGCTGGCTCGGGCCACCGTACCGGTCGGGGCGGCGTCGCATATCGTGGCCAAGAAAGGGAGGTGGACCTGCGGATCATCGACCGCCAGAACGATGTCGTCGAGCCGCGAAGCGCCATTGTCGTGGCGCGGAGAAGTCAGTGTCCAGGAGTTCTCCGGGGCATGGTGCCGGCAGGTGAAGAGCCCGGCCTCCGGCAGCGAGGGATCGCCCGCGAAAGCCAGGCTGAAACTAAGCTCGCGGCGCGTGCCGTCGGGTGCCTCGGCGCTGCGGCTGAAATCGAGCCTGCGTCCCTGCCCTATTCCGGCGGCCGCGAACCGAGCGGCATCGCTGTCGGCATCCGTCGAACGCAGGGCCACCATGGCCAAGCCGCCGCCGCGGGCGACCGCGGCCGCCACGGGATCGGCGAACGGAGCTGCTGCGTCGTCGTGATTCGGGGAGCGGAAGTGCTCGGTCAGGCCGATCAACTCCAGATAGGCTCCGGCGAGTTGTACGAGGGCATTCTCGGTGCCCCAGGGATGCCGATTGCGCGCCCCCACCGTGAAGCCGAGCGCGCGGTAGAGGGCGACTGCGTCCGTCAAATCCGGGACCGCGAGCACGAGGTGGTCGATGGAGCGCGGCATCGCAGGCCTCGTCTCAGGAGCTGGCTCCCGGCCCTTTCGTCTGATAGCACCGGCCCCGGACCTTGACTACAACTCGATCCGCGTGCCGATCGGGGTTGTTCGGTCCGGGACGGCGATCGGCACGTTCCGCCATGCGTCGACGCCGCTCCGGCGGTCATTCCGGGCGAAGCGAAGCGCGACCTCGTCGCGCCAGCGAAGACCCGGAACCTAGACGCGCGACGCTGCAAGATGGTCCGGGGCGGCCGTGCGCTGTTCTGCAAGCGCCGAGGTCTGGGTCCCGGATCTCCGCGCCTATCGGCGCTGGCCGGGGATGACAACCGGAGTTGGTCAGGCGGCGACTGTATCGGACGAAGCGGAGCCGCGAGTGCTCTTCAGCGGCCGTGCTCCGGCGACGTGAACCTGACGCCGACTTCGTTGGTGGTGCGCCAGACGATTTCTGCCTCGTGCTGTTGACCCTCGGGCTCGATCCGCAAGGTGAAGGTTTGCGGGATCCCCACGACCGCGGCAACTCTCAGCCGGGCGCCGTCTGAAGATCGGTCGCGAATCCGGCAGTCGAACGCTCCGCCGCCCTGCAGCAGGATCTTCCCCGACTGCACGACCCGCTTCCGAGGCGAAAACCTGTTCTCCACGAGATCACCTCATTGTACCGTCGAGGAAGCCCTACCGCGAAAAACTGTACGAATCCTTTCACCGACAGCAGCTTATCGTACTAGACTAAGCGGGACTGTTCCAGGGCCGCCGCCACGAAGCTCGCGAACAGCGGATGTGGATCGAACGGGCGCGACTTCAGCTCGGGATGGTATTGTACCCCGATGAACCAGGGATGGCCGGTGAGTTCGATCGTCTCGGGCAGCAGGCCGTCGGGCGACAGACCAGAAAACACCAGGCCGTGCCGCTCCAGCCGCTCGCGATAGTCGGTGTTGACCTCGTAGCGATGGCGGTGCCGCTCGGCGATTTCGGTGTCGCCGTAGATCGCGGCGATCCTGGTGCCGCGCTTCAGCGTGGCCGGATAGGAGCCCAGGCGCATGGTGCCGCCGAGGTCGCCGTCACGCAGGCGCTGCTCCAGCGCATTGCCGCGCATCCACTCGGTCAGCAGCCCCACGACCGGCTCGGCGCAGGGACCGAACTCGGTCGAATTGGCGTCCGCAACGCCGGCCAAGGCCCGGGCTGCCTCGATCACCGCCATTTGCATGCCGAAGCAGATGCCGAAATAGGGCACGCGGCGCTCGCGCGCGAAACGGGCCGCCAGGATCTTGCCCTCCGCTCCCCGCTGGCCGAAGCCACCCGGCACCAGGATGCCATGGACGTCTTCCAAACGGGTCGCCGGTTCATCGCTCTCGAAGACCTCGGACTCGATCCAGTCCAATGTCACCCTGACGCGATTGGCAAGGCCGCCATGGGTCAAGGCTTCGATCAGAGACTTGTAGGCGTCCTTCATGCCCGTGTACTTGCCCACGATGGCGATGCGGACCTCGCCTTCGGGGTTGAGCGCGCGCTCGGTTACGGCATTCCACCGCGTCATATCGGGCTTGGGGGCCGGCGCGATGTCGAAGGCCGCCAAGAGGGCACGGTCGAGCCCCGCCTCGTGGTAGGCGCGTGGCACGTCGTAGATCGAGGACACGTCGCGGGCCTCGATCACGGCGTCCTCGCGCACGTTGCAGAAGAGGCCGAGCTTGCGCCGCTCCTCGGCCGGGATCGCCCGGTCGCTCCGGCAGAGCAGGATGTCGGGCTGGATGCCGATGGAGCGCAGCTCCTTGACCGAATGCTGGGTCGGCTTGGTCTTGAGTTCGCCGGCGCTCGGGATGAAGGGCAGAAGGGTGAGATGCACATAGACGGCATGGCCGCGCGGCAGCTCGTTGCCGAGCTGCCGGATGGCTTCGAAGAATGGCAGGCCCTCGATATCGCCCACCGTCCCGCCGATCTCGACCAGCACGAAGTCGGTGTCGTCGTTGCCGCTGAGCACGAAATCCTTGATGTGGTTGGTAACGTGCGGGATGACCTGCACGGTGGCGCCCAGGAAGTCGCCACGGCGCTCCTTGGCGATGATGTCCTGGTAGATTTGTCCCGTCGTGATGTTGTCGGCGCGGGTGGCGGGCCGGCCGGTGAAACGCTCGTAATGGCCGAGATCGAGGTCGGTCTCCGCGCCGTCGTCGGTGACGAAAACTTCCCCGTGCTGATAGGGGCTCATCGTGCCGGGATCGACGTTGAGATAGGGATCGAGCTTGCGCAGCCGCACCGTGTAGCCGCGGGCCTGGAGCAGCGAGCCGAGTGCCGCCGCCGCCAGACCCTTGCCGAGCGAAGACACGACGCCGCCGGTGATGAAGACGTAGCGTGCCATGGATTCCGCACCTGTCGCGTAAAATGGTGCCGACGTCGCGAGGGCGGCGACGCGACGATCGGTCTCGGGAGCACCGGCCGGGCCGGTGCCATGCAGCGGGATGCCGGGGGACCCGAAGGTCGCCCACCGTCGTGTCGCCGAAGCGACGCGTCACTGCGACTTCGGAACCTCGGGCCCGGCCGGCGCGAGAGGCGGCGCTGGCACCGTCTGCGTCGAAGTGGCCGGAGGGGTTCCCCCGTCCTTCTGCTGCTCGAGCTGTCGCAACTGGTCGAGCGGCGTCGCGCCGGCCGGCTGAGTCGTCGCGGGCTGCGAGCGCGTCGCCTGCGGGATCTGGTCGATGATCGACTTCGGCGCCCGATTGTAATGGGCCAGCAGCGTGAGGCCGAGGCTGGTCACGAAGAACAGCGTGCCCAGGATCGCGGTCGCCCGGGTCAGGGCATTGGCCTGACCCCGCCCCGTCATGAAC
>CAXUCF010000166.1:0-2369 GCA_964249275.1 uncultured Lichenihabitans sp.
GACGTAGGTCATCAACTGGGCCAGCATGGCCTTGTACATCAACTCCCAATGGGAAGTGTCGGCGTGGACCTCGCGCCGGAGCATGGCTTCCGTGTAGCTGTGATGCGGTTCGTTGAAAGAGGTCATGGGACCCGTGGCTGCTCGACTCGACACTGTCCGTCGCGAACGACGACCTGTTCACCATGGTGGGACGAGCTTAACAGGAGCTTAGAGCCGGCTGGATCGTGCCGCGTTCCGCATATGCGGAACAGGTCGGGCCGCAGCGTCCGGCGGGCAATGGACACGACCGATCCGGCGACTGACCGGTCGGGCCCGCATGCATGGCGGCCCGGGCCGGGTCATGCGCCCGTCACGCTGCCCCGCTAGTCTGCCGGTCGGGCAGGAGGGACTTGCAATCATGACGACGGGAACGGACGGCGTGTCGCGGCGGGACATCTTCAGGACGGCGGCGGCGGGCGGCATCGCGCTCGCCCTGGCGCCGGGCGCCGTGATGGCGCAAGCCGGTGCGGGAGGCGCGGAGGCCTCGCCCATCTCCGTCGCTACCGTCACCGGCACCGTGTTCGAAGACACCGCCGGCGACGGCATCCGGAAGACCGACAGCCGCGGCATCCCGGGCGTGCTGGTGTCGAACGGACGCGACATCGCCGTCACGGATGCCGACGGGCACTACGGCCTGCCGGTCGGCGACGAGACGGTGGTGTTCGTGATCAAGCCGTCGGGCTACATGACGCCGCTGGAGCCCGGCACCATGCTGCCGCGCTTCCACTACATCCACCAGCCGAGCGGCTCGCCCTCGTCGCTCGACCTGACCTTTGCGGGCATCGCGCCCACCGGCCCGCTGCCCGCGTCGGTCGATTTCCCGCTGCGCCGTCAGGACGAGCCGAAGAGCTTCGAGGTGGTGCTGTTCACCGATCCGCAGCCCGAGACGGATGTGGAGGTCGATTTCATCCGCGAGGACGTGCTGGCCCCGCTGCGCGGCACGCGGGCCCGCTTCGGCATGACGCTGGGCGACATGATGTTCGACGACCTGTCGCTCTATGGGCGCTACAACGCCCTCGTCGGCACCATCGGCCTGCCCTGGTACAACATCGGCGGCAACCACGACCTCAATTTCGAGGCGCCCGACCGCCGCCATTCGCGGGAGACCTTCAAGCGCGTGTTCGGGCCGAGCTATTATGCGTTCCACTATGCGGACGCCATTTTCGTCATGCTGGACGATGTCGACTATCTCGGCACCGACCGGACGAAACCGCACGGGGCCGGCAAGTACGAGGGACGACTCGACCCGGCGCAGCTCGACTTCGTCCGCAACCTCCTCGCCCACGTGCCCGACGACAAGCTGATCGTGCTGACGCTGTACATCCCGGTCAAGACCTACCTCAGCGACAACAGCTCCGAGAACCTGACCGACCGGGCCGAACTCTTCAAGCTCCTGGCAGGGCGCCGCTACACCCTGAGCCTGTCGGGCCACACGCACACGACCGAGCACCATTACTTCGGGGAGGCCGAGGGGTTCGTTTCGCCGGTGCCGCACCACCACCACATCCTGACGGCGGTTTCGGGGTCGTGGTGGAGCGGGCCCTTCGACCATCGCGGGGTCGCGGTGGCGGACAGCCGCGACGGCACGCCCAACGGATTCCACATCCTGTCGGTCGAGGGCAACCGCTACACGACTCGCTTCGTACCCGCCAAGGAGCCCGACGGCCGGCAGATCCGGGTCTCGGTCGAAAGCCAGTTCCACGACGAGATGCGGCGCGACACGCGGCCCGGTACGCCGCTGCAGCCCCGACTGTCCCAGGCGGCCGCCAGGGCCGCCACCGTGGTGGCCAACGTGTTCGACGGCGGTCCGAAGACGGTGGTGAGTCTCCGGATCGGGGACGCGGCACCCGTGACCATGGTGCCGCGCGGCCGCCCCGACCCCTTCGTCGCGGACGTCTACGCCCGCAACGAGGCCACCAAGAAACCCTGGGTCAAGGCCGAGACCTCCTCCCATGTCTGGACCGCCAGGTTGCCGCCGCTGGGGCCGGGTATCTACCCCATGATGGTCGAGGCCGTGAACGAGTACGGCAACACGGTTTCGACCCGACAGGCGCTCGAACTCAAGGGCTGAGGCGCCGCGCCGCTTCGCTTGGCGTGACAAAGCCGCGGGCCCATGGTTTTCTCCTCCGAAGGTGGGCGGGCTGGCCGACACCGCTCACGCCTTTCGACGTGGGCAGTGCGGTTCGTCTCCGAGCGAAATCCATCAGGGCGCCCGCCATGCAGCCTTTGCGGGGAGACGATCGGCCATGGCGGGTTCCGTGACGAACGACCTGCGCCGGCCCGCCACCTTGGCGGCGCTGGCTTTCGCGGTCGTGGGCTGGGCCCTGTTC
>CAXUCF010000166.1:2379-4188 GCA_964249275.1 uncultured Lichenihabitans sp.
CTCCGAGGCCGCGCATCAGCAGGGCGTCATTGCGGGGTTGCAGCAGAGGACCACGACCCTCGCGTCGGACCTTGCCGGGCAGCAGGCCGCGGCCGGCACGGTCGCCGACCTCGAGCGGCGGAGAGGCGTCGCCGAGGCGGCACTGGCGAAGGCCCAGAATGCCGCCGCCGAGGCCGACCGGGCTCGGCAGGCCGCCTCCGCCGAGGCCGAAACCGCTCGTGCGGCCCTGGCCCAGTCGCTCAAGGACAGGGCCGCGGCCGAGAAGGCGTTGGCCGAGAGCGGCGCCGAGCGCGACCGCCTCGCCTCCGAAGCCTCCGCGAGCCGGCAGAGCGTGGACGCGCTCGGCCAGCAACTGTCGCAGTTCGACGACCAGTTGACCAAGCGCAAGGCCGAGGACGCGGACCTCGACAGACGCGCGGCCGAACTGCGCGACGCGATCAATGGTCTGGCCCAGGAGCGCGATGGCGCCTTGAAGGCGGTCGGCGATGCTGGCGCCGAGGCTGAACGCCTGAGGGGCGAGGCCGCCGCGACCCGGACGCAGGTCGCGGATGCGGAACGCAGCGCCGCCGCGCTGGCCCAGCAGATCGCGGCCCGCACGGCGGAGCTGGCGGGCCTCGACGGGCAGGTGCGGCAGGCCCGGGCCGAGGTCGTCGCGCAGCGGGCCGATGTCGAGCGGCAGGCAACTGCCGCACGGGATGCACTGGCAGAGGCCCGGGCCCGGCAGGCCGAAGCCGAACAGGCGCTGGCCGACGCGACCCGCCGGACTGCGGCGCAGAACCAGGACCTGACGCAAATCGAGAGACGGCTGTCGGACGATCGCGCCGCGGTGGAGATGCTGGCGGCGCGAAAGGCCGATTTGCAGAAGCAGATCGATGCCGAGGCGCCGCAAGGGACGTCCGCCCAGCCCGCGCCTGCCGTGCCGCCCTCGGCCGAACCCGGGCCCTGACGGTCGAGGGGCCGCCGGCAGCTCTCACGTCTCGGCGAGACTGCCGGTGTCGGCCGAGAGGCGGCCATGGCCATGGGGCAGCGCGAGGTACTGCTCCGACCGCATCTCGACGAGCCGCGACACGGTGCGCCTGAATTCGAACAGTTCGCGGCCGTCCGGCGCGTCGTAGAGGCCGGCCGGCTCGCAGGCCGCCGAGGCGATCAGCTTCACCTGCTCGTCGTAGAGCGTATCGACCAAGTTGATGAAGCGCTTCACGATGTTGCGCTCGCCGGCCCCCATCACCCGGATGCCGTCGATCAGCACGGTGCCGTAATGGCGCGCGATGGTGAGGAAATCCACCGAGCCCAGCGGGGCCTCGCACAGTGCCGCGAAAGGGAAGCGGGCGACGTCGCCGAGCGCCTCGGGCACCGCGATCTCACGGCCCAGCAGCGCCAGGCGGGCGGGTTCGCCCCGCTCGGTCCCGGTCAGGCCCTTGAAGGCCCGGTCGAGCGCGGCACGGGCCGCGGCGTCGGCCGGGGCGAACCAGGTGGCGGCCGCGGTCAGCTGCGAATAGCGGAAGTCACGCGCCGCATCGAGCCGCACGGTTTCCATCCGCTCTTCGAGGAGCGCGATGAAGGGCAGGAACAGCGTGCGGTTGAGCCCATCCCGGTAGAGGTTCTCGGGCTCGACGTTGGAGGTCGCCACCACGGTCACCCGGTCGGCGAACAGCGCCGTGAACAGCCGGCCGAGGATCATGGCGTCGGCGATGTCGTTGACGGCGAATTCATCGAAACAGAGCAGCCGGGCCTCGGCGCCGATCGCTTCCGCGACGGGCGGGATCGGGTCGTCGCCCTTCACCTCGCCGCGCTTGCGCTGCTCCCGCC
>CAXUCF010000166.1:4198-10927 GCA_964249275.1 uncultured Lichenihabitans sp.
GCGGGCACTGCGCCAGGCATGGATGCGGGCGTGAACGTCGGCCATGAAGGCGTGGAAATGCACGCGTCGCTTGGGCGCGACCGCGGCACCCTCGTGGAACAGGTCCATCAGCATGGTCTTGCCGCGCCCGACGTCGCCCACGATGTAGAGGCCCCGAGGCGGCTCCTCGGCCGTGCCGCCGAACAGCCGCGCCCAGCCCGAGGGCTTCGGGCCGCCTGACGACAGCGCCGTGGCGAGCGCGTCGAGCTTCCCGGCCACCGCCTCCTGCGCGGTGTCGGACTGGAGGTCGCCGCAGGCCACGCGGGCCCGGTAGCGGTCGAGAACCGTGGTCACATCGTCATCCGGTGGACTCGGCCGAGGATCGGGCCGCGACCCGGCTCTTGCGGCCGCCGCGTTCGGTTCGTCAAGGGCAGCTTTCCTTCCGCCGCCAGGGAAGGTGTCGGCGCGGAGCCGCGGCCGGCGCGGAGCCGCGACGGATGGGGTTGAGAGGTCGGCGGCGGACGCAGCGTCGCGCCCTTTGCCCCATCCGTCTCGGCCTTCGGCCGATCCACCTTCCTCTGCCGGGGAAGGAGGGACCGCACCGGGGACATACCTTCCGCGATGTGACGCTGGCTTCCCGAGAAGGAGGGCGCCGGATGCCGCCGGCCGAGGCTTCGGGCGCCTCAGCGCAGCACGCCGCGCACGGGATGGAGCGGCGGCGGCAGGTTCGCCTCGCCGATCGCCTGCAGGAGGTCGATCTCGATGGTTCGGCCGATGGCGCTCATCGGCACGTCGTAGATGGCGTCCAGGAACGGATCCTCGAGGTGCCGCCCGGATTCGTCGAGCGCCAGGAACACGAAACCGATCAGGGCCGAGCCGATGGGCGTCAGAATGTTGAGGTCGGGCACGATGCCGAACGGCAGCAAGAGGCAGTAGGCCGTCACGAAGGCCCGGCTGAAGGACGCGTATTGCTGCGGCATCGGCGTGTTGCGGATGCGCTCCAGGCCGCCCTGCGCGTCGACGAGCGCCGTCAGCGTGGTGTTGAACGCCGACGCCTCGATTCCGTCGCACCATCCGTCCCGCCGCGCTCCGGCCAGCATTTCGGACATCTCACGCTGGATCGCGAAGGGCATGTTGGCGGCCGCGGTGACGCGGTCGAGCGTCGCGGTGGGCAGGAACGGCGCGACGGCAGCGGCCGCATCCTCGCGGCGCAGGAGGCACCGCAGCGCATGGACCCAGGCGATCTGGTGGCCGATCAGGGCGTGACGCAGCTCCCCGGCTTCGGCAGGCATCAGCAGCAGGGTCAGCGCGCGGGCGTAGGAGCGGGAGTTGTTGACGACGGCGCCCCACAAGGTGCGGGCCTCCCACCACCGCGCATAGGCGGTGTTGTTGCGCACCCCGAGGAAGACCGCGAGACCGGTGCCGAGCAGCGGGAGGGGAAGGCCGCTCGGCGTGATCCAGGTCCAGCCCAGGCCCACATAGGCGATGGTGACCAGCGTATCGAGCAGGAACAGCGCTGCCAGCGGACGCCAGACCTCCCGCAGGGTGTCGGTGATGCGGAACCGGTCGACCACCACCATCAGGTCGCGGCCTTGCGGGCGAGGCGACCGCGCTGCTCCTCGAACGGCACCATCCTGCCCTGCGTCACGTCATGCAGGTGAATGCCGCCCGTCTCGATGTCGTAGACCCAGCCGTGCAGTTCGACCTTGCCGCTCGCCACCCCGGCCGCCACGGACGGATGCGTGCCGAGGTGCTGGATCTGCGTCACCACGTTCTGTTCGACCAGGGCCTGGATCTTGGCGTCGCCGGTCAGGTCTGGGTGCAGCACCTCGACGACGCTGCGGGCCGCGTGGGCGTTGCGCAGCCACGACCTGACGGTCGGCATCCTGTCCAGCGCCGCCTCGCCGCGGATCAGGCCCGCCATCGCGCCGCAATGGGAATGGCCGCAGACCACGATATCGGTGACGCCGAGCGCCACCACGGCATATTCGACCACGGCCGACACGCCGCCCATCATCTCGCCATAGGCCGGCACGATGTTGCCGATGTTGCGGCACACGAAGAGTTCGCCGGGCTCGGTCTGGGTGATCATCTCGGGCACCACGCGGCTGTCCGCGCAGGTGATGAACAGGATGCGCGGATTCTGCCCCTTGGCGAGTTCCTCGAACTGCTCGCGGCGTTCCGGGAACACGTTGTCGCGGAACTCGCGGACGCCGTCGAAGAGCCGGTCGACGGGATCCTCCTCGAGGACGCGAGGCGGTGGAGCTTGGGGGTCGGACATGGTTCACTCCGGCGCCGACGCGCCCATGACGGGCCACGGGCCGCGGCGAAGCATCTTGGCTGGATCGACGAGGGGAACGCGGTTACCCACGGGTCGGTTCGCCCGGGGTCCCCGCAAGGCTCATGCCTCACTACGGATGCCCGTCCAAGCCTTCGGACCTGTCCAAATGCCGCGGCAGAGGCAGCCTGGCCGGCATCGCGGGACCGGCCGGGGCCCTCCATCTGTGGTGCCCGGCGCCGGCGTGATCTCCCCCCGCGCAGCTGTCCGGGGGAATGGGAAGACGACGACGTGCCGGACAGGTTGAAACTGCTGATCGCCGAGAGCGAGCCGCCCGAGGCCCGCGAACACCGGCGCGCCGGAACCGGGCGGAGCAGTGGCGAGAGCTTCGTCGATGCCCTGCGGGACATCGTCCCGGCCGCGCTATTCCACAATGCTCGTCCTGCCGAACCCTCCGGCGCGACGGACGCGATCGAGAGCTACGATGCCGTATTCCTGGCCGGCTCGCCGTTGCACGCCTATGACGACACGCCCGAAATCCGGGCGAATCTGGATTTCATGCGGGCCGTCTTCAGGTCCGGCGTGCCGAGTTTCGGGTCCTGCGCGGGCCTGCAGCTTGCGGTCGTGGCGGCAGGCGGGACGGTGCGGCCCAATCCCGGCGGGCACGAGATCGGCTTCGCCCGGCGTATCGCGCCGACGGAGGACGGGTGCCGCCACCCGTTGCTCGACGGGCGGCCCTCGGCCTATGACGCCGCTGCGATCCATAGCGACGAGGTCGAGGCGCTACCGGCGCGCGATGCCGTCGCGCTCGCCGGGAATGCGGCGAGCGCCGTCCAGGCTGCCGAAATCCGCTGCGACGGCGGTACGTTCTGGGGCGTGCAATACCATCCCGAACTGCCCCTCGACGAGGTCGCCCAAGCGGTGCGGCGCCAGGGGAGAGCCCTGCTGGAACGAGGCCTGGCCCGGACTCCGGCCGATGTCGAGGCCCAGGCCGGCCTGATCGAATCCATGGGGCAGGAACCGGACAGACTCGACCTTGCCTGGCGGCTCGGCCTCGACCGCGAGACGACGGACCGCGCGCGGCGGCAGACGGAGTTGCGCAACTTCATCCGCCACCTCGTCGGCCCGACGCGGTCGCGCCGCGGCCGCGGCTGAGCCTCGGGCGACCGCGGCTCCGGTCGGATCACCGCGTCCGAACGACGAGCCCTCCGATGCGATCCTGCCCTACGACGCCCAGTTCCGCTGGAAGTCCGCGAACAACGTGAGGCCGCCGCAGGCATAGATGGTCTGGCCCGTGACGTAGCGGGCCTCGTCGGAGGCCAGGAAGGCGAAGACCGGCGCCATCTCCTCCGCGCTGGCGGCCCGGCCCATCGGGATATGCCGTTCGACGCCGCGCCGCGCCGCGGGGTCGGCGATCCAGGCGGCGTTCATGTCGGTCGCCACGGCGCCCGGGCCGACCGCATTGACCCGGATGCCGCGGTCGGCGAATTCGAGGGCCAGCGTGCGCGTGAGATTGCCGAGGCCGCCCTTGGCCGCCGAATAGGCCGCGTAGCCGGGTTTGGGGACGAGTTCGTGCACGCTCGTCGTGTTGATGATGGTGCCGCCGCCCGGCCGCGACAGGAAGATCTCGAGCGCGGTGCGCGAGCACAAGGCCGGGCCGATTAGGTCCACCGCGATCACGTGGAGGAAATCATCGTCGTCGAAGCCGTCCCCGGGGGTGGTCATCTGCATCCCGGCATTGTTGACCAGGATATGCAGGCCCCCGCACGCCGTCACGACGCGGGTGAACATATCGGCCACCGCGGGAGCCCCGCTGACATCGGCATCAATGGCCATATGGGCCTTGGTTCCATGCCCCTCGGCGGTGCTCGCGGCGCGCAATGCAGCCAAGGCATCCTGGGCCGCATCGTGGTCGTCGAGGTGGTTGATCGCCACGGTCGCGCCCTCGCGGGCGAACAGCTCCGCCACGGCGCGACCGATGCCGCGCGAGCCGCCCGTCACCAGCGCGACCCTGTCTTGCAGACGATGTGCGTTCCTCATGCGGTCCTCGCGGGGTTGCTGGCCTTGGCTTCGAGCGAGAATCGTCCCGCTCGCCGTTCAGCTCGCGCCACCCATGGCGCCGAGCGTAGGTTCGAGGCCCAGGACCGTGAGCATCTGGCCCCGTCCTTTGAGCGCATGGGCTCCGAGCGGGCGTGCGCGGATGCCGTCCGGGAGCGCCGACATGCGGTCCAGGAGATCGGACGAGATGAGCAGCGGCGCATCGAGGGTCCGGCACAGCGACTCGATGCGTCCCGTCGTGTTCACGACATCGCCGAAATAGGAGATCTTGTGCCGGTCGACCCCGACCTCGGCCGTCACCACCCCGCCCCCGTGCAGGGCGGCCCGAAAGGCCGGGACCTGGCCGAAATCGCGTCGCCAGGCCTCGGCATGGGCTCGGATGTGATCCAGAAAGGCGAACACGCAGGCGACGCAACGACCGTCCCTGACGCCGGCCTCCAAGGGCCAGGTGACCAGCGCCATGTCGCCCACGTAGTCGTCGACCGAGCCGCCGTGGCGACGAACCGGCTCGGCGAGCGCCGCGAAGATGGCGGCGAGGAAAGCCTGCGCGCGGAGGTCGCCGTAAGCCTGGGCATAGGCGGTCGAGCCGATCAGGTCGATGAACACGAAGATGCGCTCCTCCTCGACCGGACGATGGTAGCGGCCGAGCAGGATGTTGCGGAACACCTCGGCCCCGATCAGGTCGCGCATCCGGACCATGGTGATCAGGATCCCGGTCACCGTCAACGCGTAGAGGATGGTCACGGGGCTGATGAAGACGGCCTCGGCCAGGGTTCCCGGATAGAGACCCGAGGTCCACAGCAGGACGCCCGCGACGGCAGCGCCCATCATGGTCAGCATCAGGTAAGCCGCTTCCGTGGCGATGACGCTCGGCAGCCACGGCAGCCGACGCAGTCGCTCGCGCAGCCGCGGTGTCACCACCCCTTGTTCGAACAGCAAGACGGCGCTTCCGCAGCAGCCCCCGTAGACCGCGCCGATCCAAGGCTTGCCGCGATCGCTCACGGCGCCGTAGAACGCGCCCGACGCGACGCAGGCGGCGACGAGCGCGACCCAGAACCAAAGGGCGCGCCATTCGACGTGGCGCTCACGAGGGCGCAGGAGGCGCATGACCGCGGTCGGCATCGTCATGGGGCAGGGACATCCGTCTCGGGCGAAGGTGAGAGGCGCGTGTCGCTCGCGTCGCGGCCGGCGCACGACGCGACCTGCGGCCGCAACGAACCCGAGCCGCCCGCCATCAGGAGCCTCGACGAGGGAAAGCGGGTCAGCATGACATCGTCGGGGTGCTCTGGCCAGGGACCGGCGTTCGGAGAGGCGGGGGTCACGTTTTCGGCCCCGATGCCGCGTTCCGACCGCCCAGTGGACAAGCGCCCTATCATGGCTCATTGAGCCGGCACGAGGAAAGCACCATGGAACGGTTGCAGGTCGTCGAGGGCGGGGCCGAGGACGTGGCCGCGATCATGCGGGAGATCGGCCTCGGGGCGCGGCGCGCCCAGCGGGTGCTCGCCAATGCCGCGGCCGAAACCAAGAACCGCGCTCTGACGGCGGCCGCCCTCGCGATCCGCAGGGCGCTGCCGGCCATCCTCGCCGCCAATGGCCGCGACCTCGCCGAGGCCGGGGCGCGCCTCGCGCCCGCGGCCCGCGACCGGCTGATGCTGGATCCCGACCGCGTCAAGGCCGTGGCGCGAAGCCTCGAGGAGATCGCCGCATTGCCGTGCCCGGTCGGGCGCGTGCTGGCGCGCTTCGAGCGGCCGAACGGCCTCCTGATCGAGCGCGTGTCGACGCCGCTCGGCGTCGTCGGCGTGATCTACGAGAGCCGCCCCAACGTCACGGCCGATGCCGGCGCGCTCTGCCTCAAATCCGGCAATGCGTCGATCCTGCGGGGCGGCTCGGAGTGCTTCCATTCGACCGCGGCGCTGCACCGCTGCCTCGTCGAGGGCCTCGAGGCCGCGGACCTGCCGCCGGCCGCGATCTCGCTGGTGCCGACGCGCCACCGCGATGCCGTGGGCGAGATGCTGGCCGGGCTCGACGGCAATCTCGACGTGCTGGTGCCGCGCGGCGGCAAGGCGCTGGTGGCGCGCGTCCAGGCCGAAGCCCGCGTTCCGGTCTTCGCCCATCTCGAAGGGCTGGTGCACGTCTACATCGATGCCGCAGCCGATCCCGACAAGGCCGAAAGGCTGGTGCTGAACTCGAAGCTGCGCCGCACCGGCGTCTGCGGGGCCGCCGAGACCTTGCTGGTGCATGCCGCGCATGCGGACAGCCTTCTGCCCCGGCTGGTGCGGGCGCTGCTCGACGCCGGCTGCGCGGTGCGGGGCGACGAGATCACCTGCGGGGCCGATCCCAGGGTCGCGCCGGCCTCCGAGGAGGACTGGCGGACCGAATATCTCGCGCCCATCATCGCCTGCCGGGTCGTGCCC
>CAXUCF010000167.1:0-1018 GCA_964249275.1 uncultured Lichenihabitans sp.
AGCCCTGCGCCACCGTGTCGGACTGCACGTCGCCGTCGTAGTTCTTGCAGGCCCAGACGTATCCGCCCGACCATTTCATGGCCGACGCGACCATGTCGTCGATCAAGCGGTGCTCGTAGCTGATCCCGAGCGCCTTGAACTTACCCTTGAACTCGGCCTCATAGACCTCCTGGAAGATGTCCTTGAAGCGGCCATCGTATTTCTTGAGGATGGTGTTCTTGGTCGAAAGATAGACCGGGAACTTGCGGTTGAGCCCGTAGTTCAGCGAGGCGCGGGCAAAGTCGCGGATCGAGTCGTCGAGATTGTACATCGCCAGGGCGACGCCGGCCCCGGGGAAGTTGAACACTTCCTTCTCGATGACGGCGCCGTCGTCGCCCTCGAACCTGATCGCCATGCGGCCCTTGCCGGGCACGGTGAAATCGGTGGCGCGGTACTGGTCGCCGTAGGCATGGCGGCCGATGACGATGGGCTGGGTCCAGCCCGGCACGAGGCGCGGCACGTTCTGGCAGATGATGGGCTCGCGGAAGATCACCCCGCCCAGGATGTTGCGGATCGTGCCGTTGGGCGAGCGCCACATCTCCTTCAGCTTGAACTCCTCGACGCGTGCCTCGTCGGGCGTGATGGTGGCGCATTTCACGCCCACCCCGACCCTCTTGATGGCTTCGGCCGCGTCCACCGTCACCTTGTCGCTGGTGGCGTCGCGGTTCTCGACCGAGAGGTCGAAATACTGGAGTTCGACGTCGAGATAGGGATGCACCAGCTTGTCGCGGATGTAGTGCCAGATGATGCGGGTCATCTCGTCGCCGTCGAGTTCGACGACCGGGTTGGCGACCTTGATCTTGTCCATGTTGAGCGATCCTTTCGACGCCGGTGCGCCGTCCCGAACTGTGGCCCGCCTCCGCGAGCTGCGCCCGGCGCGGCGGCTGTTTTCCGATGCCGCTATAGAGCTTTCCCATCGACAGGGAAATCGCGGAAAGGGCGGCCCGCGGACGGGTCGCCCGCCGGTCGGCCGCTCACC
>CAXUCF010000167.1:1028-10860 GCA_964249275.1 uncultured Lichenihabitans sp.
CGCTTCTCCAGCACCGCGAGGGTCGGGCCGGCATGGCCGGGATGGGCGTCGCGTCCGATCTCCCGGAAGCCGCAAGCCTCGAAGAGGCGGATGTTGCCGGTGAGCGCCAGGCGGATCCGGACGTGAAGCCGCGGCAAACCGCGCTGCCGGGCCTCGCGTTCGGCGGCCGCGACGAGCCGCCGGGCATGGCCCCGGCCCCGATGCTCGGGGTCGACCGCGAGGCGCCCGCAATAGAGCCCGCGGTCGCGTTCGTCCCAGAGCAGCAGCGCCACGATCTCGGCTTCGCGCGTGAGGCAGGCTCCTCCGCCCGCCGCGATCCAGGCCGCGATGCTGTCGGCTGTCTCGCGCAGCGCCGAGGACGGCGGATCGGTGGCGAGCGGCTGGGCCGCGAAGGCCGTGCGGATCAGCGCCGCGGCGGGTTCGGCGTCGCCAGGACCGAGGGCGCGAAGCGTCACGCCCGACGATGTTTCCTGCATGGTCGTCCTCTCGACGCGATCGTCGCACACACCCGCGCTTGACACCGGCATCCCGTTCCCCGAGCCATGAAGCCGGGCGACGACGGGAGAGCACGGTCGTGACGGGTGCGGGGACGGATCACACGCGGCAGCCCGCGGCAGGCGGGCCCGCGATCGTTCTGGTGCGGCCGCAACTCGCCGTCAACATCGGCATGGCGGCCCGCGCCATGGCCAATTTCGGCCTGTACGATCTGCGGCTCGTGGCACCCAAGAGCGGCTGGCCACGAACCGACCATTACAAGGCGGACGCCGAAGCCGCGGCGGCCGGGGCCGTCCATCTACTCGACGGCGCGCGGGTCTTCGATACGCTGGAGGCCGCGGTCGCCGATCTCTCGGCGCTTTATGCCACCACGGCGCGGGAGCGCGGCCAGGGCAAGCCCGTGCTGGCGCCCGATGTCGCCATGGCCGAGTGGGTTCTCCCGATCGAGGCCGGCGAACGGCGCGGGATCCTGTTCGGCCCCGAGCGGACGGGCCTCGGCAACGACGAGGTGGCACTGGCCGACGCGCTGGTGACGTTCCCGGTCGATCCGGCTTACGGATCTCTGAACCTCGCCCAGGCCGTGCTGCTGGTCGGCTACGAATGGATGAAGCACAAAGGCGATGCCGCCCTGCCCTTCGGCCGGGTCGAACGGTCGCCGCCGGCCCCGCGGGGGGCGGTGTTGTCCTTCTTCGACTATCTCGAACGGGAACTCACGGCCGCGGGCTATTTTCGGCCGGACGACAAGCGACCCGTGATGCGGCGCAACCTCCGCAACATCTTTCACCGCATCGGCATGACCGAGCAGGATGTCCGCACGCTGCGGGGCGCCGTCGTCCGCCTGGTCGAAGGGCCGCGGCGGAAGGCCCAGGCACGGGACGATCGAGAGGCCTGACGAAGGCCGGAGCCGATGAGCACGAGGCTTGCTGTCACAAAAATACAGCAGGAACGACCCATTCCAACTCTGGTCCGATATGGCCTTGCCTTTCGGCAGGACCGGCGTAGCTTACCGGTCGTGACGTTGCGACGTCACATGCCCTTTTGGGCGTTTCCTCCCTAGACTTGGGCCGTCCTTCGGGGCGGTCCTTTTTTTTGCCGTGCTTCATTGAGCACAAGGGCGGGGTGGATGCAAGGCTTCCATGCAAAAAAGCATCGCTGACGGCGCGCCCATGCAGGGCCGGCCGGAGCAGCGCGGCGTGCCAGGGCCCCCACGGGCATAACCGCCGCGCTCTCTCCGCCTCTTGCCCTGTGGCGAAGCCCTTCATCCGAAACGAACGGTCCCGTGGCGGCCGTTAGGCATCGGACCTGCCCAACGCATGGGCGCCGGATCCATTCGCGCCATCGCACATTGGATCGGACGGGCCTGAGCGGGCTCGCCTTCCCGAGGTCCATTCGATGTCCGAACCGCCGCCCCCGACCCGGACGCCCGCCGTGGTGCCGCAGGCCGATACACCCGGCCTCAACGGCCTTCTGTCGCTGTCCGTTGCCGTGGTCGTGGTGGCGGCGCTGTATCTCGCGCGCGAGGTGCTGATCCCGATCACCGTGGCGGTGATCCTGTCATTCGTCCTGGCGCCGCTGGTGGCCTTGCTGCGGCGCTGCCGCCTGCCCCATGTGGCGGCCGTGCTGCTGGCGGTTCTCCTCGCCTTCGGGGTCATCGGCACGATCGGCGGCGTCATCGGCGTGCAGGTCGCGGGCATCGCGGCCGATGTGCCGCGCTACACGGCCACGATCCAGCACAAGGTGGAAGCGGTCCAGAGCATGACCCTCGGCCGGCTCACCGTGCTGACGAGCCGACTCGACCAGCAACTCGGCCGCGGTGCCAAGCCGGCCGTGGGGACCCCGACCGACGCGGCCTCGGTCGCCGGCATGCCGAAGCCGCAGCTCGTCGAGGTGCAACCGCCCCCCACCTCGGCCGTGGAACTGGCCCGTGCGGTGCTGGCCCCCATGGTCGATCCGCTGTCGAACTTCCTCATCATCGTGATCGTGGCGGTCTTCATCCTGATGCAGCAGGAAGACTTGCGCGACAGGCTGATCCGCCTGTTCGGGTCGAGCGATCTGCACCGCACGACGCTCGCCATGGACGATGCGGGGCGGCGGCTCGGCAGATATTTCCTGGCCCAGCTCGCCATCAACACCACCTTCGGCACGGTCGTGGCGATCGGGCTCTGGCTGATCGGCGTGCCATCGCCGGCGCTGTGGGGCGTCACCTCGGCGCTGCTGCGCTTCGTACCCTACATCGGCCCGGTCATCGCCGCCATCCTGCCGGCCGCACTGGCGGCCGCTGTCGATCCGGGCTGGTCGCTCGTGCTCTGGACGCTGGGTCTCTACGTCGTGGTCGAATCCCTCACGGGACAGGTGGTCGAGCCGCTGATCTACGGCCATTCCACCGGGCTCTCGCCCGCCGCCGTGGTCATCGCGGCCATTTTCTGGACGTGGCTCTGGGGGCCGATCGGCCTCGTGCTGTCGACCCCGATGACGCTGTGCCTCGTGGTGCTGGGCCGGCATGTCGACAGGCTCGAGTTCCTCGACGTCATGCTGGGCGACCGCCCGGCACTGACGCCGGTCGAGAATTTCTACCAGCGCATGCTGGCCGACGACCCCGACGAGGCCCAGCACCAGGCGGAGCTGCTGCTGAAGGAGCGCTCGCTCACGGCCTATTACGACGAGGTCGCGATGAAGGGGCTGCAGCTCGCCACCAACGATGCCCTGCGCGGCGCTCTGTCGGCCGACAAGGTGGAGCGCATCACGGATAACGTCCAGTCGCTCGTCGCCGACCTCGCGGACCATGACGACCGCGAACCCCACCCGGACGACAAGGCCGCCGCCAGTGCGGTAGCGTCCCGCGCCGAGCGCGCCGTGCCGACCCCGGAACCCCCCAAGGCCAAGCCGGCGCAGCCTGACGACCGCGCGGGCGGCCCGGCGCCGGGGCGGCGCGAGCTGCCGGACAACCCGGTGCCTGACGGGTCCGCGCCCGCGCGGGAGGAGCTGCCGCCGGCCTGGCGGGGCGAGGCGCCGGTGCTTTGCCTCGCCGGCAAGGGGCCGCTCGACGAAGCAGCCTCTTGCATGCTGGCGCAACTGCTCGGCAAGCACGGACTCGGGGCCCGCGTGGTGCCACACGGCGCGGCATCGCGCCGGGGGATCGGCACGCTCGACGCCACCGGGGTCGCGATGGTGTGCCTCACCTACCTGGAGATCTCGGGCAGCCCCGCCGGTCTTCACTACATGGTGCGGCGGCTGCGCCAGCGCCTGCCCGGCGTGCCGATCCTGGTCGGCCTCTGGCCTGCCGAACAGGACGACACCGACGGCCAGCGCACGCGCAACGTCGTGGGGGCGGATCTCTATGCGTCGACCCTCAAGGAGGCGGTGAACGCCTGCGTCGAGGCGGCCCACGCCGATGCCGGCACGGCGCGCGGCCGGGACGGCGAGGGACACCCCCTGGGCGACACGGGGCGCCATGATGCCCCTGCGACGCCGAGCGGCGTGGGCGTGGCGGTTCCGGCCTGAGTGGGGCGCCGGGGCTTCCGCCGCTCCGATGCGCTTGTCTCATGTCGCTGCAGCCAACCCCTGTCTCGAGTCGAACGGAACGGCGCGTCGACCCTGGATGGACTGGCATCCCGCTCCCGCACTCACGCGGAGCGCCCGGGCAACCCGCCGTGCCGGATTCTTGCGAAGCGCCTGCGACCATCAACTCCGCAACGTCACGCAGGCGCCGTGCGCCGCGTGGATGCGGCCGCAGAGGCCCTCGGCTTCCTGCCGGGTCGCGGCCGGCACCCGGATGCGGTAGAAGGCCCGGGTGCCGCGCGTGCGCAACCGCGTGCCGATGATCATGGGGCGGATGTCCCCGATGATCGCCGCATAGCTCAACCGGGCGCGGCTGAAGCTCGCGAGGGCGAGGCTTTTGGAGAAATTGCCGGCCAGCTGCACGCCCCAGGGTGCGAAGGGCGCCTCGGCCGCCACGATGCCGGCGCGGCGCGGCGCCGTCCGCAAGGTCGAGGCCAGCTGGATGCAGGATTGCGGATCGATCTTGGGGTCGTTGCGGACGTGTGTCCTGGCGTCCTCGGCCCAGTCCTCGGTCGATCGCCCGGTGATGCGCTCGACATAGTCGCGCGTCTCGAGCGGCAGCCCGCCGTGCCCGGCGATCCAGTTCGCCACGCGGGCCGGGCCAGCATTGTAGGCCGCGGCCGCGAGCCCGAGATTGCCGAAGCGGTCCGCGAGTTCGCTCAAGAGCGCCGCCGAGGCCGGCACCGCCTGTTCGGGATCGAACGGATCCGCGAGCCCGCGCTCCTGGGCGGTGCCGGGCATGAACTGCGCAATGCCCTGGGCGCCGGCCGGGCTGGTCGCCTCCGACCGGAAGCTCGACTCCTGCCAGATCAGCCGGGTCAGGAAATCGACCGGGATCTTGCGGGTCGTCGCCGCCGCGGTGATGACCCGGCACAACGCCTGCGCCACCGACTCGCCGCCGGCGGGGGTGGGCGCGGCGCGGAGCGGCGGAGGAGATGCGGACAGGAGGGCCGTCGCGGTCAGCGCGGTGACACAGGAGCGGAAGCGCGACAAGGACGAGGTTGAACCGAACCGCATGAGCACCGGGCACAGGAGTTATTCCGGCACAAACCCCGGACCGCGCTGCGGCGCAAGGGCGGATCGACGATGCTCCAACATCCTTCGCGGGCGGTGCGGAAACGACACGCGCGCGGACGAGCCGGAAAGAGGAATCCCCCCGACGCTTTCGCGCCGAGGGTCTAGCCGGTCGATTCCGGATCCTACGATGGTTTGAAAACCACTTACCGTGGCTTCCCTACCGACTCCCAACAACAGAGTTGCACGATGCCCGGCGCCGCGTCAAGCTGCACGTGCAGATAGCAGCATGCAGTTGGAAACACCCGAGATGATCCAAGACGACCTGCGATTGGGGCTCGACCTCGGTATCGGATCTTGCGGCTGGGCGGTGATCCGGCAGTGGCAGGACGAGCGGGAAGGCGAGATCGTCGCCATGGGCACCCGCACCTTCGACGTTCCCGAGACCGATAAGGAACGTACCCCGACCAACCAGTTGCGGCGCACTGCCCGCGGCCTGCGGCGGGTCCTCAAGCGCCGCCGGCACCGCATGGCGGAGATCCGCAAGCTGTTCGTGGATGCCGGGCTGATCGAGGATGCGTCGCCCGACGCTCTCAGGATCGGAGAGCACGATCCCTGGGCCTTGCGTGCCGAAGGGCTCGACCGGTGCCTGACAGGCCCGGAACTGGCGGTGGCGCTCGGCCATATCGCCAAGCACCGCGGCTTCAGGTCGAACAGCAAGCGCGACCACGGCGCCAATGCAGCGGACGAAACCTCGAAGATGAAGAGGGCCATCGAGGCCACGCAGGCGAAGATGACGAACTGGCGCACCGTGGGCGAGATGTTCGCCCGGGATGAGGCGTTCGCGGACCGTAAGCGCAACCGCGACGGCAATTTCGATCGCTCGGTGCTGCGGGCCGACCAGGAATACGAGGTCCGCCGGCTGTTCGGCGACCAGCGCCGCCTCGGCAACACCCTTGCCACGGCGGAGCTGGAACGGGCCTTCGCCGAAGCCGCCTTCTTCCAGCGCCCGCTGCGCGACAGCGACGACCTCGTCGGCCCCTGCCCGTTCGAGCCCTCCGAGCCCCGGGCAGCCAAGCGCGCGCCCTCGTTCGAGCGGTTCCGCTTCCTGTCGCGTCTCGCAGCGCTGCGGGTCGGCGCGGGTCGGGACGAGCGTGCGCTGACGGCCGACGAGATGCGGCGCGCGGAAGCGGAGTTCGGCAAGGCCAAGACGTTCACCTGGACGGCCTTGCGCAAGGTGCTGGCGCTTGACGGCGGGATCCGGTTCGCCGGCGTCGCGCCCGCGGATGAGAAGAACGACTTCGTGGCGCGCAGCGGGGCAGCGGTCGAGGGCACCTGGAGCTTGAAGAAGGCCGTGGTCGACGGCGTCGGGGAGGTCGCCTGGCATGGGCTGCTCGGCAGGGCGCCGGAGAAGCTCGACGCCGCCGCCGCGATTTTCACGTTCCGCGACGATCTGGGCTCGATCCACAAGGGGCTGGCAGAGTTCGGCTTCGACGACACGGTCCTGGCCGCGTTGACGAAGGGAGTCGAGGACGGCCACGCCTTTAAACACTTCAAGGGTGCCGGGCATGTGTCGGCCCTGGCCTGCCGCCGTATCGTGCCGTTCCTGCGCGAGGGGCTCGTCTACTCGGAAGCCTGCGCCCGCGCCGGCTATGACCACGCGGCACGGCCCAAGACCGACCTCGCGGCCATCAACAACCCCGTTGCCCGCAAGGCGCTCACCGAGGCATGGAAACAGGTGAAGGCCATCGTGGCGGAGTTCGGGCTGCCGGGCGCCATCCATGTCGAGCTCGCGCGCGATGTCGGTAAGAGCAAGGACGAGCGCGACGAGATCAAGAGCGGCATCGAGAAGCGCAACAAGGTTAAGGACCGGCTTCGGGACGAGTTCCTTGACACGGTCGGCGCGGCCCCGGCTGGGCCCGAGGACCTGATGCGCTTCGAGCTGTGGAAGGAGCAGGGCGGCCGCTGCGTCTACACGGACCGCTCCATCGATCCACGCAGTATCGTGGCGTCCGACAATGCGGTCCAGGTCGACCATATCCTGCCGTGGAGCAGGTCGGGCGACGACAGCTTCGTCAACAAGACCTTGTGCCTGGCTTCCGCCAACCAGGAGAAGAAGGGGCGTACGCCATTCGAGTGGTTCGGCACCGACGACGGGCGCTGGGAGCGTTTCGTCGCCACCGTCGAGGGCATCAAGGGCATGAAGGGGCGCAAGAAGCGCAACTACCTCCTGCGGGACGCCTCGGTGTTGGAGGAGAAGTTCAAACCGCGCAACCTCAACGACACGCGCTACGCCTGCCGCCTGCTGCTCGACGCCCTGAAGGATCTCTACCCCAGGGACGACTGTTGGGCCGACCGGGACGGCGTGCTGCACCGCCCCGTGCGGGTGTTCTCCCGCCCCGGCCCGCTGACCGACCGGCTGCGCCGGGCCTGGGGCGTGCAGGGCTTGAAGAAGGGGCCGGACGGCAAGCGCGTCAACGACGACCGCCACCACGCGCTCGACGCGCTGATCGTGGCGGCCACCACCAACAGCGCGCTCATTCGGTTGACCAAGGCGTTCCAGGAGGCCGAAGCGCTGGGCTCGCACCGCGATTTCTCCGGCTTCCCGCCGCCGTGGCCGGGGTTCGTCGAGGCCGCGAGGGCGGCCTTCGAGCAGGTCTTCGTGAGCCGCGCCGAGCGGTGGCGCGCACGAGGAGAGGCGCACGGTGCCACCATCCGCGCGGTGGGCGAGGAAGACGGCCGCGCGGTGGTGTACGAGCGCAAGGCGGTGGACAAGCTCACGCCGAAGGACCTCGACCTCCTCAAGGACCCGGAGCGCAACAAGGAAGTCATCGCGGAACTGCGCCGCTGGATCGAGGCCGGCAAGCCCGCCTCGGCGCCGCCCGTAAAGCGCTTCGGCGGCAAGACCGAGGAGGCCCACTGCGAGCCGATCCGCAAGGTGAGCCTGCGGACCAACAAGAAACTCGACGTGCTGGTCCGCGACGGCGCCGCCGATCGGGGCGAGATGACCCGCGTCGACGTGTTCAGGAAGAAGAACAAGCGCGGCGTCGACGAGTATTTCCTCGTGCCGATCTACCCGCACCAGATCTTCGACGCGGAGGGTTGGCCGGAGCCGCCGAGTCGGGCTGTTCAGGCCTACAAGGACGAGTCGGACTGGCCGGCGATGGACGACAGCCATCAATTCATGTGGAGCCTTCACCCGCTGTCTTACATCGAAGTGGACCTGGCCAATGCTTGGCATGCGGGTTACTTCCGCGGGCTCGACCGCTCGACGGGTGCGATCACCCTTTCCGATCAAAAATCCAAAGATGGTCTTACTCGCGGCATCGGCGTCAAGACCGCGAAAGACTTCCGCAAGTTCGCCGTCGACCGCCTCGGCCGCCGCTTCGAGATCGAACGGGAGACCCGCACGTGGCATGGCGTGGCCTGCACCTGAGCCAGCCGTCGCGCCTGTCCTTCGCGGCCGGGCAGGTCGTGGTGGCGCAGGACGATGGCGAGGTCCGGCTGGCGCTGGAGGACGTCGCCTGGATCGTGCTCGATTCGCCGCGCGCGACCCTCACGGCCGCGCTGCTCTCGGCCTGCATGAACAGCGGCGTCGCGGTCGTGGTGACGGACGAGACCCATACGCCCTCGGGCGTGGCGCTGCCGTTCGGCCGGCACCACCGGCAAGCCGACGTGGCGCGCGTGCAGGCCGGGGCCGGCAAGCCGCTGAAGAAGCGGCTGTGGCAGGCCATCGTCCAGGCCAAGATCGAGAACCAGGCGGCGGCGCTCGACGCCGTGTCGCGCGGGGGCGGCCCCATCCTGCGTGAGATGGCGGCGCGCGTCGGCTCGGGCGACCCCAGCAACAAGGAGGCCCAGGCGGCGCGGTACTATTGGGGGCAGTTCTGGGCGGAGTTCAAGCGCTCGGACGAGGGCGACCGGCGCAACAAGCTGCTCAATTACGGCTACGCGGTGGTGCGCTCGGGCGTGGCGCGGGCGCTCGTGGCCTCCGGCCTGATTCCGGCCTTCGGCCTGCAGCACGCCTCCGTGTCCAACGCCTTCAACCTCGCCGACGATTTGGTCGAGCCGTTCCGGCCCTTCGTCGACGTGCTGGCCTGGCGCACGGTGCCGGACGGGCGGCCGTGCCGCGAGCCGCTGACCGTGGACGACCGGCGCACCATGGCGACGGCCCTGCTGACCGAGGCGCGGCTCGACGCCGACATCGTCACGCTGCTGGTGGCGGCCGAACGCGCGGCCGAGTCCCTCGTGCGCTGTTTCGACAGGGGCGTGCCGACCTTGCTCGACCTGCCGGTGATGGTGCCATGAAAGCCGAGGAGGTCCGCATCTTGTGGCTGTTCGTCTTCTTCGACCTGCCGGTAGGCACCAAGCCCGAGCGCGGCGCCGCCACGCGCTTCCGCAACTTCCTGAAGCAGGACGGCTACATGATGATCCAGTTCTCGGTTTATGCGCGCGTATGCCGCGGCGAGGAGGCAGTGGACAAGCACCTGCAGCGGGTGACGCGCAGCCTGCCCAAGCGCGGCAGCGTGCGGGCGTTGCAGGTGACCGACAAGCAATATGGCCGCATGAGGTTGTTACTCGGCGAACTCGAAAAAACCGAGCGCGTTGCCACGCAGCAGATGGTTTTGCTCTGACTTCGGCCTCCTCACGGAGACGGAAATCAGAGCATTTTCAGCCGTTTCGGCCGGGGACAGCCTACCATCGGGGAGTCGGTAGGGAAACCACGGCATGCCACCGTTACCGTAACGGGCCGGGATAAGCCTACCAT
>CAXUCF010000168.1:0-645 GCA_964249275.1 uncultured Lichenihabitans sp.
GCCTGGCGGCGCTGACCGTCGTGGCGGTCGCCATGGTGGCCGGCCTCGTCCATATCCTGTCGTTGCTGGTCATGCCGCGGGTGGCACCTGACGACGCTTTCGCCCGCATCGCGGCTTTTGCACCCGCCGGGGTCGTCAAGATCCTGCCGCGTGCCTCGGCGCCGACGGCGGCCGGCGGATCCAGCTCCGGCGATCCGATTCCCTCGCGCGATCCGTCGGTCGCCACGGCGGTTTGCCGCTACGACCTCGGGGTTGGGCCGATGCGGGTGTTGGCAGTGCTCGGCAGCGAAGCTTTCCTCGCTCTCTCGTTGCACAGCCGCTCCGGTGTGGATTTCTACGGCCTCAACGACCGCGCGGGCAACGACGGCCGATTGGAGCTCGTGGTGATGACACCTGCCCAACTCGATGCTGCCAGGTCGCGAGATGGCGAGGATTCGCCGGTACGGGACGTCAGGGTCGTGGCACCGGAAAGCCGCGGGTTCGTCACCTTCGACGTCCTGCCCCGGGTCGGCGGCTATGCTGAGGCAGAACGAGACCTCGGCTCAGTGAGCTGCAAGATCGAGCGCTAGCTCCGGCACGGCGAGGAGAGCGGCGTCATGGGCGACCTGCTGCTCGGGGCAGGTTCCGGGCAGGAGGTCGCCGGCG
>CAXUCF010000168.1:655-10745 GCA_964249275.1 uncultured Lichenihabitans sp.
GTGAAGAACAGGATGCGGGCACCGCCGTGCGGCATTTGCAAGCTGCGCCGTGACGCAGGCCGTTCCGTCGGCAGGATGACAATCTTGTCCATGCGACTGTCCTTAAAGAATTCTAAACATATAGCGTCATCGGGATGCCCCCGATGCTGGAGTTCATTAAGCATCGTCGAAGGTTAATGATGCATCAACAGAGTCGGCCTAAAACCGTTTGCACATCGATCATCGTCGACGTGAGGTTTCCGCATGGACCAGGGGGACGGCCTTGGGGATTCGCTGGAGCGGCTGGTCAGGCTGGGCCGGAGGCCGGGTCTCGACATGCGCCCGGTGCTGCTGCGCGTGCTCGTCGATATGTTCGTCGGCAAGGCCCACCATGCGCCGAACGATCTCGTGCAGTTCGAAGACATGATCCAGCGCCTGCTGGACGACGCCGACGCCGAGGTGCGACAGGTCGTGGCCGAGAAACTGGCCGGTCATCCCGAGGCACCTCGGGGCTTGCTGGATCGCTTCCTGGCCGAGGGCGGCCCGATTGCCGCGCCGGTGCTCCGGCACGCCGCCTTGGATGCCGACACGCTTCTTGGTGCCGCGGCGTGGGGCACGACCGCGATGGCGCTGGGGGTCGCCGAGCGGCAGTTCCTCGAACAGCCCGTCGTCGGGAGCCTCGCCGATCGCCCGGAGCGCGAGGTCCTGCTCGCGCTGGCCAGCAATCCGTCGGCGTCGATCGACCGTGACACGTTCCGCTATCTCGCCCGCCGGGCGCGGGACGATGCCGACCTCGGCCGGGCGCTGCTGGCGCGCGACGGCCATGCGACGGAACGCGCGCCGCTCTTTCTCCTGGCCAATAGCGACGGGCGTTCCGCCATCATGCTGGCTGTGCGGCGCGAGGACCTCGGCCCGGATACGTTGCATCCGCACCTGGCGCCCGCGGAAACCGCCGCGCTGACCCGGGTCGAACAGGCAGTCCTGTCGCCGGACCGGGACGGCTTCGACACTGCTCTCGCGGCCGCACTCGGGATCAGGCTTGAAGACGCGTGGCGGCTGATCGACGATCCCAAGGGCGAGCCGCTGGCCCTGGCACTGGCCGCCATCGGCGCATCGCCCGAACTTGCAGCCCGGATCTTCATCCTGAGCGGCCCGGCGATCGGGCATTCGGTGATGGCGGTCCGCACGCTCACGGCTCTGGTCGACAGCATGCCCCGGCGGACGGCCGCTCGTCTGGTGGCAGCAATGACCCATGCTGCCCCGCGAGCGCAGGCGAAGCGGGCAATGGAGCCCACCGGCGCGTCACGCGGACGCCATCAGGAGGACGGTCGCTCGGTCGCCCGCGCCCGTGAAGGGAGCGACGATCCATCTGTCCAGACACGGAGGACCTACGGCAGGTGATGCGCAGCCAGTGCAGCGATCAGGCCCCGGACACCGACTCCAGCGTCATGACGGTCAGTCCCTTCCGGCCAACCCCGGCCTCCGTGGCGGTCCAGCCCAGTCCGGCGTAGAAACCCGCCTTGTCGGGATTGGCACAGAGATAGAGCCGGTCGAAGCCCAACGCGAAAGCCTTGTCGGATACGGCCCGCACCAGTGCCGAGCCGACCCCACGGCACCGAGCGTCGGGATCGACCCAGACGGCCGCGACCCATGGCGTATAATCCGGCCGGGCTGCCAGATCCGAGGCAATCAGCGACGCCGTGCCGAGAAACCGGTCGCCCGCGCGGGCGACGAGCACGAGAGGAAAGCCCGCGCGCGACAGCGCCTCCGCGACCCGGCCCACCACATGGTCCAACGGTGTTCCGGCAGGTTCCCACCACGCTCGCCAGACACGGTCCGCGACGGTGACGGCGAACGCGGGGCTTTGTCGCAGGTCGGATAGGATGAAGTCCATGCGAGCCGCTCGACAGATGAGCCTTCCGTCGCATGATGACCCGAGCGTCATGGAAGCGCTACAGGAAGCTGCGTCCGGCACGATCCTCGACTTCCACGATCCACAGGTCGGGATCGAAGCCGATCTCCCGGGCGAGGCGGGCTTCCGCGTCAACCGCGTCGAGGAACTCGTTCCGGTGCACAGGCGCGAACCGGCGTTCCCCGTCGGGCGCGGCTTCGCTCTGCGGTGCGGGCCCCCGCAGCACCGCCTTCCCGTCGAGCCGGTCTATCTTGTTCATCCCGGCGCCGGCTTCCGCCGCGCCGCGACGCCGGAGCACTGCCGCTACGCCCTCGACGCCGCAACGCCGGATGTAGGCCGAAACCCAGAAATCCGTGCGGAGGCGTCCGGAGCCGGTCATCGCGCCTTCGCGGCCGCCTCGGGCGGTGGCGTCGCAGCCGCGATCTCGCGCCGCAGATGCAGCGTCACCTCGGCTTCGCTCTTCAAGTGATGATCATGCTCGAATTGCGCGATGGCCCGTCGCGTGCCGGTGCCCATGCGCCCGTCCGGTTTCACCGCATAGCCGAGCTTGGCCAGACGTTTCTGCGTGGCCAGCAAGGCAGCATCCGATGCTTTCTCGGCCGAGGCTGGGCCTGCTGGGACGGTTTCGGCCACCGCACTCTTCGCATGCAGCATCTTGCCGATGGCGTCGACGCGCTGCGGCTTCGCGCCGGCACGTTTGACGGAAGCCGGAGGGATCTCGTCCGATGAGGTCGCCGCATCGTTCACCGGGACGGCCGCAACCGGGCCCGAACGTGCCGGTGGTGGCGCCGGGGCTGCTGGGGGGTCGAGGGTTCGGGTCGCGGCGGCTTCTCGCTGGCCGGCCGGCACGGCCTGGCTGGTGCCGAGCAGCGGGGCGGGATGGCGTCCTTTCTGGAACACCACGGCATTGGCCACGATGCCGACGAGCGTGAGCGAGAACAGGCCTGTCGCCAAGGCCTTCCACGGCCTGATGCGGGACGTCCGACTCAGGATGCCGGCCAGCAGACCGTCTGGACCGCGCGACTGCGAGGGTGTGGCCTGATGTCCGCCGAGGCGACGGGCCGCGATGGCCGCGCTGCTCGTGACCCCGCCGAAGGCGGGGTTGCCAGGGCCGGCACCGGACCGTCGCGCCGGACGAAGTGGATCGATCGCCGCATCACGCAATTTTATGCATCCTGACGCCGCCCGGCATTTCGCCGTGCCTCATGGTCGAGCAATAGCGCGCAATGGTTTCGATTTTAGTCACCACGGGTGACGCTGCCGTGCCGACCCGACCCTTGGCCGGCAGGCGCACCGTCACGCGCGTACCCTCCTCCGGCGCACTCTCGATCGCGATGCTGCCTCCATGCAGCCCCACGAGGCCGCGCACCACCGACAGGCCGAGTCCGGTTCCGTCATTCGGGCGATCGTAGCTGGTGCGTGCCTGGAAGAAAGGGTCACCGAGCCGCGGCAGATCCCGCGACGCCACGCCGATGCCGGTGTCGGCCACCGTGATCAGGAAAGCGTTGCCGTCGAGCCGCACGCCGACCGCAACCTGCCCGCCCCTCGGCGTGAACTTCAATCCATTCGACAGGAGGTTCAGGACGATCTGCTTACAGGCACGCTTGTCGCCCACGAGGTCGCCGGCGCCGCTCACGACGTCGCGCGTCAGCGCGATCCCGGATTGCTGCGCCTTGAGGCCCATCATGTCGCAACATGTGTGGATCAGAGCACCGAGGTCGAAGGCTTCGGGCACCAGGTCGAGGCTGCCGGACTCGATCTTCTGAGCGTCGAGGATGGTGTTCACGACGGCGAGCAGGTGCAGGCCGGACTGGTGGATGATGCCGGCATATTCGCGCTGCTTCGCGGCATCGGCCGGCATCAGGGCCTCGTTCGACAGCATCTCGGCAAAGCCGATGATGGAATTGAGCGGGGTCCGCAATTCGTGGGTCACGTTGGCGAGGAACAGATTGCGCCCTGCATTGGTGCGGTCCGCCTCCGTCCGCAGCCGAGCGATCGCGCGTTCCTGCTCGACCCTCGCCGATACGTCGCGCAGAACCCCGACTGTCCCGATGTCGCGCCGGGACGTCTCGGCTTCAAGCGGACTGTGCCGTGCGCCAGGACCGACGGGCAGGCGGGCCACGAGGTCGATCCAGGCGAAGACCGGTTCCACGAAGTCACCCTTCGGGCTTGGCACCGTCCTTCCGGTTCGCAGACGCAGCGTGGCGGTGCGGGACGGCTGGCCGGCCGCAATGTCGGCGACGAGCTTGAGGAAAACGGGGCGATCGGCGACCTGCAGGCGCTCGAAGAACCCGCGGCCCAGAAGGTCGCGAGGGTCGATGCCGAACAAGGTCTTGGCAGCCGCAGTCGCGTCGCGGACCGAGCCCGAGCGGTCGAACTCCAGCACGACATCGTCGAGCGTGTCGACCAGCGCCCGATATCGATCCTGCATCGCTGCTTCCGCTCTTTGGCGCACCCGCGCGATCATGACGGACGAGATGGAGAGCGCCCCGGCGTAGGCCAGGGCTCCCGCCAAAGCGGCGGAACCGAGCGGCGTCAGGTCGAGGCCACCCTCGACCCGAAGCCCCAGGCGCGACCGAGCCGAAAGCGCGACGGCCGCCATCGCGGCGGCACCGAGAGCACCGATCACGGGCGCAGCCGCCAGCCAGGTGGCGGCTTCGAGCGGGACCATGAGCAGGAAGACCATACCGAGGTTGGAACCCGCACCGAGCGTGACGGTCACGGCCAAGCCGATCCAGGTCACCGCGCTCAAGGTTTCGCCGGCTCTCAAGTCACCCGAGCGCGAGACGCTCAGGGCCGCCGCACAGGGGACGGCCAGCCAGGCCAGCACGCCCGCTTCCCAGGCCGCCGGAACCGCGCCCAGCACCCAGAACAGCGGCGCCAACGCCATCGATACGAAGGATAAGCCGAGACGCGTGACGAGGAAGTTGCGATGCGACGCGAACGCGACCGGCCTTCCGCGGACATCCGGATGCACGAGGCTCCGGACCGTGTCATTGAGGCTCGCCAACAGGTTCACGCGGACGCTCCGGACGGGACGCAACCAGACTCGTCCTGGCACTATCGACCCTGGCACCCGCGGCTTAAGCGAACCCTAAGCTCATATCCGCACCTGCGGAAATGCATCCTCTCCGATCTGGAGCCCGCACCCGGGCGCCCTGCCACTAAAGTGGAGCAGCGCAACTGGTTACGATGCTGAATTTAGACTGAACAGGGAGGTTTCCATTTATGTCGATTGTCTCGGTGGCCGATAACATTCATCTGGTAGCGTCTTCGTGAGGCGGGCTTGGTCGGCCCAAGGAGCGAGGCGATGCTGTTTCTGTTCAGGTCGATCCTGTCCATCGGCGTGGTTGCAACGGTCGCGGCCGGGGGCAGCGGGCCCGGCCTCCAAACGGCGGTGAGCCGCGCCGGACGGAACCTCGTGCAGGATGTCGGCCAGGCCTGCATTGCGTCGCGCGACTGTCGGCACATCGGTGCCACCCTGGTGAGCGCTGCGTCCCGGTCCGCGTCCTTGCCGCCCGAAGGACCGCACCCGTCCGCCGATCCGCTGCAACCCTCGGATCTGGCGCCCGGTGGGTCGTCTGCGCCGATGCGGCACCGTTCCGGGAACGCCGGTTCTGCCGCAAGCTTGCGGGTCGCGGGAGCCGACAAGGCAATCTGACCGAGCGCCCCTCCGTTCGGCGATGCGACCCAGCGGCACCGCTCAGCGCTTGGCGCGAGGCGGCCATGCACTGGCAAGTGCCGCCCGGGAAGTCGATATGTGGCGGACAGGAGCGGTCCGCACATGACCAACGTCGACGACATCATCGCCAATTTCGAGATCCTCGATAATGTGGACGATCGGTACCGATATCTGATCGAGCTCGGACGGGAACTCGAGCCCCTCCCGGCCGACGCTCACAGCGAACTCAACCGCGTTCGCGGCTGTGCCAGCCAGGTCTGGCTCGAAACCCGGCTGGACCCGGGCGAGGCTGCCGATCCGGTCGTGCGGTTCCGCGGCGACAGCGACGCCCATATCGTCAGGGGCCTCATCTACCTTGCACTGGCTCTCTATGGCGGCAGACCCGCTTCCGAGATCGCCGCAACGGATGCGAGCCCCCTGTTTTCTCGCCTCGGCCTCGGCGGCCATCTGACGCGTCAGAGGTCGAACGGTTTTGCCGCCATGGTGGAGCGGATGCGCAGCGATGCGCGCCGCATCCTGGCCGGGGAAGCGCAGAATCCGACCAGGGCCGCCGCACTGCACTGATCCCGGTCCGCGACGGATTGACCGGCGTCACCGGCGGCCTTGACAGGCGGGACCCGTTAAACACGACTGGCGGACCCGCGGCCAAGCCGCAGCCGTCCCCACGAGGCGATGCCGAGGACCAGCCCCATGACGACCGAGACCAGGGCGAGGATCGTCAGGTCCGAGGCCGAGTGTAGGGCTCAGCTCACGCCCGAGCAGGACGGGGTCGCGCGCGGCGCGGGAGCCCCACCGGCCAGCGCTATTGCATCGACGCCGCTGCCCTGAACTTCAAGCCGCAACAGGATCGAGCTTCGAGATGAACGACGCACCGGCCTTTGGCACAATCGCACCACGGCCCCCGACACCGATCGGGGCGCGGCCGACGAGCCGCATGGTTCATGGTGTCCCGGTCGAAGACGCCTACGGCTGGATCCGGGCCGAGAACTGGCGCGAGGTCCTGCAGGATCCCGATGCCCTACCGGCCGACATCCGCGACCTTCTCGAACGCGAGAACACTTATACCGACGCCGTCATGGCTCCGACCCTGGCGCTGCAGCGCCAGCTGATCGCGGAAATGCGCGGTCGCATGGAGGAGGAGGACGCCGACGTCCCGGTGCCGGACGGGCCGTTCAGCTACTATTCCCGCTACCGCGAGGGCGGGCAGCACGAACTCGTTTGCAGGATTCCGCGCGACGGTGGGCCGGAACAGCTGCTGCTCGACGGAGACTCCCTGGCCGAAGGCCTCGACTTCTTCGAGCTCGGGGACGCGCAGCCGTCGAGCGACCATGCCTTGCTGGCCTGGAGCGCCGACGAGAAAGGGTCCGAACTCCACACCATCAAGGTCCGCGACCTCGCCACCGGCCTCGACGCTCCCGACGCCGTTCCCGATACGGATGGCAGCGCCGTCTGGACCGCCGACGACAGTGCCTTCTTTTACGTCAGGCTCGACGAGAACCATCGGGAGAGCAGCGTCTGGCTGCATCGTCTGGGGAGCGACCCCGCCGACGACCGCTGCATCTACGCCGAGCCCGATCCCACGTGGTTCGTATCGGTCGGCCGCAGCCGGTCGGGGCGGTTCGCCGTGATCTCGGTCCACGGGCATGACGCATCGGAGGCGCGAGTCGTCGAACGGCACGCGCCGCTCGACGAGCCGCGGTTGATCGCGGCCCGCTCGCCAGGCCTGCGCTACGAACTCGACCACCGCGGCGAGCGCTTCGTCATCCTCACCAACGCCGACGGTGCCGTGGACTTCAAGATCGTCGAGGCACCGGTCGAGGCGCCGGGCCGGGAGAACTGGCGCGATGTCGTGGCGCATCGGCCTGGCCGGCTCATCGTGGCGGCGGCCGCCTTCTCGCGCCACCTCGTGCGGCTCGAGCGCGAGAACGGCCTGCCCCGCATCGTCGTCCGCGATCTCGAGACCGGACGCGAGAACGCGGTCAGCTTCCCCGAGGAGGCCTACGGGCTCGGCCTCGAAGACATGGTCGAGCAGGACACGCAGGTGATGCGCTTCTCCTATTCGTCGATGACGACCCCGAAGGAGATCTACGACTACGACATGGCGACGGGTGCGCGCAGTCTGCGCAAGCGTCAGGACGTGCCGTCCGGCCACGATCCCGCCTACTATATCACGCGGCGGATCTTCGCCCGCGCGCCAGACGGGGCGGAGGTGCCGATCTCGATCCTGCACCGGCGCGACCTCGCCCTCGACGGCACGGCACCGCTTCTCCTCTACGGCTACGGCGCCTACGGCCACGCCATTCCGGCTGCCTTCGGCACCAAGCGGCTGTCACTGGTCGACCGCGGATTCGTCTATGCGGTCGCGCATGTCAGGGGCGGCACCGACAAGGGGTGGGCCTGGTACACGGACGGCAAGCTCGGCAACAAGCCGAACACCTTCGGCGACTTCATCGCGGCCGGCTTGGCCCTCGTCGAGCGTGGCTTCACGGCGAAAGGGCGAATCGTAGCTCAGGGCGGGAGCGCCGGTGGCCTGTTGATGGGGGCCGTGGCCAATGCGGCGCCCGACCTGTTCGCCGCCATCATCGCCGACGTCCCCTTCGTCGACGTGCTGAACACGATGCTGGACGACGAGCTTCCTCTGACGCCGCCCGAATGGCTCGAATGGGGCAATCCCCTCTTGGACCGCGATGCCTTCGATACGATCCGCGGCTATTCCCCCTACGACAACGTCAAGGCCCAGCGCTACCCGCCGATCCTGGCCCTGGGCGGGCTCACCGATCCCCGCGTAACCTATTGGGAGCCGGCCAAGTGGGTGGCGCGGCTGCGAGCTGAAGCGGAAGCGCCCGCGCTGGTCCTGCTGAAAACCAACATGGAAGCAGGGCATGGCGGAGCCTCGGGCCGCTACGACCAGCTCGAGGAGGTCGCGCTGCAATACGCTTTCGCCCTGGCCTGCACGAAGACCGATTGAAGGAGAGTCGAAGCGGTTCCCCGTCGTGACCGCTTCGGCCTGTCACCCGACCGCGTCCTGGCGCTCTATATGATCCCTGAGATCCTGCATCGAGGCGAACCGATGCGTGCCGCTGTCCGACTCCACCTCGATCGCGCCGTCCGAGAACAGCACGTATGAGGCGCCGCCGGCCGCGTAGCGGCCCACGATCGTCGGGGCTTCAGCGATATGCGGCGGCGGCCCGTCGAGCTTAGGCGACGACGCGAAGGACGCAGCGGGGCCGCTATCCCGGTCGAAAGTCCGGGTGCTGGCGTCGTCGGGGTCTGCAGTGCCGACGGCTCGCAGCGGCGAAGCGGGATCGATGCTGGGTCGGTGGCCGGCGAAGCGGTCCTGCTCATCGCGGGCCGGCGCCGCAGGAAGAGACGGGTGATCGGCGTCGACTTCTGTCGCGACCCGGCCGTCCTGCGGGACGCTCGAACTCTCGGTTTCTTCGTCCTTCGATGGGCGGAGCCTGGGCACCAGCCTGCCCATGCGACGCCGCGCGGGAGCGGCGACGGGGTCCGGCATCGTGGGGGTGGCCCCGTCATCGCCCGCCCGCGCCGCTGCGTGTTCGGTCTCCAAGTCGCTCTCGGGGGCCGGCAGCATGTTAGGGACGGGCATCCCGGCCGAAAGGCCCGCGGCTGCCCCAGCCGCGAGGACCCGCCAAATCCCCCCCAGAGCGAACAGCACCGCGCCGAGCGCCAGGGTCACGATCCCGGCCGACAGGGCAGTCGTGCCGGCGATCACTTCGGTCCAACCCCACTCGAGCTGGATATAGGGGGCGCCGAATACGATCGCGGCCGCCCCGGCCAGCGCCAAGGCGACGCCAAGGGCGGAAACAAACCAAGCCATGCGCGGAGACCCTCGCGATTCGATCGGGACGCGCTCGTCGGAGCGCACGGACGGCCGATGGCTTCAGTTACACGCCCGGACGACCTCAAGCCAAGCGGAGCGATTCACGCTTCCCGGCGTTGTCGCCGGGAGAACTCGCCGCCGGTGTCCAGCCCGACGGGGCCTCTCAGCCGATTCGGCTCACGGCGCCACGCGCCAGCCCGAACGATTCCAAGGAGCCTCGACCCATGCCCTTCACGCTTCCCGAGCTGCCCTACAGCTACGACGCGCTTCAACCCTATATGTCGAAGGAGACACTGGAGTTTCATCACGACAAGCACCATCAGGCTTACGTCACGAACGGCAACAATCTCATGAAAGGCACCGAGTTCGAAGGCAAGACGGTCGAGGAGGTCGTCAAGGGCAGCTTCGGCAAGAACCAGGGCCTGTTCAACAACGCCGGACAGCATTTCAACCATATCCATTTCTGGAGATGGATGAAGCCGAACGGCGGCGGCAAGCCCTCGGGGGCCATCGAAAAGGCGTTGGTGGAGAGCTTCGGCTCGCTCGAGGCCGCCACCAAGGGCTTCATCGACGCGGGCACGACCCAGTTCGGCTCCGGCTGGGCCTGGCTCGCCGTGAAGAACGGCAAGATCGAGGTCATGAAGACGCCCAACGGCGAGAACCCGCTGGTGCATGG
>CAXUCF010000169.1:0-326 GCA_964249275.1 uncultured Lichenihabitans sp.
GAACAGGGGCAGCGTCAGGTGCTCGGTGACGGCGGCCGGGAGGTAGGGCCGGATAGCCTCGGCCCCACCACCCACGAGCGCGATCCTCTCGGCCCCGTGGCGCCGGAGCGCCGCCGCCAATTCGGACAGGGCTTCGGCCGCTGGCCGCACGATGGCGAGCGCCGTCGGATCGCCGGCAGCGGCCGCCGCGAAGACTGCGGGCGCATAGGCGCCATAATGGCTCGAGCGCGCCGTCAGGCCCCAGCGGATCACGGCGGCCGGGTCGTTGCCGAACTGCGCCATGAGCTGCCGCGTGAGGGGTGTGTGCTCGTCGAGACCGTCATGGG
>CAXUCF010000169.1:336-704 GCA_964249275.1 uncultured Lichenihabitans sp.
CGCTCGAAGTAGGCCTGGCGGCGCGCCGCTTCGTGGGCGCGCCGCGCGCGCCGCCACGCGTCGAGCCCGATGCGTGCGCCCGAGCCGTCGTCGCCGAGCACGAAACCGCGACCGCCGACGAAGATCTCGCGACCCGCCACCAGGGCCAGGCCGGCGCTCCCCGTGCCCGCGATGACGAGGCCGCCGTCCCGCCCGCCATGCGCGCCGAGGCAGGCCGTGACGGCGTCGTTCGACACCCGCACGGCCGCATATCCGTCGAGCGACGCCTCGACCAGGCGAGCGACGGCGGGCGACGAGACGCCGGCGAGGCCGAGCCCGAGATGCAAGTGCCGGTTCGCCGCGGGCGGCAGACCGACCTGCCGGAGCGT
>CAXUCF010000169.1:751-6494 GCA_964249275.1 uncultured Lichenihabitans sp.
ACGCCAGGAGAGCGCCGCCGGCGTCACGCAACCGCGCGCGACAGCTGGAACCGCCGCCGTCGATGCCCATGAACAGGGCAGGGCCGTCCGTGGGCCCTTCGGTCATGCCGTGATCCCGTGCCGCGGTCGTTCCCGCGCCGCTGCCGTTTACAGGGCGGTTCCGCAGCCGCCAAGAGCGGGCCAGGGGTTCTGGGCGGATCCTCGATCTATTCGGCTACCCCGTGGCTATGTCATCGGCTTCGCGGGATGCCGTTCGGTCTAAAGAACAGCGTTCCGTGAAACATACGCTGTTGTTCGGCAAGGCGCCGGTGTCGGCATGCCGGCCGGTGCGGGACGGCCGAGGTCATACCGCGTCTCACGTAGTTTCTCCTTGATGACCTTTCACGGCCGTCAATCAGAGCAGAGCGAAACGCCGCGCCTGTCGGCGTTGATCCGAAACGACAGCCGGAGCCAATGGGACGGAAACCGTCAGCAGGAGGGAAGGACAGCCCGACCGCGAGCGGGACATCGACGCCACTATGCGGGGCGATCTCTCGTCAACGCGGGCTCGGCGTTCGGGCCTTCGCAACGCTGCTCGGCGTTTTCTGGATGCCGAACCGGAGGCCCGCCACGAAGGGCAGGGCGCCGGGCCGCCGGCCATCCGCGTCACCGGAGCGCCGGTCCCGGGCTGCGGCTCGATCACGCACCGGCCTGGTCGAGTTCGGCGAGGTCTTCCGCCTCGAGCTGGAGTGCGGCCGCACCCACCAGACCGCGAAACTGGTCGAGCGACGTCGCGCTGGCGATGGGCGCCGCAACCGACGGCTGGGCCAGCAGCCACGCCAGGGCCGCCGCGGCTGGTGCGACGGCGTGGCGGGCCGAGACGGCATCGAGCGCCGCCAGGATCTTCTGGCCACGCGGGTTGAGGTACTTGCCCATGCCGCCGCCGCGGGGGCTCTTGCCGAAGTCGGCCTCCGACCGGTACTTGCCGGTCAGGAAGCCCGACGCGAGGCTCGAATACGGGATGACGCCGACCTCTTCCTGGACGCAGAGCCGCCGCAGCGTCCCCTCGAAGCCGTCGCGATCCGCGAGGTTGTAACGCGGCTGCAGTGTTTCATAGCGGGGCAGGCCATTCGCCGCGCTGGCGGCCAGCGAGGCTCCGAGCCGCTCGGTCGAGAAGTTCGACGCCCCGATGATCCTCACCTTGCCGGCCTTGACCAGCACCCCATAGGCCTCGAGCGTCTCCTCGATGGGCGTCACGTCGTCGTCGGCGTGCGACTGGTAGAGATCGACGTAATCGGTGCGCAGGCGCTTCAACGACCCCTCGATCGATTCGGTGATATAGGCCCGATCGAGCCGGCCTTTGCGTCCGGGCTGGCCCATGCCGACCTTGGTGGCGATCACGACCTTGGCGCGATTGCCTCTGGCCGACAGCCAGTCGCCGATCACGGTCTCCGACTCGCCGCCCACATGGCCCGGCGCCCAGTTCGAATAGACGTCCGCCGTGTCGATGAAGTCGAAGCCCGCTCCGACGAAGGCGTCGAGAAGGTCGAAGGAGGTCTTCGGGTCGGCCGTCCAGCCGAACACGTTGCCGCCGAAGCACCAGGGCGCCACGCTGACGTCGGATCGGCCCAGTCGTCGCGTCTGCATGGTCATCGCCTCCTCGCACCGCGCCGGTCATTCTTCGGCCGGCATCGACGCCTTGACGGTCCGGGCGATCGTCTGAGGATCGGTCTCGGCGGTCAACTCGTCGAGCAGCTCCGCCGCCATTCCTTCGACCCCGACATGCCGGCACAACCTGTCCAGCATCTCCAGGACCTTGGTGCCTTCCATCTCGGCCATCATGTTGATCTGCAGGTTGAGGTGGGCCCGCCGGTCGGCCTCGTGCTGCAGACGATTTTGCGACGTGAGGATCAGCAGGCCCAGGATGATCGCCTCTAGGGAGGCGACCAATGCCAGCAGGTTGAACGGATAGGGGTCGAAAGCTTTGGCCGCAGTGGCATTCCACAGCAGCCAGGCCGACAATGCCGCGACATGCAGCATGACGCATTCAGGTGTACCAACCCGGCGGATGACGCCGCGCGCCAGCTTTTCGCCGCCCGACCTCTCGCCGAGGACTGCCGCTTCGACCTTCGCGATAGCGTCGACGTTGCGCTGCTGCTGAGCAGGCACCGGCGCCGCGATGCTCTCTCTCGTCGGTTCTGCATTCATGCGGCCCAACATGGGGGCCAGGGCATGCCCCGCCAAGCCGGGCCTCGGACGACACCCGTCAGCCGCCGACCGCGTCCCTGACGCATTTCGTGGTGAAGCTCGTCTTGGCGGCGCCGGCAAGCTTCCTGGTGGCCGCCGTAGCGTCGCAGGTTGCTGCGGCGTCCTTCTGGCACTTGGTCATGAAGCTGGTCTTGGCTGCCCCGGCCAGTTTCTTGTCCACGGCGTTGGCCGTGCAGGTCCCGTCGGCATAGGCACTGCACAGGCCGGCGATCAGGAATCCGGCGGTCAGAACGGCTTTCATGGTACCCCCTCGCTTGTCCCGGCCCCGCGGTCGCGGCGGGATGGCGACCCGAGCGTGCCATTCCCGGCGAGGGCACGTCAATGCCACCGCGGATGCATGTGGGCGATGCGGCCGGACCGGACCCGCGGCGAGCGCCGGTTGTGGGCGGATCTCGCAACTGAAAGGATTCCGGCCGTGGCGACCCGCATCACAGGGTGGGGTGGACGAAGCCCACCCGTGGCAGACCTGGAGAACCAGACGTGAAGCGAGGGCGCGACGGATCGAGCTGCTCGCCGGCTCGGGCCGAGGCCGCTCCGGCGGCCGGTACCCGCACCATGGACAATCGCGCGCTCCAGCCCGCAACCGTGCCGTTCAACGAAGGTGGGATCGGAGTTGCGCGGCAGGGCGATCTCTCGGCCGCGACACGCGCTCCTGGCCGACACCGCTCTGACGATGCCGGTGGCCGTGAACGCCATGCGCCTTCTCGACGTTGTCGGCCGGGAGCCGTCGAGCCGGCATGAGGATGCCCGTGCAGCAATGGGGGGTGGTGATGGACGCGCGAGGGGCTCTGGCGTTAGCCACGCTTGTGGCGTTCGCCGTGATGGCGAGCGAGGCGCGCGCACAGCAGTCGGGTGATCCTGCCTACGATTTCAAGCTCGGCGACGTCGACCATTTCAGGACGGAGACCGAGGCGACCCAGGCTTGCAAAGGTGACGCCGTGGTCTGGGCCGACCAGTACACGACCTATTACTACCCGAAATACCTCAAACAATATGGAACGACCAGCCATGGCACCTACACCTGCTTCAATCAGGCCAAGAAGGCAGATTACTGGGGCATTGGCGCTTCGGAAGGACTGGAAGGCAGCGGGAGGGAGTTTCCGATCGAGTCCTGCCCGTCCTGCTCCTAGATCCTACCCGTGAAGGATTCCCAAGCTCGGAACGTGTCGGCTCGTGTTCAGCTTCGGCAGGGGGTGGACAACGCGGGGCCTCTCCGCGCTGTCCAGGGGTTGCACGGCATGCACGGTCGCCGCCGAGCCGAGCAGGCCAAATGAGCACCAGGTCGACGTGACGGTCTCTCAATGCGCAGCGAGCGCCAGCGCGATGTCGGCCGCCAGCGCGGCATTGCTGCGGATGAGAGCGACGTTGGTGGCAAGGCTGCGCCCGCCGGTCAGCTCCAGCATGCGGGACAGAATGAAGGGCGTCACGGCCTTCCCACCGATGGCCTGCAGCTTGGCTTTGGCAACCGCGAGGTCGATGAAGCCCGCGATCTCGTCGGCCGGGATCTCGTCGGCGTGGGGGACCGGGTTCGCGACCAGGACGCCGCCCGACAGGCCGAGCCGCCGCTGCGCGGCGATCAGCGACGCGACCGCGGCGGGCGTATCGAGGCGAAGCGGCGCGGGTAGACCGCTGTCCCGGCTCCAGAATGCGGGAAAGCGGTCCGTGCCGTATCCGACCACGGGAACGCCGCGGGTTTCCAGATATTCGAGGGTGCGGGGCAGGTCGAGCAATGCCTTGGCGCCGGCGCAGACGACCGTGACGGGGGTGCGGCCGAGTTCGTCGAGATCGGCCGAGATATCGAGCGTGTCCGCGACGCCGCGATGCACGCCGCCGATGCCGCCCGTTGCGAAAACCTCGATGCCGGCCAAGCGGGCGCAGATCATCGTGGCCGCCACCGTGGTCGACCCGTCGCGCTGCCCCGCCACCGCGAAGGCGAGGTCGGCGCGGCTGAGCTTCAACATGCCGCGCGCCCGGCCGAGGCTGTCGAACTCGTCTTCCGCGAGCCCGACCCGGATGCGGCCGCCGAGCACGACGATCGTAGCCGGGACGGCGCCGGCCTCCCGCACCGTCCGTTCGACGGCCCGGGCCGTCGCAACATTGTCGGGGTAGGGCATTCCGTGAGTGATGATGGTGGATTCGAGAGCCACGACGCCGCTCCGGCGAGCAAGCGCCGTCGCGACCTCGGGCGACAGGTCGATCGGCAGGGCGGCTTCGGTCATCGTTCGTGGGTCCTGCCCGTGAGTGCTGCACCGTCGGTTGAACGAGGCGGGACGGACGCCAAAGGACGACGGTGCCGCTCGCGCATCCCCCGAACCAAGGGCCTGGGATTCCGATGGGAATGATTGCTTCACTTCGTTACGCCATCACAGGGCCGGGCGCCACGCGTGCCGAAGCAGTGGGGGCCGTCGGTGCCCTGAATCCCGAAGCGAACGTGGGTCGGGCCAAGCGGTCGGGAGGGTGGTCCTTGAACTTTGGCAAGCGCGCTGCGAGCGAATGGGCCTTCCTTCGCGGCATCGTGCGGGTTCTTCGCCGAACGACACCGATCGCCAAGAACCCGACCCACACAGTGGGCGACCTCGCCGAGGAGCTCGCGGCACGCTACGGCGACCGAGTCGCGATCGAGTCCGAGCAGGGCAGCGTCACTTACCGGGAGTGGAACCGGCGCGCCGACCGCTATGCCCGGTGGGCGCTGGGGCAGGGGTTCGGCAGAGGCGACGTCGTGGCCCTGCTGATGCCGAACCGGCTCGAGTATCTGTCGATCTGGGTGGGCATCGCCAAATCGGGCGCAGCGACGGCCCTCATCAACACGAATCTGACCGGCGCGGCCCTGGCCCACTCGGTCAACATCGTGGGCGCCCGACTGATCATCGTGGACGCCGCCCTGATGACCCAGTTCGACACGGTGCGTCCGCTGCTCGACGGCACCGTCGAGGTCTTGGCCTATGGCGACGCCGGCGATCTGCCGCGCCTCGACCTCGTGCTCGACGGCGTTCCGGATGGCCCGCTGTCGGCCGCCGAGCGCCCGGCCCTGTCGATCGAGGACAAGTGCCTGTTCGTCTACACATCCGGTACGACGGGGCTGCCCAAGGCCGCAAACCTCAATCATTACCGTGTGCAACTCGCCATGCAGGCCTTCGCGGCCGTAACGGGCGCCCGGGCCGACGACCGGATGTTCGATTGTCTGCCGATGTACCACACCAACGGGGGCGTGCTGGCGCCGGGCGCCGTCATGATGGTGGGCGGCACCTGCGTGATCCGGGAGCGGTTCTCGGCCCGCGACTTCTGGCCCGACGTGAAGCGCAGCCGCTGCACCATGTTCGTCTACATCGGCGAACTCTGCCGCTACCTTCTGCAGGCCCCGCCCAGCCCCGCCGACCGCACGCATGCGGTGAGGCTCTGCTTCGGCAACGGGTTGCGGCCCGATGTCTGGCTGCCGTTTCGGGACCGCTTCGGGGTTTCGAACATCTGCGAGTTCTATGCCTCGACGGAGGGCAAC
>CAXUCF010000169.1:6504-10741 GCA_964249275.1 uncultured Lichenihabitans sp.
GGGCAACTGCTCGATGTTCAACTTCGATGCGCGGCCCGACGCCGGCGGCCGCGTGCCGGGCTGGGCGGCGACGCGGTTCCCCATCCGGGTCATCCGTTTCGATGTCGAGACCGAGGAGCCCGTCCGCGGCCCGGACGGCCGCTGCATCCTGTGCGGGCCCGGCGAAGTCGGCGAAGTCGTCGGCGAGATCCTCTCGGACCCCGCGAAGCCCGGCAATCGCTTCGAGGGATACACGGATCGCGAGGCGACAGCCCGCAAGATCCTGCGCGATGCCGTCCGTCCGGGCGACCTGTGGTTCCGCACCGGAGACCTCATGCGGCGCGACCAGCAGGGCTATTTCTTCTTCGTCGACCGGATCGGCGACACGTTTCGCTGGAAGGGCGAGAACGTCGCCACGCTCGAGATCGGCGAAGCCCTCACGGGCTATCCCGGCGTCACGGAGTCCAATGTCTATGGCGTGGCGGTGCCGGGCACCGAGGGGCGGGCCGGGATGGCGTCTCTGGTGCTCGACGAGAATGTGCCCTTCGACCTCGCGGGACTGCGCCCGTTCCTGGCGGCTCGCCTGCCGGCCTACGCCGTGCCGGTCTTCCTCCGTCTGTCGCGCCACCTCGACGTGACCGGGACCTTCAAGCAGCGCAAACTCGGGCTGGTGGCCGAAGGCTTCGATCCCGGGATCGTGGCCGATCCGCTCTTCGTCGCCGCGGCGGGCGACAGTGTCTACCGGCCGCTGGAACCATCGACCTTCGCGGCGATCGTGTCGGGTAAGATGCGCCTCTGAGGGAACCGGGCTCTTCGATTATCGGTTTCTTCAGCGATCCCGTGCTGCAGTCCGGGCTCGGCGGTGGATCTCATGGCGCTTCGGGTGTCGATCACCCGCGCGGCGGCACGCTCCTTGGAGTGGAACAGCTGGAAACCTCGGCGACGGCGAACCTGTATCGCCATGGTGCGGGTTCGATCCAGCTTGGGGCGCATCGACCCCGGAGGCTCTGCCGTTGATGTCGCGACTGCCGTTCTGGTCCATGCCCGCCGTCGCCGCCCGTCATGCCTGGGACAGTTCCGGCCATGCGACGAAGCCGGCGATCTCCGAGCCGTCGAGCCTCGCCGTGAGCGATGGCTCACGGTTCGTCGTCGAGGTCCTGGACGAGGCCGATACCGGACGTTGCCGCAGCGCCTGGGCCGACCTTCAGACGCGCTGCCTCGAACCCAACGTCTTCCTCGACCTCGATTTCGCCCTGCCGGCGGCCCGGCACCTGTCGGCTCGACACCCGAGCTTCATCCTGGTCTGGGCACCCGAGACGTCCGGAACGCGCGAACTTGTGGGCGTGTGTCCGGTGACCCGCTCGCGCAACCCGTTCACGCGGTTGTTCCCGGTCTGGTATCACGACCTCGCGGCGCTCGGCTTTCCGTTGCTCGACCGCACCCGGGGTGGCGCCGCTCTGCAGGCGATGTTGGACTGGGCCGACCAGGGCACGCGGCAGTGCAGCGCCTTGCTGTTCCGCTCCGTTCCATCGGAGGGGCCGACGGCGGCTTTGCTGCTCCGAGCCGGAGACGCGGCCGGGGGCGGGGTCGCGGTGCTCGACAACTGGAGCCGCGCGGTGCTGCGCCGTGATGCCCGGGGGGGACGGTCCGGGCTCGAAGCGCTCTCGGCCAAGGGCGCCAAGGAGGCCCGGCGCCAGCGGCGACGGCTCGCGGAGCGCGGAACGCTCGGCTACGCGAGTACGCGAGTTGACGACGACCTTACGGTTGCAGTCGAACAGTTCCTGGCGCTGGAGGCCCGGGGGTGGAAAGGGGCCGCCGGGACCGCGCTTCTGGCACGTCCGGCTCGGGCCGCCTTCGCGCGCACCATGACGCGGCTTCTCGGCCATCGGGGGCGATGCCGCATCGACAGCCTGACGCTCGACGGCGTTCCCGTCGCCATGGCGGTGGTGCTGACGGCCGGCGACACCGACTTCTTCTGGAAGATGGCCTATGCCGAAGACTTGGCGCAGTTCTCGCCGGGCGTGCAACTGGTGCTCGACATGACCGAAGCCCAGGCCCGCGAAGGGCGCGCCGCCATCACCGATTCCTGCGCCGTCCCCCACCACCCGATGATCGATCGGCTCTGGCGCGACCGACTGGCCCTGAGCGACATCGCGGTCGCGACCGGACCCGGGCGGATGCGGGGTTTTCGCTTCGCCGTCGCCCAGGAGCGCATCGCACGACGGTTCAAGGCCAAGGCCAAGCGCGCCGTCGGGGCCTGGCGTCGCCTTGCGGTGACGGATGCTGTCCGGTTGCCGTGAACCGGCCATAAACGGGTTTCATCCTGCATGATGCTGGTGCTCAACTCTGGACGGACCTGGCGGCGGCGCTCGATGCGCTTTTCCGTCGTAGATGGCGTCGTGTTCCGCTGACTGGCGTGCTTGCACCCCGAAAATCGCTATGTTAGTCCCACCGTGCAGCAGCCGTATCGGTTGTGATTGCAACAGCGGCAGTCCGTGGTCATTCATGGAGCCGGGACGCTCGCGGAATGCGCTCCCGGACGACGCCGGGCCAAGTTCGTCGAGGGTGAAGCGCCGTGGCCGATGTCGAAAACATCGTATCCGGGATGGCAGGCCGTTATGCCGCCGCCCTGTTCTCGCTCGCCAAGGACTCACGCTCGATCGATGCCGTCGCGGCCGACCTCAAGGCCTTCGACGCCATGGTCCAGGCGAGTCCCGACCTGCAACTCATGGTGCGCAGCCCCGTTTTCACGGCCGAAGACCAGTTCCGCGCCCTGAAGGCCGTGCTGGAGCGCGCCGGCATCGGCGGCCTCACGGCTAACTTCCTCCTGCTCGTCGCGTCGAAGCGTCGGTTGTTCGCGGTCCGCACCATGATCCGCGATTTCCAGTCGCTCGATGACGCCGACCGCGGCGTGTCGCGCGCCCGGGTTACCGTGGCCGAGCCGCTAAACGCGTCCGACCTCGAAGCGCTCACGCGATCCCTGACGGATGCGACCGGCGGCAAGACCGTCGAATTCGACATGAAGGTCGATCCGGAGATCATCGGCGGCATCATCGTGCGGCTCGGCAGCCGCATGGTCGATGCGTCGATCAGGACGAAACTCAACTCCATTCGTACACGCATGAAAGAGGTCGGCTGATGGACATCCGCGCCGCTGAGATTTCCGATATTCTGAGACGGGAAATCCAAAACTTCGGCACCGAGGCAGAGGTCACCGAAGTCGGCCAGGTTCTTTCGGTAGGCGACGGCATCGCCCGTGTTTACGGCCTCGACAACGTGCAGGCCGGCGAGATGGTCGAGTTCGAGACCGGCGTGCGAGGCATGGCGTTGAATCTCGAGGCCGACAATGTCGGCGTCGTGATCTTCGGGTCCGACCGGGAGATCGGCGAAGGCCAGACCGTCAAACGCACCGGCGCCATCGTGGACGTGCCGGTCGGCAAGGAGATGCTGGGCCGCGTCGTCGACGCGCTCGGCAGCCCGATCGACGGCAAGGGCCCGATCCGCACCACGGCGCGGGCCCGCGTCGACGTGAAAGCCCCCGGCATCATTCCGCGGAAATCCGTGAACGAGCCGATGGCGACCGGCCTCAAGGCAGTCGACGCGCTGATCCCTATCGGCCGTGGCCAGCGCGAACTCATCATCGGCGACCGCCAGACCGGCAAGACCGCAGTGGCGCTCGACGCCATCCTGAACCAGAGATCGATCAATCAGGGCACCGACGAGGGCCAGAAACTTTACTGCGTCTATGTCGCGGTCGGCCAGAAGCGCTCAACCGTCGCCCAACTCGTGAAGGTGCTCGAGGAGCGGGGCGCGCTGGATTATTCCATCGTGGTGGCGGCGACGGCGTCGGACCCCGCTCCCATGCAGTTCCTGGCACCCTTCGCGGGCTGCGCCATGGGCGAGTTCTTCCGCGACAACGGCATGCATGCCTTGATCGTCTATGACGATCTTTCGAAGCAGGCCGTGGCCTATCGCCAGATGTCTCTGCTGCTGCGCCGTCCCCCGGGCCGCGAGGCTTATCCGGGCGACGTCTTTTATCTCCACTCCCGCCTGCTGGAGCGTGCCGCCAAGCTGAACCAGGAGAATGGCAACGGGTCGCTGACGGCCCTGCCGCTCGTAGAGACCCAGGCCAACGACGTGTCGGCCTATATTCCGACCAACGTGATCTCGATCACCGACGGCCAGATCTTCCTCGAGACCGATCTGTTCTACCAGGGCATCCGCCCGGCCGTGAACGTCGGCCTGTCGGTGTCGCGCG
>CAXUCF010000170.1:0-10671 GCA_964249275.1 uncultured Lichenihabitans sp.
CGCTGTAGCCGAGATAGGGCTTGGCGCGCGCCTCCGGCGCGAGCCCGGCCAGCACGGCCTCGGCGATGCGGCAGGAGCCGTAGCCGCCCCGCCCGAACCACACCGCGTCGACGGCGGGATCGTTGGCGACCTCCAGCACGGCCGCGGCGCGGACGGCGTCGTCACCGGCGAAATGGCCGTGCGCCAGGAAGCATTGCGGGTGGAACAGGATCTCGGGCGGCCCGTCAGGATAGAGCGTCGCCGCGAGGGCATGCACGCGGTCCGGCACCTCGGGTGCCATGCGCGACGCCGGCGCCACCACGGCGATCCTCATGTCTCTCGGTGGCATTCAGTCCTCTGCCGTGACCTGCGGCGGACCCGACCGTGTCGGGCGCACCCTTCCTGCCGTCGCTGTCTCGCCCGATTGGGATCACGCCTTCTTCGGAGGCGATCGCGAGACCGGCTTGCTCATATGCAGTATCGTACCACCCCTGAACGCCTCCTCGCGCTCCACCCGGTAGCCCAGGCCGGTGTAAAGCTGGACGTTGCTGGTAAAAAGCTTGTTAGTGTAGAGCCGGATCTCACGATAGCCGAGCGCCATGGCCAGCTCTTCCGCATGGGCCATCAACGATCGGCCGAGCCCGCGACCCTGATGGGGCGGCGAGACCGCCACGTTCTCGATCAGCAGATGATCCTCGGCCGGGATGGTCTCCAGAAGGGCCGCGAGTTGCCCGTCGCACTCGATCAGGTCGAAGCGGTGCTCGCGGACGGCGTCGGCGTAGTTGGCCGCCATCGGCGTCGGCTCGCGGCCGATGACCGGCACCCATTTGGTGTAGGCCGCCCGCGTCAGCGCCGTGATGGCCGGGACGTCGGTTTCGACCGCCTGCCGGGTCGCATGGTACTGGCTCACGCGTGACGTCCCGACTGCTCCAGCCTTCGGCCGTCGCGATGACCCACGTCCGATCGGCGGACCAGAGCGGGAGACGGGGCGGCGTTGCGCCCGGCAGGCCGCACCTGTAGCCTCATCTCATGCATCAGCCCCTCAGCTATTTCTTCTGCGGCATCGGCGGCAGCGGCATGAGCCCGCTTGCCGCGATCGTCAAGGCGCGCGGCGCGCGGGTCGCGGGCTCCGACCGGTCGCGCGACCAGGGACGCATGCCGGACAAGTTCGCCGCCATGGCGGCGCGGGGCTTCGCGCTGTTTCCGCAGGACGGCAGCGGCCTCGTCTCGCCCGAGCAGGTGCTCGTGGTGTCGGCGGCCATCGAGGAGACCGTGCCGGACGTGCAGGCGGCGCGGCGCCTCGGAGCCGCCGTGGTGACCCGGCCGCAACTGCTCTCGGAACTGTTCAATGCGGCCGGCCTGCGGATCGGTGTCGCCGGAACCAGCGGCAAATCCACCACCACAGGCATGATCGGCGCCATCCTGCGCGGCGCGGGGCTCGACCCGACCGTGATGAACGGGGCCGAGATGAAGGATTTCCGTGGGGCCGACGGGTCCCCCGCCAGTGCCGTGGTCGGGGCGGGCGAGGCTTTCGTCAGCGAGGTCGACGAGAGCGATGGGTCGATCCGCCTCTACCGCCCGAGCATCGCGGTCGTGAACAACATGTCGCTCGACCACAAGCCGCTCGACGAGTTGCGGCCGCTGTTCCGCGGCTTCGTGGCCCGGGCCGAGGCGGCGGTGCTCAACCTCGACAACGTCGAGACGGCGGCGCTGGCCGCGGAAGCGGGGCCCGATCGCACCCTCACCTACAGCCTGGGCGATCCCTCGGCCGATCTCCTGGCCGGACCGCCGCGGCTCGCCCCCACCGGCGTCGGCTTCACGGTCACGCTGAAGGCCCGCACGGGCCGGCCCGCCGCCCTCGCGCACGTGAACCTTCAGGTGCCGGGCCTGCACAATATGTCGAACGCCCTCGCGGCGCTCGCTACGGCGGTGGCCTGCGGGGTCGCGCTTGGGGAAGCTGCCGCGGCGCTCGCCGGCTTCACGGGAATCCGGCGGCGGCTCGACGTGGTGGGCACGGCGGCCGGCGTTACCGTGATCGACGACTTCGCCCACAACCCCGACAAGATCGCCGCCACCCTGGCGACACTGCACGGCTCGCCGGGCCGCCTCCTCGTCATGTTCCAGCCCCATGGCTACGGGCCGCTGCGGCTGATGGGCCAGGCCCTGGCGGAGGCTTTCGCCGAAGGTCTCGCGCCCGACGACGCCCTCGTCATGCCCGAGCCGGTGTATTTCGGCGGCACCGTCGACCGCAGCGTCGGTAGCCGCGACGTCGCAGGCGCGATCGCGGCGCGCGGACGCCACGCCGCCGCCCTGCCCGACCGTGCGGCTTGCGGCGACGATCTCATCGAACAGGCCCGGCCGGGCGACCGCATCGTGGTCATGGGGGCGCGCGACGACACGCTGTCGGTCTTCGCTGCGGATCTGCTGCGGCGCCTCGGCCAGGGCTGAGGAGATAGGACGAGGCGCTGCGGCTCTCGACGGCCGAGCCCCGAGCCTACCGCATGGCCGCCATCGCGGTTCGTCACTATTCGTCAACCTTAAGCCGCCTATAAACGTGAAGGTGCGTACCGAACCTCCAAGCAACGCAGATCGCGAGACTTTACCCGTAGCCGGCGCAGAACCCGCGGTCGCCAACCGTCGAGCCAATGACTGACGCATCCGTGCCGGCCCGCAAGCCGCTCGACTTCCGCCTCCTCGCCCTGATCGTGGCCAGTGCCATGTTCATGGAACAGCTCGACGCCACCATCCTGGCGACCGCCCTGCCCACCATGGCGCGTGATTTCGGCGTTGCAGCACCGAGCATGAGCATCGCGCTCACCTCCTATCTCCTGAGCCTCGCGATCTTCATTCCGGCCAGCGGCAAGGTGGCGGATCGCTGGGGCGCCCGCACGGTCTTCGCGGCCGCCATCGTGGTCTTCATGCTGGGATCGGCGCTCTGCGCTCAGGCGCCGACCTTGCCGCTGTTCGTGGCGGCCCGCGCCTTCCAGGGCCTCGGCGGCGCCATGATGATGCCGGTCGGCCGGCTGGTGCTGCTCCGCAGCGTAGCGCGCCGCGACCTCGTCTCCGCCATGTCCTGGCTGCTGGTCCCGGCCCTGATCGGCCCCATCCTGGGACCGCCTGCCGGCGGCTTCATCGTCACCTATCTCGACTGGCGCTGGATCTTCTACATCAACATCCCGATCGGCCTCCTCGGCGTCGCGCTGGTGCTCAGATTCATCGACAACACACGGGATGAGGCGAGTGGCCCCTTCGATCTCGTCGGGATGATCCTGTCGGGCGTGGCCCTGGGGTGCCTGTTCTTCGGGTTCGAACTCGCCAGCCATCCGGGGCTCGCCGGGCTCGTCTTCGGACTGCTCGGCACGGGCGTGGCGTTCGGCGTGCTTTACATTCGCCACGCCCGCCATGCCGCCGACCCGATCCTCGACCTGTCGCTGATGCGGCTGCCGAGCTACGGCACGTCCGTCATCGCCGGCTCGCTCACCCGCATCACGCAAGGCGCGTTGCCGTTCCTGCTGCCGCTCATGCTGCAGCTCGACTTCGGCCTTTCGGCCCTGCAGAGCGGCGGCATCGTGATCGCGACGGCGCTCGGCTCGATGGCCATGAAAGGGGCGGCGCCCCGCATTCTGCGCCGTTTCGGCTTCCGGGACAGCCTCGTCGTGAACGGCGTGGTGGCGAGTTGCGGCTACGCGCTCTGCGCAGCCTTCCGGCCGGGGTGGCCGTTTCCGGTCGTCTTCGCGGTCCTCGTGCTCTGCGGTTTCTTCATGTCATTCCAGTTTACGGCTTACAATACCGTGGCTTATGACGAGATGCCGATGAGACGGATGAGTTCGGCTACGAGCTTCTACACGACCTTCCAGCAGTTGATGCTGTCGGTCGGTATCTGCGTGGCGGCCCTGGCGCTCCAGGGGTCCATGGTGCTGCGCGGCCACCCGCATCCCGCCTTGAACGACTTTTCGGCGGCATTCCTGGTGGTGACGGCCGTGTCGCTGGGCGCCACGTTCTGGAACGTCCGGTTTGGACGCCACGCGGGTGCCGAGATCAGCGGGCACCGCCGCAAGGCGACCTCGACGGCGCTCGGCGAAGGCTACGATCGGGCCAAGTCCGCCTGAGGGCAGCCATGGCCGTAGGGGCTTCGATCCGCGAGAGGGTTCGGCCGTGACGTCGGCTGCCGCGCTGCCCCAAAGCCTCGCGATCGATGCCCATCGGCGGCGGGTGCGCCTGGCCCCGACCGATCCAGCCTTCGTTCAGAACCCGTACCCGGCCTACCGGGTCATCCGCCAGGCTTGCCCTGTGTTCTTCTGGGAGGACTACGGCTTCTGGTGTTGCGCCGGCTCGACCGAGGTCGACGCGCTGTTCCGCGACCGGCGTTTCGGCCGCGAGGTCACCCATATCCTGAGCCGCGAGGCCCTCGGCTGGCCACCCCTGCCCGACCACACGAAGCCGTTCTACGATCTCGATTCCCGGTCGATGCTGGAGCGCGAGCCGCCAGTCCACACACGGCTGCGGCGGCTCGTGAACCGGGCCTTCGTATCCCGCGCGGTCGAGCGGCTCCGCCCCCGGGTGGCAACGTTGGCCCACACCCCCCTCGACGGCTTCCCGGCCGCCGGCACCGCCGTCGACCTGGTGCCGGCCTTCGCCGAACCCATCCCGATCGCCATCATCGCCGACCTGCTGGGCGTGCCTGCGGCGGACGCACCGCTGTTGCTCGGCTGGTCGCACCGCATGGTGGCCATGTACCGGCTCGGCCGCACGCGCGATGTCCAGGACGCGGCCGTCGCGGCGACGCTCGACTTCTCGGCCTATCTGCGTCGGCACATCGCGGCGCGGCGCGAGCGGCCGCGCGACGATCTGCTGAGCCTGTTGATGACGCCCGGCCCCGACGGCGAGCATCTCGAAGAGGACGAAATCGTCAGCAACGCGGTGCTGCTGCTCAACGCCGGCCATGAGGCCACGGTTCATGCGATCGGCAACGCGGTGGCGACGATCCTGGGCTCGGTGCCGAACCCGGGGGCGCTCTTCGCCACGCCCGATCGGGCTGCCGCCACGGTCGAAGAGGCGCTGCGCTTCGAGCCGCCGCTGCACCTCTTCACCCGTTACGCGCTGGAGCCGGTGCAGATTGCGGGCGCCAGCCTCGCGGTCGGCGATCGGATCGGGCTGGTCATCGGCGCCGCCAACCACGATCCCGCGCGCCTCCCGGAGCCGGACCGTTTCGATCCCACCCGCGCCCCGGTCCCGCATATCGCGTTCGGGGGCGGCATCCACTTCTGCCTTGGGGCGCCGCTGGCCCGCCTGGAACTGCAGGAAGCGCTGCCGATCCTCTTCGCCCGCCTGCCGGGCCTGAGGCTCGCAGCGCCGCCCCACTTCGCGGACCGCTACCATTTCCGGGGTCTCAAGGCCTTGCAGGTCGCGTTCGCCTGACGCAGGAGGATGCATGGCGTCTCGCCATGTGGTTTCCGAGGCCGGCGACCCGGTCGGGACGTGGTCTTGCCGGGCTGGGGCGGTGCCCCATGTGCCGGACATCGAAGGGGGCCGCATGACGCCAGGGCAGTGGACGATCGGGAAGGCGCCGCGGCTCGACGGCCGCGTCGCGGTCGTCACGGGCGCGTCGGGCGGGCTCGGCTACGAGACGGCGCTGGGATTGGCGTCGCGCGGCGCTGCCGTGATCCTGGCGGCTCGCCACGCCGGCAAGGCGGAGGACGCCGGTCGGCGTATCCGTGCCGCCGTGGACGGGGCCGACGCCCGGTTCCTGCCGCTCGACCTCGCCGACCTCGGGGCGGTGAGGCGCTTCGCCGACGAACTGCGGAGCCGCGGCGACCCGGTCGACATCCTGGTCAACAACGCCGGCGTGATGGCCTACCCGACCCGCCGCGTCACGCGCGACGGCTTCGAGGAGCAGTTCGGCACCAACTACCTCGGTCATTTCGCCCTGACCGCGCATCTGTTGCCGGCGCTGCTCCGCTCGACCGGTGGCGCACGGGTCGTGAGCCTGGCGAGCTTGGCGCACGTCCAGGGCCGCATCGACCTCGACGATCTGCAGGGCGAAAGGCAGTACCACGCCTGGACGGCCTATCGGCAAAGCAAGCTCGCCATGCTGATGTTCGCGCGGGAACTGCAGCGCCGCGCCGACCGTCACGGCTGGCCGCTCCGCAGCATCGCGGCCCATCCCGGCTGGGCCGTGACCGACATCATCACCAACGGACCCGGGCAGGGGCGCGGTGGCCCCAAGGTCGCCCTTATGAACGTCGCTTTCCGCCTCTTCGGCCAGTCGGCGGCGGACGGCGCCCTGCCGATCCTCTACGCTACGTGCGATCCCGAAGCCGAACCCGGTGGCTATTACGGCCCGACCGGGCGCGGCGAGCGGACCGGACCGGTCGGACCATCAAGGGTGATGCCCCAGGCCCAGGACGAGGATATGGCGCGGGCGCTCTGGGACGCGTCGGAGCGCTTGACGGGGCTGCGGTTCGAAATCGCCGAGGAAACCGCATGAGCACGACGATCGCGATCCTGGCGCCCGGCGCCATGGGGGCCGGCATCGGCCTCCACCTCGTCGAGGGCGGCGCCGCGGTGCTGACGAACCTCGACGGACGCAGCGCCGCGAGCCGGGTCCGCGCCGAGCAGGCCGGCATGAAGGAAGCGTCGCTCGCCGCGATTGCCGAGGCCGACCTCGTCCTGTCGATCGTGCCGCCGGGTGAGGCCGTGTCCCTGGCCGACCGCTTGGCGCCCGCGCTGAAGCAGTCCCGGCGGAAGCCCGTCTTCGTCGACGCCAATGCGGTCAGCCCGGCCACCGTGGACCGCGTGGCCGCCGCGCTGGCCGGCACGGGCTCTGTGGTCGTCGACGGCTGCATCATCGGGGCACCTCCAGGGCCGCGCGGCAGGAGCCCGGCCTTCTACGTCAGCGGCGATCGGAAGGGTTTGACGGAGCCGCTGCGCCGGCACGGGCTCGATCTGAAGGTGATGGACGCGCCCTTCGGTGCGGCCTCCGGCCTGAAGCTCGCCTACGCCATGTGCACCAAGGGCGTGACCGCGCTGGCGGCCGGCATGATCCTGGGCGCCGAGCGCAACGCCGTCGGTCCGGCGCTTCACGCCGAACTCCAGCGCAGCCAGCCGGAGCTCCTGGCGCGCTTCGGCAAGGCCATGCCCGACATGCTGCCCAAGGCCTACCGCTGGGTCGCCGAGATGCGCGAGATCGCGGCCTTCCTGGGTCCGGACGACCCGGCCGCCATGATGTTCGAAGGTGCCGCCAGGCTCTACGAGCGCCTGGCGGCCGACGGGGCGGGTTCTCGGGCGATGGGCGAGACATTGCTGGCCGCCGTGCGGACCCCATCGTCCTGAAGCGACAGGTGAAACAATGTCCTCGGCGGTTGACGAAGGGCCGGAGCATGAACCGAGTCTCAGGATCCACCCGTCGGCCCGCGTCGCGGATGTCCCGGTCGTCGAGACCGAGCGGCTGATCCTGCGCGGCCGCCGGCTCGACGACTTCGCGTTCCTCGCGGCCATGTGGGCGGATGCTGAGGTCACGCGCTTCATCGCCCCGGCGCCCGCCACGGCCGAGGAAGCCTGGGCGCGCTTCCTGCGCTACGCCGGCCACTGGGCCGTGATGGGTTACGGCTACTGGGCCGTGGAGGAGAAAGCCTCGGGCCGCTACATAGCCGACATCGGCTTCGCCGACTATCGCCGCGCCATCGTGCCGGCGCTCGACGGCCCCGAGATCGGATGGGTGCTGTCCGCCTCCGTGGCGGGCCGAGGATACACGACCGAGGCGGTGCGGGCGGCCCTCGCCTGGAGCGACCGGAACCTCGCCGCCCGTACGACCTGCATCATCGCGCCCGACCATGCCGCCTCCCTCAGGGTGGCCGAGAAGGTGGGCTACCGGCCGGAAGGGACGAGGCTTTACCGCGGGGCGCCGCTGGTGGTCTTGGCCCGGACGGCCAACCCGGCGTGAGCCCTTCAAGGCACCACGTCGACGTCCACGGTGAAGTGCGAGGTGCCATGATAGACGTAACGTGCCATCACCTCGCCGGTCTCCTGGATGACGAACCTGTCCTTGCCGACGTAGCCGGGCCTCGACACATAGTTCCAATTCTGCAGATCCGGAACGCTCGCGACGCCGTGCGCCGCCTGCTCGGCGACCGACACGTCCCTCGGGCCACCGACGTTCGCGGATCTCATCCGGAGACCCATTCTCATGGAGACGTTGCAGAGCTGGCCGCTCTTCACCGTCATGTGGGTTTGAGTGTCGGAACCGAAGATGAACGAAAAATTATCGACGTGGCAGCCGGCCGCGGATGCCGGGCTCGCCGATGCCGCCAGCCCCAAGATGAATGCAACGTGAAAACGTTTCAAGACCTCAACCCCGTGTGTTGCAAACCGGGGGAGGTCTTAGGCTTGGTAGCTTGCAACCGCAAGAGGAAATCACGAGGCTTCCCGCCCCAGCGCCGAGGCGACCGTATATCGCGCCTAGCGGGGCCGGCGACTCCGCAGGCCGCGCCGACCTCCGCCCCCGAAGACCCATCCCGGTCCGGCCGTCCTCGCACCGGCCGTGTCCCGTCCCGCGAAACGTCGATGGAGGACTGCCGGCCCAGGTCTCAGGCGATGCCGCGCAGCCGGCTCAGGATCGCCAGATGGGTCTCGATCGACGGCACCGCCACGGTGGCGACCGACCGGACGACCTGGTTGGGGCCGGCATTCGCGAGGCCGGCATTGAGATGCAGCAACTCCTCGTGGCCGAGGATCTGTCCCCGCAGGTAAGCGGCGTCGAAGGCCCTGCCGCCGAGCGCCCGCAACTGGGCCAGCATGGGGGCTTGGGCGGGTGAGGGCGGCACCGAGCCCGGCACGGCGCCGACCGCCCTGGCGTAGGCCCGCTGCTCGGCGGCTTCGAGGCGCGCGAAGCCCCTGAGGTCCGGGCTCCGCGCATGCCGGAGCGCGAGGAGGCTCGTCTGCAACGAGAACCCGCCAGCCGACAAAGTCTTGACCAGCAACCCGTTTCTGCCTCCGGAAGAATATGAGAGGCGCGCCTGTGCAGCGCCGGCCGCCAGCGGCGTGGCGGCTGCCGCAAGGATTAAGCTTCGCCGGTCCATGTTGGCTCCATTATCGAGGGCGGCGGGTTTGGCTCCCACCGCGGGATACGCGCCCAGACCTGCAACACCGACGACCGGTCGGCGTTTGCAGCGGCCCCTTGTCGCAACGCAAGGGCCTGCTGTGGGGGACGGCGCCCCCGTGTGAAAGCTCAACGAATTCACTCACCTCGGGCCGGTCGACCCTTCCGCCCCGATCGTCGCGCACCCATATCGGAGAGTAGCCGGCCGCCACGACGGGGCCGGACTTTATCGGTCGATCCGCGCCGCTTCGGGGCCGGACCACCATGGAGGCATCACCCATGAACATCGAGAAATTCACCGAGCGCGCCCGTGGCTTCGTGCAGTCGGCCCAGGCGCTGGCCCTGCGCGAGGGCCACCAGCAGTTCACCCCCGAGCACGTCCTCAAGGTCCTGCTCGACGACACCGAAGGCCTCGCGTCCGGCCTCATCGACCGGGCCGGCGGCCGCTCGCGCGACGCGCTCCAGGCCACAGAAGTGGCCTTGAGCAAACTGCCCAAGGTGGCGGGCGGCGGCGCGGGCCAGCTCTATCTGGCGCCGGGCACGGCGCGCCTGTTCGATCAGGCCGAGAAGATCGCCCAGAAGGCAGGTGACAGCTTCGTCACGGTGGAGCGGCTGCTGCTGGCGCTCTGCATGGACAAGGGCACCGAGGCCGGCCGCATCCTCGACGCCGCGGGCGTCACGCCGCAGGTGCTGAACAGCGCCATCGAGGACCTGCGCAAGGGCCGCAAGGCCGATAGCGCGTCGGCCGAGAACGGCTACGATGCCTTGAAGAAATATGCCCGCGACCTCACCGAGGCGGCGCGGTCGGGCAAGCTCGACCCGGTGATCGGCCGCGACGAGGAGATCCGCCGCTCGATCCAGGTCCTGTCGCGCCGCACCAAGAACAATCCGGTGCTGATCGGTGAGCCCGGCGTCGGCAAGACCGCCATCGTCGAGGGCCTGGCGCTCCGCATCGTCAACGGCGACGTCCCCGAGAGCCTCGAAGACAAGAAGCTGCTGTCGCTCGACATGGGGGCGCTGATCGCCGGCGCGAAATACCGCGGCGAGTTCGAAGAGCGGCTGAAAGCCGTGCTCAACGAGGTCACGGCCGCGGCCGGCGGCATCATCCTGTTCATCGACGAGATGCACACCCTGGTGGGGGCCGGCAAGGCCGACGGCGCCATGGACGCCTCGAACCTGCTGAAGCCGGCGCTGGCGCGCGGCGAACTGCACTGCATAGGCGCCACCACACTCAACGAGTATCGCAAGCATGTCGAGAAGGACGCGGCCCTGGCGCGGCGCTTCCAGCCCGTCTTCGTGAGCGAGCCCACGGTCGAGGACACGATCTCGATCCTGCGCGGCCTCAAGGAGAAATACGAGCTGCACCACGGCGTCCGCATCACGGATGCCGCCATCGTGGCGGCCTCGACGCTGTCGAACCGCTACATCGCGGACCGCTTCCTGCCCGACAAGGCGATCGACCTCGTCGACGAAGCGGCGTCGCGGCTGCGCATGCAGGTGGACTCGAAGCCGGAGGAGCTCGACGAACTCGACCGGCGTATCATCCAGCTCAAGATCGAGGCCGAGGCCCTGAAGAAGGAGCCGGACGCCGCCTC
>CAXUCF010000171.1:0-10655 GCA_964249275.1 uncultured Lichenihabitans sp.
GCCATGCTGACCTACGAGCTGCCGCTGAACGAGGTGGTGTTCGACTTCTACGACCGGCTGAAGTCGATCTCCAAGGGCTACGCCTCGTTCGACTATCACATCACCGACTACAAGACGGGCGACCTCGTCAAGATGCAGGTGCTGGTCAATGCCGAGCCGGTCGACGCGCTGTCGATGCTGGTGCACCGCGACCGTGCCGACATGCGGGGCCGTGCCATGGTGGAGAAACTGAAGGACCTGATCCCCCAGCACATGTTCCAGATCCCGGTGCAGGCCTCCATCGGCGGCAAGATCATCGCCCGCGAGACCATCCGGGCGTTGCGCAAGGACGTCACGGCGAAATGCTACGGCGGCGACGTCACCCGCAAGCGCAAGCTGCTCGAGAAGCAGAAGGCCGGCAAGAAGAAGATGCGGCAGTTCGGCAAGGTCGAGATCCCGCAGGAGGCGTTCATCGCGGCCCTGAAAATGGACGGTTAAGCCGCGTCGTCTACAGTGGACCACGATGCTCCGCGGCGGTGCCCGGGCGGCGTGCGCGGGTGAGGCTCGGGGATGGGGTATCAGGCGATGAAAGCGGCCGTTGCCTTGATTGCGTTGTGGGTCGGCGTCGCTCCCGGCATCGCCTGGTCGACGACCCTCAAACCCGCCCCGGTCGGCTGCGCCTCGTTCATGAAGGACTTTCCGGCCGATGCCACCGGCCACCGCGCCGCTTTCGAGCGGCCGCTGACGATCAGCCGGGGCTTCGGCGATGCGCTGAGCGGCGTCGACGTCTACATCCTGTCGAGCGACGCGGAGGTCGACGGCACGCTCAAGTGCCGCGGCGACGAGTTGCTTCGGTTCGAAGCGCGCGTGACGGTGCCGGCCAAGGACAAGACCGTGGCGGATTTCGGCACCTTCCAACAGGCCGCCCTCATGGCGGCCTTCCATTGGGATCGACCCAAGGCCCAGACGATCGAGACAGCCATGAGCCGGGACGCGGGCGAGTACCTGCGCGCCTCGATCGAACGCGGCGACATCTACAATTCCGGCAAGGTCGAATACCATCAGGCTGAGCGCCTCGACCTCGGGCTGATCTGGACCACGACCGACCGCACCTTCGTGATTGCGAGCCAGGCCGAGGATTAAGGTCGAGGCGGCCTCGCCCGCCCTGTAGGCAAGGCCGGCAGTCCGGTCAGGATTTCGGTAAGGCGGACCAAGCCGGCCGTAGCCCCGACGCCGCCCGTCGGCCGGGACGGACGTCGCTGGTCGAGGCTTTCGGACAGAGCCGCATGCCTGCCAGGCTCGGGCGGCCTCCTTCGGGCGACCTCAGGGCGCGCGACTTCAGGGCACTCCGAACGAGCGCTGCTCCAGGCTCGATCCGGATCGTCCTATCCTTCCGTCTGGCACGCAGGTTGCAGACACCCGCCCGTGTCCAGCCGGAACGGTGCCATGCGGAAACCGGATCTCGAACTGATCCAGCTCACGAAGCGCTATGGTGGCGTCATGGCGGTCGATGCGATCGACCTCAAGGTCGCGGCCGGCTCCTACTGCTGCCTGCTCGGGCCATCTGGCTGTGGCAAGACCACGACGTTGCGCATGATTGCCGGCCACGAGATCGCCAGCGGGGGCGACATCGTGTTCGGCGCCAGCAACATCACGTTGCTGCCGCCGGCCCGGCGCGGCACCGCGATGATGTTCCAGAGCTATGCCCTCTTCCCCCATCTGAGCTGCATCGATAACGTCGCCTTCTCGCTGAAGATGAAAGGCGTCGACAAGGCCAAGCGCCGGGCGCGAGCCGCCGAGATGCTGGGGCTCGTGGCAATGGAGCGCTACGGCGAGCGCCTGCCGGCCCAGCTCAGCGGTGGCCAGCAGCAGCGCGTGGCGCTGGCCCGGGCGCTCGTTACGGAGCCCCAGATCGTGCTGCTCGACGAGCCTCTGTCGGCGCTCGATCCCTTCCTGCGCACCAGGATGCGGGTCGAGTTGCGGAGCATCCAGCGCCGACTCGGCATCATCTTCGTGCATGTGACGCACAGCCAGGACGAGGCTATGGCGCTGGCTGACCTCGCCGTCGTCATGAACAACGGCAGGATCGAGCAGGCCTGCAGCCCGCGCGAACTGTTCAATGCGCCGAAGACGGCCTTCGTGGCGCGCTTTATCGGCGGTCACAACGTGATCGAGGGCACGGCCGGCGCCTTCGCGGTGCGGGCCGATCGCCTCAAGCTGCGCAGGCCGCCGGCCGGGACCCCGACGACGGGCCGAGACGACGGGCTCGATGCCGTCGTGCGCAGCGTCGAGTACCAGGGCACCTTCATCCAGCTGCTGCTCGAAGGGCAGGGTCGCGAGATCACCGCGACCGTCGACGAACCCACGTTCGACGCCATGCCGCTCCAGCCTGGCGACCCCGTCGCCGTGTCCTGGAACGACAACGACATCCATCGGCTGGTGAAAGCCTGCTGATCCGAACCATCAGGAGAGCATCAGTGACCCACGACATAACGCCGACCGTGAGGCTCTCGCGCCGAACGCTGCTGCGAGGTGCTGGTGCCGTCGCCGGTGCCGCGGCCGGTTCGGGCGCCATCACGGGTTTTCCCGCCGTGTGGTCGGCGGAGCCCAAGGTGCTGCGCTATCTCGGCACCGCCGTGAACCAATCGGCCGACATCGCCAGGAAGGTGAAGGAGGACACCGGCATCACCATCGACTATGTCGCGGTCACCACCGACGACGTGACCAAGCGCGTGATCACGCAGCCCAACTCCTACGACATCGTCGACACGGAGTATTTCTCGCTGAAGAAGCTGGTGCCGTCCGGTAACCTGAAAGCCATGGACGGCAGGAAGATCAAGCAATACGACCAGATCACCCCGGTGATCACCAGGTGCGAACTGCCCGATGGCAAGAAGATCGGCGACCAGGGTACCGCGCCCAAGAAGGTGATGTTCGTCGAAGGGGAGCATTCGAGCAAGTTCGCCCCCGAGGTGACGGAATGGGCAACCCTCATCCCCACCACCTATAACGCGGATACTCTGGGCATCCGGCCCGACCTGATCAAGCGCCCTGTCGAGAGTTGGGCCGAACTGCTGAACCCCGAGTTCAAGGGCAAGGCGGCCATCCTCAACATCCCGTCGATCGGCATCATGGATGCCGCCATGGTGGTGGAAGCCACGGGCCAGCACAAATACGCCGACAAGGGCAACATGACCAGGGCCGAGATCGACCTGACCATGCGGGTCCTGACCGAGGCGAAGAAAGCGGGTCAGTTCCGGGCCTTCTGGAAGGACTTCAATGAATCGGTGAACCTGATGGCCTCGGGCGAGACCGTGATCCAGTCCATGTGGTCGCCGGCCGTCACGGCGGTTCGGTCGAAGGGGATCGCCTGCACGTTTCAGCCGCTGAAGGAGGGATATCGGTCCTGGGCGACCGGCTTCGCCGTATCGAAAGCCGTCTCCGGCATGAAGGAGGACGTAGCCTACGAATTCGTGAACTGGTTCCTATCCGGCTGGGCAGGCGCCTATCTCAATCGCCAAGGCTACTACTCGGCCGTGCTGCCCACCGCCAAGGCCAACATGGAACCCTACGAGTGGGCCTTCTGGATGGAAGGCAAGCCGGCCGAGAAGGACATCCACGCGCCCGACGGCACGTTGCTCGAAAAGGCCGGCGCCGTGCGGGACGGTGGCTCCTTCGAGCAGCGCATGGGTGCCGTCGCCTGCTGGAACGCCATCATGGACGAGAACGACTACATGGTCCGCAAGTGGAACGAGTTCATCGCCGCGTGACCGACCTCGCGCGACCGGCGCGAGGGGCCGGAACTCCCGCCGCGGCTGCCGCTGCCGTGGCGGAGGTTGCGTCCCGCGTCCTGCCGGCAGGGCCGCGCTGCGGTCGGGCGCCCCCGGCGTGGCTTCAGGCCATGCCGATGGGCCTCGTATCCTGTTCTTCTTCGTCGTCCCGCTCGGCCTCGTGGCCATGGTGAGCTTCTGGGATTACAACGACTACGAGATCCTGCCGACCTTCACGCTCCGCTCCTACACCGAGACTTTCGAGGGCTGTTACGCTCAGTTGCCGGGCCTCTGCACCATCCTCAAGACCTACGCGACGACGGCCGAACTCTGCCTGACGGTCTGGGCCATCACGCTCGTGATCGGCTTCACGATCTCGTACTTCCTGGCCTTCCATGTCCGCTCGTCGGGGATGCAGATCATGCTGGCGCTGCTCTGCACGGTCCCGTTCTGGACCTCCAACGTGATCCGCATGATCTCGTGGATCCCGCTGCTCGGGCGCAACGGGCTCGTCAACCAGGCCCTGATCGGGGCGGGTATGGTGCGCTCACCCATCGAATGGCTGCTCTACTCGCGCTTCGCGGTCGTGCTGGCCTTCGTGCACCTGTTCACCTTCTTCATGGTGATCCCGATCTTCAACTCCATGGTGCGGATCGACAAGCGCCTGATCGAGGCCGCCTATGACGCCGGCGCATCCGGGTGGCAGACGCTGTGGAACGTGGTGGTGCCGCTGGCCAAGCCCGGCATCGTCATCGGCTCCATCTTCGTCGTCACCATCGTGATGGGCGACTTCGTCACGGTGGGCGTGATGGGCGGCGAGCAGATTGCCTCGGCCGGCAAGATCATCGAGACCCGCTTGAACGCCCTGCAGTTCCCGCCGGCCGCCGCCAATGCGGTGATCCTCCTGGCCGCCACGCTCCTCATCATCACGGTGTTGACCAAGGTGGTCGACATCCGCAAGGAACTCTGACGATGGGCGAGCGGCGCTCGGCGGCCTTCTACCTGCTGGCGGCCTTCTTCTCGCTTTACGTCCTGTTCCTCTACGGCCCGATGATCGTCATCGTCGTTCTGTCGTTTCAAGGCGCGGACGGCGGCCTGACCTTTCCGATGCGGGGGTTCTCCACGCACTGGTTTTCCAGGCTGTGGGACGGTGGCGGCATCGTCGACATCGGGGCGGCCTTCTGGCGGTCCTTGGAACTCGGCCTTGTCGTGACGGTGCTGACGGTGGTCTTGTCGACCCTGGCGGGGTTGGCCTACCGCAGGACGTTCAGGGGCCAGGGCCTACTGTTCTACGTCGCCATCGCGAGCCTCATCGTGCCGTCCATCGTGACGTCGCTCGGCATAGCCCTGCTGTTCCGCCTGATCGACACCGTCATCAAGGCCGGGCCGGGGTGGATGAGCGACGGCTACGCCACCGGCATGGGGCTCTTCACCTCGGGCCTCGCGGCCCATCTCACCTGGACGCTGCCGATCAGATTGATAATCATGTTCTCGATCTTCAACCGCTTCGACGGGCGGCTCGAAGAGGCGGCACGCGACCTCGGCGCGACACCCTGGCAGAGCTTCCGGCATGTGGTGCTGCCGCTGATCCTGCCGGCGCTGGTCGGCGTGGCGCTGTTCGGCTTCACGTTGTCCTGGGACGAGATCGCGCGGTCCAGCCAAGCCATCGGCACCGACAACACCTTGCCGATGCAGCTCCAGGCGCTCACCACCACCGTGACCACGCCGATGATCTACGCGCTCGGCACCACGACGACGGGGGTTTCCTTCGTGGTCATCGCGCTGGCACTGCTCGGCATCGCCCTGCTCCGGGCGCGCCAAAGCCGGCACGGCTCGGACGTCGGACAGGCCTGACGACCCCGGAAAGCCGATTCGACGGCGAGACGGCCCCGGCTCACTTGGGAGCGGGTCGCGATCTCACCGCCATCCCGTCACCACGCGCCCGATGCCGGACAGATCGCGGCGTGTTGCGATAGCCGAAAGCCCGACGGCGGCCATGAACTCGGCGACGTCGCGGTCCTGGCCCCGCCCGACCTCGAAAGCCGCGAAGCCCCCCCGCGCGAGCAGCCGCGGCAGATCGACCGCGAGGGCGCGATGGGCCGCGAGCCCGTCGGGGCCGCCGTCGAGGGCCGCCACGGGATCGTATTCGCGAACATCGATGGCGAGGCGAGGGATCAGGGCCGTTTCGACGTAAGGCGGGTTGGAGACCACGACGTCGACAACGTGAGCCGCCATGGCGCTTGCCCAATGGCCCTGAACGACGAGGCTGCGCCCCGACATTCCACACCGCGCGAGGTTGTCGCGGGCGATCCGGCAGGCCGCAGCCGAGCGGTCGACCGCCCAACCGGAAGCGCGCGGCAGCTCCGTCAGCAACGCACAGAGGATGGCACCCGAGCCCGTCCCGAGGTCGAGCAGGCGCAGAGGTTCGGCGCGGCGCGCCCCCAACCCGTCGAGCACGGCTTCGACCAGGGTTTCCGTGTCGGGACGCGGATCGAGCACGTCGGGCGTCACGCGCACGGTGAGGCCCCAGAAGTCGCGGCATCCGAGAATCCGCGACACCGGTTCGCGTCGCTGGCGGCGGCAGATCCAGGCGTCGAGCCGCACGGCGTCGGCCGGTGCCAGGGGCAGCTCCGGGTCGCGGATCAGCGTCACGCGGTCGATGCCGGCCGCGGCGCAGATCAGCATGCGGGCGTCGACCTCGGGATCGGGGACGCGGGCGGCCGCGAGTGCCTGCGTTGCGGTCCGCAAGGCTTCGATGAGGCTGGGCACGGGACGAGGGAGAGACCCTATCCCGCCGCCTTCTCCATGACGCGGCGAAGGCGGCCCGCAAAGGCGGCCGCATCGGCCGGGAGTTCGCCATCCATGATGCGGGCCTCATCGTGCAGGAGCCACGTCGAGTCTTCGACGACGGCCCGATCACCCTCCCCGGCAAAGCGCTCGGCCAGCGCCGCCACCAGCGGATGGCCGGGGTTGATCTCGAGCACGGGCTTGGTCTGCATGCCGAGCTTGCCGTGCTGGGCCAGGATCTTCTCGAGGCGCCGGTCGGGGCCGAACTCCGGCGCGATGAGACAGGCGGGGCTTTCGGACAGGCGGTCGGACGCCCGCACATCCTCCACGGCCTCGCCCAGCGTCTGCTTCATGAAGGCCAGCAGAGTTGCGAGCTTGGGCCCGACATCCCGGGCCGTGGGCTCCTCGCCGCCTTCGGCCAGCGGGACCGCCTTGATGTCCGCCGCACCCTGGGTCACCGACTTGAAGGGCTTTCCGTCGAAGCCAGCGGCGTTCGACACCCAGAATGCATCGACGGCGTCGGGCAACAGCAGAACCTCGATGCCGCGCGCCCGAAAACCTTCGAGTTGCGGGCTCGTCTTCAGCCGGGCGATGTCGTCGCCGACGAGATAGTAGATCGCGGTCTGGTTGGGCCGGAGGTCGGCCACGTACTGGGCCAGCGTGCGGCCGCCGTCGGGCTGCCGCGTGGTCGCGAAACGCGCCAGCTTGAACAGGCCGTCGCGCCGCTCCGGATCCTCGTAAAGCCCCTCCTTGAGCACCGCCCCGAAGTTCTCCCAGATCTTGGCGAAACCATCCGGGTCATTGTCGGCCATCTTGGTGAGATCGCCCAGCACGCGGTTGGTGACGCCCTTGCGGATGGCCGCGAAGATGGGGCTCGACTGCACCATCTCGCGCGATACGTTGAGCGGCAGGTCAGCGGTGTCGACCACGGCCCGAACGAAGCGCAGCCACCCCGGCAGCAGGTCGGCCTCGTCGGTGATCAGCACGCGGCGGACATAGAGCTTGGTGCGGCCCTTGCGCTGGGGATCGAACAGGTCGAAGGGCTTCGAACCCGGCACGAAGGCCAGCACGGAGTATTCGTGGCGCCCCTCGGCCCGATAATGGATCGTGAGGGCCGGCTCGTCGTACTGCGCCGCGAGCGAGCGGTAGAATTCCGTGTACTCCTCGGCCTTGATGTCGGCCTTGGACTTGGCCCAGAGCGCCGCGCCATCCGTCAGGCGACGCGGCTCCCCGTCCGGCTTTTCGAGGAGTTCGATCGGCACCGCCACGGCGCCGCTGTGCTCCTTGACGAGCCGCTCGACCCGATAAGGCTCCAGGAACTCGGCCGCTGCAGCCTCATTGAGATGCAGCGTCACGCGGGTCCCACGGCCGGGCGCCTCATCGAGCGGGAGGGGTGCCACGGCGTAGTCACCCTTGCCGTCGCTGGTCCAGCGCCAGGCCTCGTCGGAGCCGGCCCGCCGCGTCCGCACTTCGACGCTGTCGGCCACCATGAAGGCCGAATAAAAGCCGATGCCGAACTGGCCGATGAGGTTGCCGCTCTCGACCTCGGCTTCAGGTCCGATCTTGTCCAGGAACGCCTTGGTACCGGAACTGGCAATGGTGCCGAGCGCCCGGTCGAGATCGTCCCGCGCCATGCCGACGCCGTTGTCCACGACCGCGAGGGTCTTGGCATCCTTGTCGATCACCACCCGGATGACGAAGCCCTCGCCATCGGAGGTCAGTTCCGGCTGGGCAATGGCCTCATAGCGCAGCTTTTCGCAAGCGTCGGCCGCATTGGAAATCAGCTCGCGCAGGAAGACGTCCCGCTCGGAATAGATGGAATGCACCATGAGGTCGAGAAGCCGGGACACGTCGGCCTGAAACGCCTTCTTCTCGGTCCCAACTCCGGTGGCGACTCCTGCCGCCGCGGTCTGGATGTCGGACTCACTCATCGATCTCGCAAACCTTCCGCTATGAGCGACCGCAGCGTGAGGGGTCGCTCGACTCAGCGGTGAGCGACGCCGGACGGGTGCGGTCAGGGGATTGCGCGGTCGGTCGGGAGAGACCTTACCGCGGAGCGGACCTCATATCGACCCTGCGCGAGGGGGTTGCAAGGCTGGCATGCGACGAAAAAGACCGGCAGGAGCGGAGGCTCACTGCCGGCCTCTTGTCGCGGTCTCGCCTCCCGGCGAGGAAGCGGCACGACCGTCCCGTGGGCTGGGGGGCTGACAAGCCGGGACGGGCGCCGCCTCGGCGGCGCTGGCGTCTTACACCTCGTCGTGCGGCCGATCCTGGGCCCCTCCGGGGCGGAGTTGCGGTTTCCCGCCGGCAACACGCCGTTTTCCGCGACGGCCTTGAACCGCCGGGGCCTTCACGCCATGCTGCGCGGGGTCATGGAAAGGCATGGAATGAGTGAAGGCGAGACGCCGGACGGGCAGCGGGACGAAGCGGGACCGACCGGCTCCGAGAAAGGCTCGGTCACGACTTTCCCATCGCGGCGGGAGCAGGCGGAAGTGGCCCGCCGGAGCGGCGCCGTCGTGTCGTTCGACAGGCATGAACTGCGTGAGATCTTCAACATCTACGGCCGCAGGGTCGCTGAAGGCGAATGGCGGGACTACGCCATCGACTTCAGGGCCGACAAGGCGGTGTTCAGCATCTATCGCCGCGCGTCGGAAGTGCCACTCTATCGCGTCGAGAAGGATCCCGGCTTGGCCCGGCGTCAGGGTGCCTACGCCGTGGTGGCGTCCACGGGACTGATCCTGAAACGCGGGCCGGAGCTTGGCCGGGTGTTGCAGGCGTTGGACCGGAAACCCAAGCTCGTGGTGGTGTGAACCGGGTCGGGCAGCGTTCGCGTAGCCCCCCGTCGTAAAAAAGGCGGCTCCCGGAGGAACCGCCTCATTGAGGCGCAGAGATCCGGCGAAGTCAGTAATTGTACGCGCGCTCGCTGTGCTCGGAGATGTCCAGGCCCTCGCGCTCCTTCTCGGGCGAAACCCGAAGCCCCACGATCATGTCGACGACCCAGTAGAGGATGGCCGAGCCGGCACCGGACCAGACCAAGGTGGCGATGACGGCCTTGAGCTGGATCAGCACTTGCTGGCCCATCTCGTAGGTGCCGGCGTTGTCGTGGGAGTAGTTGGCGTAATCGGTGAGGCCGACGCCGCCGAGCGAGGGGGCGACCAGGATCCCCGTCATGATGGCACCGAAGATGCCGCCGATGCAGTGGACGCCGAAGACGTCCAGAGAATCGTCGTAACCGAACCTGTCCTTGACGATGGCGACGAAGAACCAGCACAGCGGGCTGACCAGTAGGCCGAGCACCACGGAGCCCATGGGACCCGCGTAACCCGAAGCGGGCGTCACGGCGACGAGCCCCGCGACGGCACCCGACGCCATACCGAGAAGGGACGGCCGGCCTTTGAAGATCCACTCGACGAACAGCCAGGACAAGACGGCGGCTGCGGTCGCCACCATCGTGTTGACGAAGGCGAGCGCCGTCGTGCCGGTCGCTTCGAGGTTGGAACCGGCGTTGAAGCCGAACCACCCGACCCAGAGCAGCGAGGCGCCGATCATGGTCATGGTCAGCGAGTGGGGCGGCATGGGCTCGCGCGGATAGCCGAGACGCTTGCCCATCAGGAGCGCGCCGACGAGGCCCGCGATGCCGGCGTCGATATGCACCACGGTGCCGCCCGCGAAATCGAGGGCGCCGGCCTGGGACAGCCAGCCGGCATTGGCCTGGATCGCTTCGAGGTTGGCCTGGGCGGTCTTCTTCGCGGCATCGTCGGCCGCTGCCGCCAGCGCCTTGGCGGCCTTGGCGACGTCATCGGGCGCTGCCGCGTACCAGACCCAATGGGCCACCGGGAAGTAGACCAGCGACACCCACAGCAACATGAAGACCATCACGGCCGGGAACTTCATGCGCTCGGCGAAGGCACCGACGATGAGGGCGGGCGTGATCATCGCGAAGGTCATCTGAAACACCATGTAGGCGTATTCAGGGATGACGACGCCGTTCGAGAAGGTCGCGACAGTTGAGGTGGGAGTCACGCCGGCCAGGAACGCCTTGCTGAATCCGCCGATGTAGGGCGTCCAACTGCCTCCATCCGTGAAGGTGACGGAATAGCCGTAGAGCACCCAGACCAC
>CAXUCF010000172.1:0-4804 GCA_964249275.1 uncultured Lichenihabitans sp.
GCCACAGGTTTGTACGGTCAACTTGCAAGGAGATCACGACCAGGAACATGGTCGATCCGCCGGATTTGGCGCCCCCGCTGCGCCAGGCATTCTCCGATACCAGGAAGGTGTCGTCGAGCTTCAGACGGCCCTCCTTGATCTCCCGGAACGTGATCTCGGCCGTGAGGATCTTGGTGGTCGAGGCCGGCGCCATGGTCCCGTCGGCGTTCTTCTCGAACAGTACGCTGCCCGTGTCGGCGTCCATCAGCAGGGCAAAGGGCGCGATGGTCTGGAAGGACTCGGCCGCGTCCGCCGGGGCCTTGGCCAGGCACCAGCACAGCACGGTCAGCAGCACCGACCGCAGGATCGTCGTCGACACGGGTCGCTCTCGCCTCCGCCGGGGCCGGCTCGCCGGCCGCCCCGCGTTCATTCTAGCTCGCCACCGCTTGATTGCCAGCGGTCGTCAGGGCCTTCCAGCCCTGGCACGCGCGGGGACGACGCCTTTCGTCTGCGGGGCATCGTCAGCGCACATCGTCGCTGGCGCCCGCGCGATCCTGCGCCAGGGCGGGCCGGTGCCGCGGCACGGCGAAGCTGATCTCGGCTTCGGCATCGGAGGGCGCCGGGGCAGCGAAGAGCGGCCGTAGGGGCGCGGTGGCGGTCGGGCGCCGGGCGGTCTGGCCGGCCGAGCGGACAGGAGGCACGGGAAGAGCGGGGAACCCGGCACCCTGGGGCTTCACCGGAGAAAGGGCCGAACTGCGCAGCGATGTCCACGGGTCCTGCCGCGAGTTGCTCGGCAGGGCCATGCCGCGGGAGCGGCCGGTCCGCACGACGGGCACGATCGCCTGCCGCGGAAGAGGTTGGACGGGCCGCGCAGGTATGCTCGGCGGCAGCGCGGCAACCGCCTGGTCCGCCACCACGACCCCGCCGAGCTGCGCCGGACCGCCATCTGTCCTGAGCGAAGCCGTGAGCTTGTCGTCGTCGGAGCCGGCCAGACTGGCGCGGCCGATATAGTCCACGCGGATCCGCGCCGTGCCCTCCCCCTTGAAGTCCAGCGCCTCGGCGACCCGCTGCGACACGTCCATGACGCGGCCGCCGTGATAGGGGCCCCGGTCGTTGACCCTCACGATCATCGAGCGGTCGTTCTTGAGATTGGTCACGCGCACGTAGCTCGGCAGCGGCAGTGTCGGGTGGGCGGCCGAGATGGAACGCTTGTCGAAGACCTCGCCGTTCGCGGTGCGACGACCGTGGAAGGCGTCGCCATACCAGGACGCCGTGCCCACCGCCGTGTAGTTCTGGGGATTGGCGTTGGGGATGAAGGTGCGGCCGCCGATCGTGTAGGGCCGGCCGACCAGGTAACCGCCGCCGCCGCGTGGGACGGGCTGACCGTCATCGACCACGCGCGGACTGGCCCAGACGCCGAGGACCGGATCGAAGTACCGACCCTCGCCGGGGCCGCCGGCCGTGCGGGTGGGTTGCGTGGCGCAGCCGGCAAGGACGAAGGCGACCGCGACGACCAGGCCCGATGTGGCAAAGTCGGGCCGGGACAGGACAGGCAGTATCGGCTTCACTCCAGCGCACGCGACGACCAAAGACTTCATGACCTTCGCGCAACCGGAACGGTACAACGACGACCCGAGCGTGGACTGCGCCCTACCGCCGCGGCCCGAGCGGTCATGACGAAAGGCAGCCGGGTCGAGCTGTCGATGCCTGGCATAGTCGGCCCCGCTTGGTTTCCGGAGGGTTAACGCGGCCCGGCCCGTAGAACCGGGATCATGCGAATCCCCTACCTCGTTTCGCCCCCCGAATGAGGTCGAATTACGGCACAGCTCACGGTGCTTCGGAGGGCTCGCTCGGGAAAGCCGGCTGATCCGACTGTCCGCGACGGCCCCTGCCGTCGGGCGCTGGCGGCGTCGCGTCTTCGGACAGCGCGCCGCGCAGCTGAGCCCGAAGGATCTTGCCCGACGGATTGCGCGGCAGCATGGCGGGCGAGAACACGACCCGCACCGGCACCTTGAAGGCTGCGATCCGCTGCGCCAAGAAGGCGCGGATCTCGCCCTCGGTCACCGCCGATCCGTCGGCCAGGGTGACGATGGCGCCGGGCTCCTCCCCGAGGGTCGGGTGAGGGATGGGCAGCACGACGGCGTCGATGACGGCCGGATGCTCGAACAGCGCGTTTTCGACCTCGACACAGTAGATGTTCTCTCCGCCCCGGATCAGCATATCCTTGATGCGGTCCACGATGGTGACGAAGCCCTCCGCATCCATGCGGGCGAGGTCTCCGGTGCGCATCCAGCCGGCCGAGAAGGTCTCGGCATCGGCGTCCGGCCGGCGCCAGTAGCCCCGCGCCAGGTTGGGTCCCTTGACGACGAGTTCGCCGACCGTATCGGGCGGTAGCGTCGCGCCTTCGGCATCGACGACGCGGGCCTCGCACACGGGCAGCGGCGGCCCGCAGCTTTCCGGCCGGTTCTCGTAATCCTCGGCCATGTGATGCGTGAAGGTGGCGGATGTTTCGGTCATGCCCCAGCCGGTTGCCGGGCTGGCCCGCGGAAACGCCGCCTTGATGGCCCGCACGAGGTCGCCGGCCGCTGGCGCGCCGCCATAGGTTACGGTCTCCAGGGTCGACAGGTCCCGGTCGCCATCGCCGGCTCTCGCCACGAGTTCCCAGGCGATGCTCGGGACGCCGCCCGCGCTGGTGCAGCGCTCGCGTTCGATCAGATCCAACGCCTCACGCACGTTCCATCGATGCATGATCACGAGCTTCTGGCCGCGCCATAGCGCGTTGCCCAGGGTCGCATGGCAGCCGGTGACATGGAACAGGGGTATGGAGATCAGCGAGGCTCGCTGGGGTGCAGCGGGGTCGGGCTGCGGCACGGGCACGCCGCGGCGCAGGCAACTCCGTGCCGCCGAATAGCCATAGGCCATGACGGTGGAAGCCGCGGCGCGGTGCGATCCGACAGCGCCCTTCGGTTGGCCGGTCGTGCCCGACGTGTAGAACAGCGTGGCGTCATCCTCGGGGTCGAGCGCCACGTCCGGCACGGCGCGGTCCGGCAGGTTGCCCCAGCCCGCGACGGTTCCGGTGACCTCTTCCAGCCGGCGGATCTGCGGATCGTTCAAGGGCGTGACGGTACGCGTCGCGAATAGAAGTCGCAAAGCCGGGCAGTGCGCCAGATGCGGACGCAGCCGGTCCAGACGCTCGTCATCGACGATCGCCACGGCAGCGCCGGCATCGACGATTGCATAGGCGAGCTCCGAACCGGTCCACCAGGCGTTGAGCGGTGCCGCGATGGCGCCGGCGAGCAGAGCGCCGTAGTAGCAGACCGGCCATTCGGGAAGGTTGCGCATGGCGATGGCGACGCGGTCGCCCTTGACGATGCCGGCCGCCATCAAGGCACTGGCGAATGCCACCGTGGCGCGCGAGAAGCCCTCGAAAGTGGTGCGTTCATCGCCGTAGACCAGGAACGGCCGGTCGCCGAAGGACCGCGCGGTCAGGAACACATGCCGGAGCGTGGGTGGCGCATGAGCCCAGATGCGGGTCGGCACGCCACGGATCGCGATCGTCTCCACGGCGTAGGGCGAGCCGGCCCGGGTCAGTTCCGCTTCCGCATCACGGAACGGAATGGCCGGCCAGTCCTGCGGCGGCGGGGGCGGCAGCGCAACTCCCGCTTCGACCGGCGGAAACCGCGCCGCCACGGCGGCCCGTTCGATAGGGCGCGCACCACCGAGGCGGCCCGGTTCGCTCGTTCTCGCCCGCATGGCACCCTCCCCGGCATCCACCTGTCGCGGACCTGTTGTTGACGCCGACGATAGGACGGGAGAAGCGAAACGCAAGACGGTCGCCCGCGTGAACAGCCGGCCGTGCCGAGCCCGGGACCTGCAGCGCAGTCCCTTCAGATCCGAGGTCAGCGACGCCGTGCCCGATCTAGCCCTTGTCGTCCAAGAGATCGCCGAAGAGATGGCGGGGAGGACCGACCGGGGCGAGGTCGCGCATTACATTCCCGAACTGGCCCGGGTCGACCCCCAGAGTTTCGGCATCGTGGTGATCGATGCCGACGGCCAAGTCGCTGCAGGAGGCGACAGCGATGTCCCGTTTTCGATCCAGAGCATCTCCAAGGTCTTCACGCTGACGTTGGCGCTCGGCATGATCGGCGACGCGCTATGGCGGCGGGTCGGCCGCGAGCCCTCGGGCAACGCGTTCAACTCGATCGTGCAGCTCGAGCGCGAGCGGGGCGTGCCCCGCAACCCCTTCATCAATGCGGGCGCGATCGCGGTCACGGACGTCATCGTCTCGGGGCATCAGCCCCGCGAATCGCTGGGCGAAATCCTCAGGTTCATGCAGTTCCTCGCCCAGGATCCGTCGATCACGATCGATGCGGCGGTGGCGGCTTCGGAGAAGCGCACCGGGTTCCGCAACACCGCGCTCGCGAACTACATGAAGTCCTTCGGCGTGATCGAGAACCCCGTCGATTTCACGCTGGGCGTCTACTTCCACCACTGCGCCATCGCCATGTCGTGCCGGCAGCTCGCTTTCGCCGCACGCTACCTCGCCCATGGGGGGCGCAATCCCTCCACCGGGCTGTCGGTCGTGCCGCCCGAGCGGGCGCGGCGCATCAACGCGCTGATGCTGACCTGCGGGCATTACGATGGGTCCGGCGAATTCGCCTATCGGGTTGGCCTGCCGGGCAAGAGCGGCGTCGGCGGCGGCATTCTGGCGATCGCACCCGGCAAAGCGTCCATCGCGGTCTGGTCGCCCGGCCTCGACACGGCAGGCAATTCCCATCTCGGCCGGATCGCGCTGGAGCGCCTCGCCAAGCGCCTGGGATGGTCG
>CAXUCF010000172.1:4814-10643 GCA_964249275.1 uncultured Lichenihabitans sp.
ACTCAAAACAGCGTAGCGGCCCCCGGGGATCGCCCACGGGCTGGCATAGCAAATGCTTAGACCCGGCCCAGTCCGTAGTGGCGGAGTCCTGCTCGGGCCTACTTTCGACCGCGCGCCAGCGAACCGATGAGAGGAATGCAATGACGAAGTACAAGCTGGAATATATCTGGCTCGATGGGTACACCCCGGTCCCCAACCTCCGCGGCAAGACGCAGGTCAAGGAATTCGCCAGCTTCCCGACGCTGGAGCAGCTTCCGCTGTGGGGCTTCGACGGGAGTTCGACCCTGCAGGCGGAAGGCCGAAGCTCGGATTGCGTATTGAAGCCCGTCGCGGTCTATCCCGACAGCGAGCGCAAGAACGGCGCGCTCGTCATGTGCGAGGTCATGATGCCGGATGGCAGGACCCCGCACCCGTCGAACAAGCGTGCCACGATCCTCGACGATCCCGGCGCCTGGTTCGGGTTCGAGCAGGAATATTTCATGTACAAGGACGGCCGGCCGCTCGGCTTTCCCGAGTCCGGCTATCCCGCGCCGCAGGGTCCCTATTACACGGGCGTCGGATACAGCAACGTGGGACCTGTCGCCCGCAAGATCGTCGACGAACATCTCGATGCATGCCTCGCGGCCGGCATCAACCACGAGGGCATCAACGCCGAAGTCGCGAAGGGACAGTGGGAGTTTCAGATTTTCGGGAAAGGCTCGAGGAAGGCCGCCGACGAGGTCTGGATGGCCCGCTACCTCCTGCAGCGGCTCACCGAGAAATACGGCATCGACATCGAGTACCACTGCAAGCCGCTGGGCGACACGGACTGGAACGGGTCCGGCATGCACTGCAACTTCTCGACCGCCTACATGCGCGACGTGGGCGGCAAGGCCTATTTCGAGAAGCTGATGGGGGCCTTCGAGGCCGCGCGGGAAGATCACATCGCGGTTTACGGGCCGGACAATCACATGCGTCTCACCGGCAAGCACGAGACGCAGTCGATCCACCAGTTCAGCTACGGGGTCGCCGATCGCGGCGCGTCGATCCGGGTGCCTCACAGCTTCGCCAACAACGGCTACAAGGGCTACCTTGAGGATCGCCGCCCCAACTCTCAGGGGGACCCCTACCAGATCGCATCCCAGATCCTGAAGACGGTCGCGTCCGTGCCGGCTGACGGCCAGGAGGTCCGCAAGCAGGCCGCGGAATAGGCACCGGGCACGTCTATAAAGCCGGGGCTCGGCTCCGCCGGGCCTCGGAGTGTCGCGAAACAGTGCCGCGCTTGCCGAAACAAGCGCCCAGGCACGTTCGGCGTCGTGACTTCGTGGAGCACGGCCGACAGCGCCCGGCCCAGTGGAGCCCGAATGGCCTGAAATGTCCGCACCTTGGCTGTCCGGGTGCTTTCCAACGGTACACGATCGGCCGATGTTGCGGCTTCTTCATAACCGCGCGAGGCCGAAAATGTCCGACGCAGCCCTGCTGATCATCGATGTCCAGGAATCGTTCCGCCACGCTCCCTACTGGAGCGACGAGGATGTGGCGCCTTTCACCGAGCGCTTGCAGGCGCTGATCGACGGTGCCGTCTCGCAGCGAATGCCCGTGCTGCAGGTGTTTCACACGTCGCAGAACGGCCACTTCTCGATCGAGTCCGGCCATATCCGAACGCTTGCGCCCATCGACGTCCAGCCCGACGCAGTGTTCCACAAGAGCAGGCACAGTGCCCTCGTCGGCACCGGCCTCGACGTCTGGCTGACGGAGCGTGGCATCCATCGGCTGATCGTGTCCGGCATCCGCAGCGAGCAGTGTTGCGAGACGACGACCCGACACGCCTCGGACCGCGGCTGGGCAGTGGATTACGTCACCGAGGCGACGTTGACCTTCCCGATGACCCACCCGGACGGACGCCGTTATAGCACGGCCGACATCAAGGCTCGGACGGAACTGGTGCTGGCCGGCCGCTTCGCCCGCATCGTCACGGTCGCGGAGGCGCTGATCGGCCCGGCGCTGCCGATCGCCGCATGACCGAGGCGCGGAGGCGCATTCCCGTGCTGGTGGTGCTGCCGCCGCGCGCCTTGCTGCTGGACTTGGCCGGCCCCCTGGAAGTGTTGCGGGTGGCCGGGGCCGTCCAGGACCGCATCACCCTCGATGTGTCCTACACGGCGCCGGAGGCGACCACCCGTTGCTCGATCGGGTTGGCGCTGAGCGGTGCGGATCCACTGCCGGCGACGGTCGAGGACGGCGCCGTGGTCCTCGTGCCCGGTTCTTCCGATCGCATCCTGGGAGCGCCACCATCTCCGGAATCCGATATTCGGGCGGAGGCGGAGATCGTCGCCTGGCTGCGCACTGCGGTTCGGCCCGGCCACACGCTTGTGACGGTCTGCGAGGGCGCGCTGCTGGCGGCCCGCGCCGGGCTGCTGGACGGCTATGCCTGCACCACGCACCATGCGAGCTGCGCCAAATTGGCCGATGCAGCACCGGAGGCCCGGGTGCTGGAAAATCGGCTGTTTGTCGAGGATCGTGACCGCTTCACCAGCGCCGGCGTGACCGCGGGGGTCGACCTGATGCTGTACCTCGTTTCGGTCTGGGTCGGGCCGGCGGCGGCCCTCGCCGTCGCCCGCACGCTCGTGATCCACATGCGCCGCAACGCCAACGACCCCCAGCTTTCGCCGTGGCTGGAAGGGCGTAGCCACATTCATCCGATCGTTCACCGCGCGCAGGATGCCATCGCGGCCGATCCGGCGCGGGACTGGTCTGTGGCCGAGTTGGGCCGTGTTGCGGGCGCCAGCTCGCGCAACTTGTCGCGGCTGTTCATAACCCATGCCGGCATGACCGTCATCGACGCCATCAATCGCGGGCGCATCATCCTGGCTCGCGACCTCGTCGGGGAAACCGATATCGGCTTCGAGCGGGTCGCAGAGCGAGCCGGGTTCAGCTCGGCCAGGCACATGCGGCGGGTCTGGCGACAGTTCCATACGATGCCCCCGTCAGAGCTACGGGCCGCCTCCCTTCGGTCGTCGGCACCGCCATTTCGACCCCGGCCCGGCCCGTCGCCGCGACGATCTACCGGCGAATCCGGTCTGCCCGTTCCATCCTGCCCGTCGATCTGACGGGTACTTCCGACGAATCATTCCAAATATGCGGAATATGAACCATTCTCGCCGTCCCCGCTCTTGTGTTGAGTTGGCATGAAGACGCAACGCCGGGGCAGTGCAGATAGCGGCAGACTCGCCAGTTCTGCATGGATAACATATCAGAAATATCTGAATTATTTGGAACCCAGTGCCTCAACTCGTGACGCCGCCGTCGACGACGATCGCCTGCCCGGTGACGAAGCGCCCGGCCGCGGAGGCCAGGAAGACCGCTGCCCCCGCCACGTCGTCGGGCTCGCCGATGCGCCGCAGCGGCGTCGCCGCGACGCGCGCCTCCAATGCCTCGGAGTTGTCCCACAGCGCGCGCGAGAAATCGGTGCGCACGAGGCCGGGGCAGATGCAGTTCACGCGCACGTCGAAGGGGCCGTATTCCACGGCGTAGTTCCGGGCGAGCTGCATGTCGGCCGCCTTGGACACGCCATAGGCGCCGATCACGGGCGAGCCGCGGAGGCCGCCGATGGACGACACGATGACGATCGAGCCGTCGCGCCGCGCCATCATGCCGGGCGCGACGAGCTGGATCAGCCAATGATTGGACAGCACGTTGTTGTCGAGGATCTTGCGGAACTGTTCGTCCGCGATGGCGTGCAGCGGTCCATAGTAGGGGTTGCTGGCCGCATTGCAGACCAGCACGTCGACCGGACCAAGCTCTTCCTCGGTGCGACCGATAAGGCCGTGCAGGTCGTCCTTGGCCGAGATGTTGGCCGGGACCGCGATGGCGCTGCCCGCCCCGTGAGCGGCGCGGATCTCGTCCACGACCGCGTCGCAGGCCGCGCGCTTGCGCGACGACACCACCACGCGGGCGCCATGCTGGGCCATGCGGATCGCGATGGCCCGGCCGATCCCGCGCGACGAGCCGGTGATGACCGCGACCTTGCCGGTGAGATCGAACAGCGACATCGCACTCTCCCTGCCTCGCCCCCAATCGGCGGCCCCATCATGCCTCGGCCAAGTCCTTGGGCGTCACGGCCGGCCCGCCGGCGTGGCCGAGGCCGATGTAGCGCTGCAGGTGGAAGTCCTCGTCGCCGAGCTGGTGGCCGATCATGACGAGGCGCTTGGCGTAGTGCGCCAGGGGCAAGTCCCAGGTCATGCCGATCGCGCCGTGCATCTGGATCGCCTCCTCGGCCACCAACGTGCCGACGCGGCCGATCGTGTATTTCGCGGCCGACGCCGCCCGCTCGCGGGCATGGCGATCGCCGTCGAGCGCCGCAGCCGCATTGATGGCGGCGGAGCGCGCCTGCTCGATCTCGATCTCGACGGTCGCCATGCGGTGCTGCAGCACCTGCGAACGGCCGATCGGTGCGCCGAATTGCACGCGGGTGCGCAGGTGTTCGAGCGTGGCGTCGCGCACCACCGCCATGGCTCCGACCGCCTCGAACGACAGCGCCATGAGGCCGGCCGCGACCACCCGCTCGATCAGCGGCAGGGCGCCACCCTCGCGACCGACCAGCGCGGCACTATCGAGCGCCACATCCCTGAGTTCGAGTTCGCCCCCGCGTCCACCATCGATCATACCGTAGCCTCGCACCGCCACGCCGCGGACGGCACGCGGCACGGCGAAGAGCGACAGCCCGTCCGGCTGACCCGGGCTCCCGACGGTGCGGGCCGATACGATCACGACATCGGCCGCCTCGATCTGCGGCACCACGGCCTTGGCGCCCGTGAGCCGCCAGCCGCCGCCGTCGCGCTCCGCTCGGGTCGCGACGTTCGCATAGTCGTAGCGGCCCTGGGCCTCGTAGAGCGCCGCCGTGACGATTTGGGACCCGGCGATGATGTCGGCCACGAGGCCGTCATGACCGCCTTCCTGCGCGAGGAGCCGGCCAGCCATCAGCGTGCCCAGGAAAGGCTCGACCACGATGGCGCGGCCCATGGCCTCGAACACGGTGGCGATGTCGAAACCGGCACCGCCGAAGCCGCCCGCCTCCTCGCCGAACAAGGCCCCGATCACCCCAAGTTCAGCCATCGCGCCCCAGGCCTCACGGCTGAACCCTTCCGGCGAGGCCGCGATCCTCATGCGTGTCGCGAACCCGTAATGGGTCGCCAGATAGCGGCCGAGCGTGTCGGCCAGCATGCGGCGCTCGTCAGTGGGGGTGAAGTCCATCGGATCAGAGCCTCAGCAGCGCCTTGGCCACGATCCCGCGCTGGACCTCGTTGGATCCGCCGTAGATCGACAACTTGCGACTGTTGAAATATGCGGCCGCGACCGGTGCCGCACCGTCGGGCCCGACGGGCTCGCCGTCGTATTCCGCGTCGAGCGCGTCGGGCGTGAAGGGCTGCGCATAAGGCCCGAGCGCCCGCCGGGTGAGGCTTGCGATCTGCTGCCGGATCTCGGTGCCACGGATCTTGAGCATGGAGCTTTCGGCCCCGGGTGCGCCGCCGTTGCTGGCGGCCACTAGCACGCGCAGATTGGTGGTCCTGAAGTTGTCGAGGTCGATCTCGAGTCGGGCGAGGCGCGCCGCGAAGAGCGGGTCCTGGCTCAGCGGGCAACCGTTCGACATCTCGCGCGAGGCGATGCGCTGCAGCCGGCTCAAGGCCGCCATGGAGCCGCCGATGCCTGCAATGTTGGTGCGTTCGTAGGTGAGGAGGTATTTGGCGATCGTCCAACCGTCGTTCTCACGGCCGACAAGGTTCGCCACCGGAACGCGGACGTCGGTGAAGAACACCTCGTTGACCTCGTGCTCGCCGTCGAGCGTCACGATGG